>JAEZJQ010000052.1 GCA_023436305.1 Bacillota bacterium
CCAATAATCGGGGAAATAAATATCCAACCCATTCCCAAAAAAGACTTTTTATAAGACATTAAAAAATCGCGTTTAAAAAGCTGAAAAATCAACTCTCTTGAAGCGATAATATTGTGGAACATTAAAACCCAGACTTTAAAAAAGCCGATTTTCCGGCGAGAATTCGGTTCATAAACTATGGTTTTCTCCAACGAAATAAGAACTCCTTTCAAACTGTTGCATTTTACAGCTCATTACCTACAGCCAAAATATTCCTGATACCAATCTACGAACCGTGTCATGCCTTGCTCAATGGATGTTTGCGGTTTGAATCCGGTTTCCGCGACCAGATCGTCAATATCGGCATAAGTCTCAATTACATCCCCGGGCTGGGGCGGTAAAAAGTTCAAGATGGCCTTCTTTCCCAAACAATCTTCCAGTACCCGGATAAAATAAAATAACTCAACGGGTTTGTTATTGCCGATATTATAGATCCGGTAAGGCGCCGAACTTGAGGCACAATCCGGATTAACGCCGGACCAATCCGGATTTTCCTTTGGAATCCGGTTTAGAACCTTAATGATACCAGTGACAATATCGTCGATATAAGTAAAATCGCGCCGGTTTTTTCCGAAATTAAAGACATCAATGGACTCTCCAGCCAAAATATTTTTGGTAAATTTAAAATATGCCATATCAGGACGGCCCCATGGACCATAGACGGTAAAAAAACGAAGTCCCGTGGTTGGAAGCTGGTATAAATGGCTATAGGTATGTGCCATCAGCTCATTTGCTTTTTTAGTGGCGGCATATAAACTTACCGGGTGATCAACCTTATCATGCACGGAAAATGGTATTTTGGTATTGGCGCCATAGACCGAGCTGCTCGAAGCGTAAACCAAATGTTCCACTTGGGCATTCCGGCAGCCCTCCAGGATATTTAAAAAACCGGTTAAATTGGATTCACCATAAACATAAGGATTTTCCAAACTGTAACGGACTCCGGCCTGCGCCGCCAGATTAACGACCCACTGTGGCCGGTAGGTTGAAAACACCCGCTTAATTTCCGGCTGATCCGCCAAATTAACTTTTTCAAAAATAAACTGCGGTTCTTTCTCCAAAATGGCTAAACGTGCCTTTTTAAGGTTAATATCATAATAATTGTTTAAATTATCAAGCCCAATCACTTCATACCCATGCTTTAACAAGCTCATGGTCAAGTGAAAGCCAATAAATCCGGCAGCGCCGGTTACCAGAATTCTTTTTTTAGGATCGCTCATACACCGACTCCAAAGTAAGTCATACCTTCCCGCTCAACTTCCGCACGGTTATAAATATTTCGTAAGTCAAAGAAATAAGGCTCAGCCAATAAACTTTTGATTTGCTCCAGATTTAACTTTCGGAATTGGTGCCACTCCGTAATGATAACTATGGCGTTGGAACCTTTGGCTACTTCATATTCGTTATCGCAATAAATGACGGCTTGATTATTGCCCAAATATTTCCTGGCATCCGTCATTCCTTCCGGATCAAAGGTTTTAACCAGCGCTCCTCTTTTAGTTAATTCACTGATAATCGTTAAAGAGGGCGCATCACGCATATCATTGGTATTGGGTTTAAAGGTTAATCCTAACATGCCGATGGTTTTTCCCGTCAAGTTTCCCAGGGCATTTTCAATTTTGGTGACCATCCGTAGTTTCTGTTTTAAATTCGCCTGAATAACCGCTTCAATAATGGTGAGAGGTGAATTATATTGTTTGGCAATCGTATTTAAAGCTAGAGTATCTTTAGGAAAACAACTCCCCCCAAATCCTGGACCCGGATGCAAAAATTTGGATCCAATCCGGCCGTCCATACCAATTGCTTTCGCGACATGCTGTACATTTGCTCCGGTGTTTTCACACAAATTGGCGATTTCATTGATGAAGGTAATTTTGGTCGCTAAGAAAGCATTGGCGGCATATTTAATCATTTCGGCCGTTTCAATATTGGTGATAATAAACGGTGTTTCATTAAGAAATAATACCCGGTAAACCTCTTTCATAATATCAATAGCCTTTTGGTTTTCAGCACCGATGACGACTCGGTCGGGATGCGTAAAATCGTGGGCAGCGCTCCCTTGGCGTAAAAATTCCGGATTGGATACCATGTCAAACGAAACCGTCATTTTTCGTTTTTGTAACTCCGCCTCAATAATACTTTGGATTTGACGGTTAGTTCCTAAAGGAACGGTAGATTTAACTACGACTACTTTATATTCATTTAAATATTGTCCAATATTTTTGGCAACTTCAAAAACTGCCCCCAAATCGGCCGTTCCATCTTCTTTTGAGGGAGTACCCACCGCAATCATAATGACCTGACTGTTTTCAACGGCAAATTGAATATCGGTGGTAAATTCCAAACGTTTATACCGGGTATTCCGTTCGATAAAATCCTTCAAACCGGGTTCATATATAGGAATTTCACCGTTTTTAAGCAATTCGATCTTTGCCTTGTCGATATCAACGCAAATCACGGATAACCCGAAATCCGAAAGGCAACTTCCACTGACTAGACCAACATAACCTGTTCCGATGACTGATATTTTCATTTATTAATCCTTCCAAAAATGCTTTAAAAAGAACTCCATCTCATAATTGCTCCATCATAAGTACATAAAGTAATGATAATTTATTCACCAATAACATAATTTGCTTTTTGTAATATTTGCGATATTCTTCTTAAAAATCCTTCTTCAACCCCATCCTAAATTCCGCTTCAGTACCACTTTTTCCTAAAAAGTTCCCGTTCACTCTCCACATATTCTTTAAATTCCCGTCTGAACCGACTGGGTGAAAACCGCAAGGCGTTCTCCCGGCAGGCTTGGGGGCTAATATTTCCTTCAGCCGTCTCAAAATACCCCACTGCTTTTTTAATCGCCTCTACCGTTTGTTCCGGGAAAAATACTCCTGTCGGCATGTCACTATCCAGTCCCTGAATCGACTCTAGTACTCCGCCCTTTCCATAAGCGATTACCGGAGTCCCACAAGCTTGGGCTTCAACAGGAGTAATCCCAAAATCCTCCTCCGCCGCAAAAATGAATGCCCGGGCTTTTTGCATATATTCTCTCATCAATGAAGCAGGCTGATATCCTAACATCTGAACATTGGAACCGGCCTTCATCTTAACCTTATTAAAATCAGGGCCATCCCCAATAACAATTAATTTTTTATCCGGCATTTGTGAAAAAGCTTCAACCACCAAATCCATCTTTTTATAGGGTACTAATCGGGAGGCAGTGAAATAAAAGTCTTCTTTTATCTTCCCGGGAGAAAAAGTATCCACGTCAACCGGCGGATAAATGACCGTGGATTCCCGGCGATAGACTTTCCAGATACGTCTGGCAATAAATTTGGAATTCGCAATAAATGCATCCACTCCATTCGCGGTTCGATAATCCCAAAGTCTTATGTCATGGAGCATTCTTTTCGCCAGCCAACCTTTTAATCCTTTATTTAAACCGGATTCTTTTAAATACTGATGTTGTAAATCCCACGCGTAACGAATCGGAGTATGAACATACGATATATGCAACTGATCCGGCCCGGTTAATACGCCTTTTGCAACCGCGTGGGAACTGGAAAGAACCAAATCGTACCCCGAAAGATCGAATTGTTCAATAGCCATTGGCATTAACGATAGGTATTGACGGTATTTATTTTTCGCCATGGGTATATGTTGAATAAACGAAGTGGTGACCTTTTTATTTTGGATAAAACCACGCTGATCCTGCGGCAGGAAATCGATGATACTGAATAAATCCGCTTCGGGATAAACTTGCAGCATCTGTTCGATAACCCGTTCCGAACCGGCATAGTTAACCAGCCATTCATGAATAATAGCGGTTTTCATTCCGTAATCGCGCCTCCACGGATCAAATTAATATATTCTATTTCGATTTTAGAAGCCATTTGTTTCAGACTAAACCGCTTAATAACATTATCTTTAGCTGTAACGGAAAACTTTTGCCAAAGTTCAAAATCATCCGCTAATTGAAGCAAATACATTGCCGCATCTTCAGGATTTGCTAGATTATATAAAAAACCGTTCTTGCCATGTACAACCAGATCATTATTCCCTACCACATCTGTTGCTATAATAGGCAATCCGAAAGACATTGCCTCAATGACACTTAGAGGTAGACCTTCCCAACGCGAAGTCGATAAATAACAAAACGATGACTTCAAGTAATCTTGGGGATTATCTACTGCACCTTGAAAAATCAAATCAGCGCCAATGTTCAGTTTGTTAACTTCCGCCTGAAGCCTTGCCTGATTTTCACCCGAGCCGAGAATCACAAACTGAAATCTATCAAGTCTTTGATGGGCTTCTATCTGTTGGATAATCGGAATTAGCAATTCAGTATTTTTTTGATAATTAAAACGGCTCATCGTTAAAACGATAAGTTTTTCTTTGGCAAAAAGCGCTTTACCGTCAATAATTTGAAGTGGGATATCAACCCCATTTTCTATTACCACTAACTTTTGAGGATTACATAACCGCAACTTCCTTATCATAGCATATTCACCATGAGATACCGCGACCAACCGTGAAGTAAACCATGACAAAAAACGCTCTAAATTAATATAAATCAAACGAAAAAGCCTGGAATACTGATTAATATGAATTCCATGAAATGTATGGACACAAGGCCGGTTTAAAAACAACGATAATAATCTGCCATATATTCCGGCGCCTTTACCATGAGAATGAACAATTGAAATGTCATGGGCAATAATAAATCGTATTAAATGAAATAAACCCGGCAAAGAAAATTTACGATGGGGAATTTCGATCATTCGATCCTGTCCAATTAATGAAACAAATCGCTCCCAATAGGGAGTTTCGTTCGGACAAGTCACATATACTTGAAAATGGTTGGATAAAACAGAACATAAACGAAACATATGTTCTGGCCCTCCGCCATAATCTGCCCGGACTGATAACATCAATATTGGAATTATACTTTGTTTCATTATCGCGTCTTTTTTATACAAGATTACTCTTTTCTTTCAGCATCCCGGACTTGCCACATAAAAAATCCCAATGTGCCCGTAAAATATAGACCAAATTTTTAGCTTGTCCCCGAAGAAGCCGATTAAGAACTTTAACCATTAGTGAAACCAAAAAAGCAGATACAATACTTTTCTTATAAAATCTTTGGATTACGATTAAAATATTTCGAGTAGAGTAATACTCCGCCAAAGGACTCCGGTAACCGGCTGTACTTCCCTCTTTATGCCAAATAAGACTATTGGGACAATAACCCAGTTTAAATCCGTTTTGGCGAATCCGGATGCACCAATCAATATCTTCGGCATACATAAAGTAGTCTTCATTGATTAAGCCGACTGTTTGAAGTACCTTACGGCTCACCAAAGTACTCGCACCTGTAATATAATCCACCCTATATTTTCGCTCCTCATGTCCACAATCCTTTTTACCCCAATCAATTTGCTTAACATAACCCAAATATTCGATAAATTCTCCACCCGCTTTTGTTTGAATAATATCCGGTTCATTATAATAAAGCACTTTTGATCCAATTGCGCCGATTTTGGGGTCTTGTTTCATAGACTCAACCATATTCCGTAATGATTCCTTTTCAACTACTGTATCATTGTTTAAAATCCAAATATAGTCATAATCATTTCGGGCTAACACATAACGTAACCCAATATTATTTCCCCCGGCAAACCCATAATTTCCCCGGTTTTTAATAATAATCATTTGGGCATCCTGATTTTTCAGGTTTTCAATACCGGTTACTTCCAATTCTTCATATATGGTATATGTAACCGGCTTTTTAAGCGGAGGTAGTAAAATCTGTTTTAACCGGCTTTCCTCCGGTATATCTAACTTCAAACTGTCTTCAGCCCACTGTTTGATATATTGGATTGAATTATCCCCGGAATTGTTATCACAAACAATCACCTGAAAAGAATCATAATTACTCTTAAAAACACTCTCCAGACATTCAATGGTATCACGCCAGCCGTTCCAATTTAAAATTAGAATATATACTTTAGCGGATTTCATTGGATAACCTTTCACCTTGCTGTTGACAGACAAATGAAATCGCCTATAAAAAGGCGCATAAATCGGTTAAATTTATTATTTTTATAATAAATAATAAAAGTGAAGCGGGCGTGGTTTCTTTATACTGAATATGACAAAAGATAGATCTAAATTCCATTTTTCATTAGAACGCGGGATTTTTAATACGCATTCTTATTAACCAACCCCTTAAAAGCCGTCATAAATAGAATCTTAATATCCAGCATCAAACTCCAGTTTTCTATGTAATAAAGATCGCACTTAATCCGCTCCTCAATAGAGGTATCCCCGCGCCAGCCATTCACCTGTGCCCATCCCGTAATTCCGGGTTTGACCTGATGCTTCACCATATAATTGGGAATCGCTTCCTTAAATTGATTCACAAAATGAGGGCGTTCCGGCCGGGGGCCGATAATGCTCATATCACCCATAAGTACGTTAAAAAACTGCGGGAGCTCATCCAGACTGGTTTTCCGTATCAATTCACCAATGGCTGTCCGCCGCCGATCATTTGCCGTAGTCCAGGTAGTGGCGGCAACTTCGTCGTTAGAAACGCGCATGGAACGAAATTTAAACATATGAAAAGGCTTCCGGTTCAACCCAATCCGTTTTTGTTTAAAAAGAATGGGACCGGGTGAGGAAAGCTTGACCCCCATGGCAACAAGCACCATCAGTGGTGAAGACATAATGATTAAGATAAGCGATATTATAATATCAAAACATCTTTTGATCAACCGGTTTAAAGTGGTATCCAGTGGAATATCCCGGATATAAATCAACGGCATTTCATCAATCTCGGTAACTTTGGGTTTGGCCGGGATATAACGGTAATAGTCGGGTATAATCGATACTTTAATCCCATATTTTTCACAAATTTCAATAATGAATCCCAGTTTTTCATAAGCAGCTAAGGGAAGAGCGATTACCACTTCATCGATATGGTTTTTGCTTATGTAATCCTCCAACATCTCTATTTTGGCAATTACACTGGTTTTTCCAATCTTAACCCCTTGTTTGTTAACATCATCATCCAAAAAACCCATTACACAATAACCAAACTCACGATGCCGTTCGATTCTTTTTAAGAAGCGCACCCCTAAATCCCCGGCGCCAATGATTAACATATAGCGGAGATTAAAACCTTTAGCCCGGAGATATTTTAAAGCAAAACGCGATATATAACGTTCAAGAATACCCAATATGGTATTGAAAATTGCAAATTGAATAATAATCAACCGGGATACAAATGTTAACTTTAATACAAAAAATAAGCAAAAAAGCACTATACATCCAACAATATTGGCCTCAATCAGTTTAACAAATTCATCCCCAAAACTTTGGCCCCGTTTCGATGAATATAAATCAAAAGCAAAATAAAGCAATAAATAGATAGGAATAATTCCAGCCAAAACCATCAAATAATCCGGTAAAAACGCTATAAAATGAGTATCTACCGTCTTTTTATACCACCATGAAATCAATAATGATATTACAATGACAAATGTATCCGCGAAATAAAACAGTTTACTTCTTATTGGATGTGATATTTTTAGCATAGTCAAACCACCTCCATAAAAATAACTTCTATTTTATTCACACTGTCAAGAGTCTCTAAGATGATTTTCGGAATAATCAGGAAGTTTCTCCATATCAATTTAGCATACAATCAAATTCTATGCAATTTCTTAACACAATGTTTTAAAATAATTTAACTTTTTTTTAATATTAATCTGTATAATTAATGTACCCGGCCTTTTGAATGCTGCCAGGACATATTTAACCGTTTTCGTTTGAAACCTCAGCCCGAATCCCGGAACGCCATGGGTGGTATTCTATAACAATACTTTGCAAACCGGCCAAAAGCAGGGACCGTTCTTTTCCCAAATTATCTTTTAACTTCGCCAACCGTTCGGTCAATAAATTACCATCGACCACTTTTGTCCGGGTGGTAAAAATCCGCTCGTGTTTGGTGGCGCCAACGCCTTCATCCAAGGTCAACAGTTCTTCGGTCATCTTCTCCCCCGGCCGAATTCCCGAAAACTCAATTTTTATATCTTTATCGGGAACGAAACCGGAAAGCCGGATTAATTCTTTCGCTAAATCAAGGATTTTCACCGGTTCCCCCATATCCAAAATAAAGACTTCACCACCCCGGCCAAAGGCCCCGGCCTGGATCACCAGTTGTACGGCTTCCGGAATCGTCATAAAAAACCGGGTCATCTCCGGATCGGTAATGGTAACCGGACCACCACGGGCAATTTGTTTTTTAAAATAAGGAACAACGCTACCCCGGCTTCCCAGGACATTACCGAAACGTACCGCAATGTAATTCGTAAGGCTCCTGCTATTCAGATCTTGAATAATCAGCTCCGCAATTCGTTTCGTCACTCCCATCACCGACGTGGGATTCACCGCTTTATCGGTGGAAATCAGCACAAAACGTTTGCAACCGTATTCATCAGCCAATTCGGCCAAAACTTTGGTCCCGAAAATATTGTTTTTGATCGCTTCGTCCGGCGCTTGTTCCATTAAAGGGACATGCTTATGCGCGGCGGCATGAAAAACAACCGTTGGCCGGTAAATTTTAAATACTTCCGTCATTTTTTCTCGATCCCGAACATCGCCAATAATAGGGATCTTTGGTAAACCAGGAAAACAATATGACAATTCCTGATCGATTTCAAAGATGGAATTCTCACCCCGGCCAAGTAGCAAGAGCGTTTCCGGCTTAAAGGAGGCCACTTGGCGGCAGAGTTCGGAACCAATACTACCACCGGCTCCGGTAATTAAAACACGTTCTTTCGTTAAATAACCGGCGATTTCAGCCAGATCAACTTTTACAGGTTCCCGCCCCAATAAATCCTCTACCGCCACATCACGCAATTGTTTGATGGAAACCATTCCATTAATGATTTCCGACACCGCAGGAATCATGCGAATGTGGACCGCTTCTTGCTTGCAAATATCAAGAATTTCCCGGATATCCCGTTTCGACGCCGATGGTAGGGCGATAATTACTTCTTCAATCTCATACTGTTTAATAAAACGGGGAATGTCTTTCTGGGTACCCAAAATCGGTACGCCATGAAGGTGATGTCCTTGTTTGACCGGATCGTCATCCACAAAGCCAATTGGCAAATAACTGGCCGACAATTCTTTAAAAATCTCGCGGATGATACTGGAACCCGCCGCTCCGGCTCCAACAATCAACAGCCGTCGTTTAACCGCATTTTTGGCGTTTAGCCTGGAAATCACCCATTCCCGCCGGAACCGGATAGCATACCGCAACCCACCCAGTAACAATATGCTTAATATCCAATCGATGATTCCGAACGCTTTCGGCGTAGGGAAAGGAAGAATTCCCATACTTTGCGAACCCAATGCAATCGCCCAGATAATGATGGTGGAAACGGTAACCGCTTTGACCACTAAAAAAAACTCCGGTATACTGCTGTAGCTCCATAAACTCTGATAAAGCCGGAAAAATATAAAAACTACAATTCTGATTGTGGTAACTACGAAAGCAATAATCCACCAGTGCTTAAAGTATGAAGCCGGTATTCGTCCGTCATATCGTAAAACCAGGGCAAAAAGCCACGCCAAGTTGACAATCCCAATATCCAATATAACTTGCAATATATGATTACGCTGAAATTTCAATAAATTCCCTTCTTAGAATATGTATTTGGACCTTCATAATGTAGTATGCCCCACATCCAATACTATTTTTCGATCATCGGGCAAGAAATCTTCCCGATATCAAAATGTTTTTTATTGCCCTACATTTTTTCGAGATATATTGAGTTAATCCTGCATTTTCAATAAAATTTTAATAAATCCGGGTTAGGGGAATATTGCCTTTTCCTCACTATAATTAATATCTAAAAAAATACAAAAATTTTCTCATGCTAAAAAGAAGTTTAATTAAACTGTAACATGAAATCAATTCTTTAACATAAAAAACCAATTGAGTTATAATAACCAATTGGTGTATGGGCGGCATATGGCGAACAAGACATCAGTATTGTTTATATTCATAAACTGTTTCACCATACGCTAAACTTTTATTGTAACAAGCCATAAGCCATATAGAATCTAAGCGGGCTGGCTTTTGCCATATGTTATACGCTTATTGGGCCAGTAACTCCGCCAATGCTTCGCCGAATGCGGTGGCGGCTTCAGGGCCGCACCCGGTAATTACTGTCGCTTGATTGGATTGTGAATGATCGATTTCCACCTGGCTTCCGGTATAAATAGCCCCACCGGCTTTTAAGGCTTCTTTGCCATCAGGGAAAACCGTGGCTTTCCGGCCTTTAAGCAGTCCGGCATTGGCTAAAATCACCGGAGCAATACATATAGCGCCAATAACTTTACCGGGTTGATTGAAATGCTTTGCGATTTCATGGGCGGTTGCATCATTAAAATACTGGGAACTGCCCCCGCCCCCAATAAAAATTACGGCATCCAACACTTGATTCCGTAAATCCTTAACCAAAATGTCCGGTTTTACAACCATTCCCAATTTCCCAAACGCTTTTACCAAAGTAGTGGATGCAGTAAGGACTTTGATCCCTCTTTCCTCCAAAATATCTTTCGGTTTTTCATATTCCTCATCACGAAATATCTGTTCGGCAATGATCAAAACAACAGTTTTCATGTTTAACCCCCCCCTATTAGCGATTACGGATTAAAAGATTATTCATTGCAGTTGTTGAATTTTCTACTAAAATACTAATTTTAAATCTTTAGCCTTAAGTTTTAAATCCGGAATCTTGAATCGTATTATTCGAGATTGTTATCATCGAACCCTGCTTTTAGTCTAAGCGGCGAATCTCTTTTTTTAATTTTTTAATAATTCGTTTTTCCAGACGGGAGATATACGATTGTGAAATTCCAAGTGAGTCGGCAACTTCTTTTTGGGTCTTTTCGGCACCATCTTTTAAACCAAAACGCAATTCCACAATCACCTTTTCCCGGCTCGAAAGATGACTCATGGCGGAATCCAACAAATTTTTATCAATTTCTTCCTCAACATATTTATAGGTCGAATCGTTATCCGTACCCAAAACATCGGAAAGAAGCAATTCATTGCCATCCCAATCGATATTTAACGGTTCATCGAAGGAAACCTCAATCCGGGTTTTATTATTCCGCCGCAAGTACATTAGTATTTCATTTTCGATGCAACGTGACGCATAAGTCGCTAATTTTATTTTTTTGGTAGGATCAAAGGTATTTACGGCTTTTATTAAGCCAATAGTACCGATGGATACCAAATCCTCGATGCCAACCCCGGTATTTTCAAATTTGCGGGCGATATACACCACCAGACGGAGATTGCGTTCAATTAAAACCGTTTTCACCGCTCGATCACCAGTGGCCAGTTTATCCAATAAAAATAATTCCTCCTCATTGGATAAAGGCGGCGGCAATGCTTCACTGCTTCCGATATAGGCCACCAGATCCGGAGTTAATTTTAATTTCATTAAAATACGTAGCCAAAATATACGAATCACTAACCGCCATTTTTTCCACCAAATCAACATCGGCCTCTCTCCTCATGTTTTACTGTTTTTAAATATTATGGTAGTTAAAAGTTAGAATTCAGTAGAAAAAATTAGTATTCCAAATCCTTAACTTCGAAGTACCGTGGGGGGTATTAATGCATGAAAAGCTCCTTCCCTGGATAACGATTTATTATACAATCCGATGATTACATTCCGGTTGGTGATCGCTTGTTGCTTCAACCACACCTTTACCTCATCGGAACGAAAACCCACCAGTAAACCGTGTTCTTTTCCCAGTGAATGGAAGGGCAAAACCCGGATCCGTTCCTCCCAGAAATCAGGGAGTTGAATATTGATTCCCAATTCACCACCTTGTATATTTTCGACCCATTGGATTAGTTCCACCGGTAACTGGTCTTTTATTCGCTTTAATTCCACAATCATTACCGGTACTCTGGTAATTGGATCGTGCAAGCGATTTCCGGTATCCAGCAAGGCATTAAGTTTTAAGATCCGGTCTCCCCAACTAATTTGCACCGGATACAGGCAAATTTGTTCCCAAAATTTCAGGTGGACGATGCCCCAACCTAGTTCACCCATAATCAAGATTAGACCGCTATGGAACACAAAACGCCACCAAACCGAAATCCGCCAATGAAAAAAACGTTGATTGATAATATCCAATCCCGAATGAATCCCGGCCAATAAAAAGGAAAGTAAATATATATATCCGAGTACCCGGAGAAACGCTTTTATCTTGAGTGGGGCAAAAGTTAAGCCGGCCATTAATACGGGCACGATGAAGATAAACACCACCGGTGTAAACACCCAGGAATTTAATACCCCACCGGAAACAATGTAAAGCGACATCAGAAATTGAAATAACCCGCCAATGGCGCCACCCAATATGAAGCGTCTCCGTTTAACTTTAACACCGCTGATCTGGGCCACCATCCATAATAAAATGGCATCCTGAAACCAACTGATGAACCCGCCCAGCAACGGTTGATCAAGATAAACTTGAATCGCCTGCAAAACATTCACCATCCCTCGTATATACTACAAATTTTCACGTTCCATTCCTTTATAAAATTATACTTTCGATTTCACTATCCATGTCGAATTCTGGCTAAATATCCATGGAATCGAATTTTTTTAAGAGTTTTTACCGAACCCCCCTTAAAATCGGAAAAGCGCCCAGGGGTTCCTGAACGCTTTCTGATCGGATATTCATTTGCAATTAATCGGTTATTTTTTCCGGAGAAAAGCCGGGATTTCCAGATCTTCACTGATAAACGGCTTGATTTCCAATTCGTCAATCCCGATTCGTTTCGTGGAACGGCGCGGTTCAAACCCGGTGGCAATGACCGTTACCCGGATCTCCTCCGCCAACGACTCATCGATCACTGCACCGAAAATGATATTCGCATCCTGATCGGCGGCTTTGGTGATGATGGCGGCCGCCTCATTCACCTCGTGGAGGCTTAAATTACTGCTTCCGGTAATATTTAACAAAACACCTTTCGCTCCTTCGATGGTCGTATCCAACAAGGGGCTCTGAATTGCCGCCTTAGCAGCCACCACCGCCCGGTTCTCCCCTTTAGCGATACCTATTCCCATTAAAGCTGATCCCGCTTGATCCATAATCGTCTTTACATCCGCAAAATCAACATTTATCAATCCGGTTATTGTTATGAGATCCGAAATACCTTGGACTCCCTGTCGTAAAACATCATCCGCCATCCGGAATGCTTCAATAATCGAAGTATTTTTGTCGACAATTTGCAATAGCCGTTCATTGGGGATCATAATTAAGGTGTCCACATTCTCCCTGAGACTGGCAACCCCTTTCTCCGCTTGTGTCTGTCGAATCTTTCCCTCAAATAGAAAAGGTTTGGTAACGACTCCTACGGTTAAAGCTCCAATTTCCCTAGCCATCTGAGCGATAACCGGGGCCGCCCCCGTTCCAGTGCCACCACCCATTCCGGCAGTGATAAATACCATATCCGCACCCTGAAGCACTCCTAAAATTTCATCCTTACTTTCCATGGCGGCTCTTTGGCCAATTTCAGGATTGGCTCCGGCACCCAAGCCCTTGGTGATTAAATCACCAATTCGTAATCGAATGTCTGCGTTGGACTTATTCAAAGCTTGGCCGTCGGTATTCAAAGCGATAAATTCGACACCCTGAATCTTGGTTTCAATCATCCGATTCACCGCATTAGTGCCACCGCCCCCGACTCCAATCACTTTGATCGATGCAAATTGTTTATTTACCACCTCAAACTCAAGCATCCAAAAGCTCCTCCTGTATGTTCCCATCCTTATATCAATGGCACATGTTTCTTATTCAATATCCAAGGAGTCTATGCGAGTAACACTTTTCAATAGCTTAAAATCACCAAATGTTGTATCCAGAATATGTCAGTCGACACTTTACGCTTCAAAAATCGATTTTCCACACAGACTCCGAGAGTATCTATCACTGATTCTCCGGCGTCTATTTTTTAATTAGCATATAGTTCTGCAAAACAATTAGATAACCCTGCCAAATATTTAAAAAATTTTCCACAGTACTTAACCGATTATCGATGAGCTGAATTTCGAATCACAGTGGGAAATGAAGGAACCCGGAGGTCAATTTTGATGAGTTCATCCGCCGCTGTATGTGACAAAATCGAACGGAGTTCTTTGGAGATCTTTTCGGCCAACTGTTCGCCGTTCCCCAACTCTACTTTTAAAGTATGATTAGAATTGGGCAAATCAATATATAAGACATAGTTTTGCAGATCAATTTCACTAAGCATCACCCGTAAATTCTCATCCGCCAAACGCAATATTTCCATAGCGGCATCAAATTGAGAGCTTTTAACCGACTCCCCAATGGAAATTTTGCTGATAATAATTCCGGTAACAATCGGCAATTTAATCGGTTCATTTTCGGCCTTAATGCCCATCGCTACTCCATCTTCACCGATTATCACATAGTTATCCGCAAATAACAATAAGCATAATGGATGTCTTTCCTGAACTTCAATGGCGATTTTATCCGGGAGTACATAATATACTTTGGCAGCAGCGATTCGCGGATTACGCAAAATGATCTTTTGAAGCTTTTTACAGTTAATTTGAAAGATGTTTTTATATAAACTTAAATTGGTATTCCGTAGAATATCCGCCGTCGAAAGCGTCTGATTGCCTTTGACCAAAACCGCTTTCACCCCAAAAAACCGGGAATTGAAAACGATCAATCCCAGCAAGATAAGGAATAAAACGCCATATAGCCGCCCAAAATTTGGTTTCCGGTAATTTTGATGATTTACAAGTTCGTCTGATGTTTTCATTAGATTAAAACCGCACCAGATGGCGCGGTTTCTTAACTCCTCCTGTATAATCCAAGTACGAGCTGAATTACTCCCTGTCCGGTCCCGAGCTGACGGGCAATTTCATCAACGGTGGTTCCTTGTTGCCATAATTCAAATATACGCCTGTGTCTGGGATCTTTGATTAATTCCAGTTTAATTGAAGCGTCCGGATTTGAATCGGGTAATGAATCGATTAATAAAACCTCGTCGGATTCCTGATGGTTGGCAGTATCGGTTTGGGATACCGCTGTTTGACTAACGGTTAACTCATCAAGAGGTTCACTATCCTTGTCCCGATCTTCTTCGGAAGGTCTGACGGTGATATCCATTTGCCCTTCATTCATGCTGCCCACTTGTTCCAATGGCATTCTTAAGGATTCAACCGCTTGAACCGGTTCGTTAACATCATTTACTTCCATATTATCAAGAAAATCGCCCACCGTGGGATAATTTAAGCGCAAATCCTGATTTAATCCCAATCTTTGGGCCGGATGCTCCTTACTTGTTGCATTGGTATCGGCAATATCCTCAAATTCTTCAATAATTGCGGCGACTAAATCCTCCAGTTCATGAATTTCCTCTTTTAAATGCTTAATATTTTTTTCGATTAACCGTTTTTGATATTGATAAAGGATGAAGATAACGATACAATTAAATATTAAGATAAATAAAAGCTCTCCGGCATGCGCCAAAAGTATCCTCCACCTTTAAAAAAAGGTCTTAAATCTTAAAATCAATATGTTGGCCCCGTTTGGAGTCTACCACCCGGTTTGTTATTTCTTCTTTCTCTTCCGGCTTTTCCCGGCCATTTTGAAAACGCCGGTAATTCCGTCCCCGGTTGCGGTGTTTTTCTTCATCCCGAATCCGGTTGTTATTTGCCGAAGCTTGGTTGGACTGAACTTGTTCTTGTTGTAATTGTGTTTGTTTAATAGTTTCCCGTGACATCTCCTGCTGCTCGGCAATTGGGCGGGCTTTATCAACCTGCTGAATCCGTTGCACATCAACCGAACGAGGCATGATCGTCTGTAAATCTAATGGTTTAAGCATTTTTACCACCACTTTTCAACCAATTCACCTTTCAGGCTTGTTATCATCCCGAAATGAAAACCGGCCTCATTATTGAAAGATTAGCGGTAAGGTAAAATTTGAATTTCACCTTCATTATATACCAGGGTGGCGTATTTAATTTCGTCCTGAATCATAATCGTAGTCCGTCCCATCGTAACCCGTACACCGGGATAAATCGTATCCTTAATCTTGATCCGCCCTTTTTCTTTGGAACGGTTTTGGATTTCATCAAGAAGCTCTTGATGATGGATCTCTGCTTCAGCAATCTGTGATTTTAATGCATATGTAGTTTTAATCAAATTTTGCAACATTTCTTTCCGATCATCGGGCAGATTGGGAATTTTACTTAAAATGACGATTGCTTTTTCAGCTTTGTCCAAGCTGTCGCTGTTATTTTTAATTTGGGCTTCAATATCCTGTAATTCTAATTTGGTTTTCGGCCGGACCCCAACCTCCAGTTCAGTCACAGTTCCCAATCTGGAACCGATTGTTTTCGCAGAAATCTCTTCACCCGAACGAATGATACCCCCCACCAGTAAACCTTTACCGCCTTCGACCAGTACTTTGGAATCGGCATTAATCTGGCAATACATGACTGATTCTTTCACTGTCAAGGTTCCATCACACACCACAGTGGCGTGCTCAATATATTTAGCTGAAAAATCCCCACTACAATAGATCTCCGTTTTATCCATTCCGGTTACGCCGCCTTGAATGAATAAATTCCCACCAGCCTTGATATCGGCCGAATCCACATTTCCGTAAATAGTGATATCTCCTTCGGCCTCAACCTTAAAGCCGCTTTCCACATTGCCATGGATAACTACATTACCGGAGAAATTAATATTTCCGGTATCAAAGTTAACATCACCCTTTAATTCGTACACCTGATGGACACTAACTCTGCCATTGATCATCACCGGTTCTCCACCGGTGGTGGCGACCAAGGTTAATCCATCGCCGCTCCATACGGCATTTTTAGCAACCTTTAATGTTTTATCTTTCCCAGGGACTGCCGGTATTTCCCGTCCCCGTACATCACACCCGGATTCACCCGCGGTAGCCGGATTCTTTTCGGCAATCACCTGGCCGGCAACCACATTCTGAACGGTTTGCAATTGCCGGTAATCAACCCTGCCAAACTCGTCTTCAATGGATGCTTTTCGGAAAACCCCGCTCTCAAACAAAACTTTAATTTCAGCGTCCTTCCCCGCTACCGGAGGTTTTCCCTTGGCAATGACGGCCGGTTTGGTCAACTTATATTTAATTACATCATCGACTACATTTTCCATAATACCAAACGATACATTCTCGGCTTGCAAAGCACGCAAGGCGTGTTCCTTGGTCGGCCAGCTTCCTTCGCCGACAGGTGGATCAATCGCCATGGTGGCTTCCATTCCATTACTGGAAACTATTACTTTACAGCGTCCATCCCTATTTTGGGCTGCAGGATTTGAGGTTGTTTCAGCCATATTTTATACCTCCGCTATTGATTTACGCCACCGGTTGAGGCGGCCGCGTAATCTGAAAATCGCCTTCGTATGTATTTGTGAAACCCGTGATTCGGAAATTTCCATAATTTCACCGATTTCTTTTAAAGTTAAGCCTTCGTAATAATATAAGGCGATGACCATCCGTTCCCGTTCAGGCAAACAATCGATTGCCGAACTCAAGGTGGTTTTGATTTCTTCCATTTCCACCTGATGGAGGGGGTCCTCACTTTCGTTGTTCCGTACCAAATCAAGAACCCGTACTGTATCATCATCATTGGAATGGACCAGCCATAATTCATCCAATGAACTTAAAGTAGTGCAACTCACTTCGGACAGCAAATTATAAAACTCCTGAGTACTAATATTCATGGCTTCGCTAATCTCTTGATCCGTGGCTGAACGGCCCAGACGATTTTCCAAATCGGCGCAAGTCCGCTCCAGTTCTCTGGCTTTTTGCCGGACCGAACGCGGTACCCAGTCATTACTCCGTAAACCGTCAAGAATAGCTCCCCGGATTCTGGCAATGGCGTAAGTTTCAAATTTGATTCCCCTTGAAGGATCAAATTTTTCAATTGCATCCATGAGTCCAAAAACTCCAAAACTGACGAGATCATCAAATTCGACATTGGACGGTAAACCAATCGCTACTCTACCCGCAACATACTTAACCAAAGGGGCATATCGTAGAATTATTGCTTCCCTGGTCGCCGGAGATTTAGAAGATAAATAATTTTGCCAAAGCATCTCCTCATTTTGTCCGGTTTTGTCGATTGACATATCTACCCTCCTGTCCCGAGTAACCCTCGTACCCTCCGTTGGTCTGGTGGTTTTTCATCCTGAGTTTATTTTAAAATTATATATTCGTGCTAAAATCCTTGAATATTAAATGAATACACTTTCCGATAGTGTCCGAACCTGAACAATACCGTTATTCAGATCAAGAATTACACTTTTTCCGGTATTGCCGCCCACTACTTTCGCCACTATTTTATATCCCATTTTATCACAAACCGCTTCCACCGCCGCAATATTTTTTAAACCGATACTTAACCGTTCATCCGGACAATTGGTGGTGAACATTTGAGCGCCGCCCACAATTTTAAATACCAGTTGCCCGCGCTGGCCACCCATTTTCTCAATTTCTCCAATCAGTAATGGAATGGCGGTATCGGCGAATTTGGCGGGATTAGCGGCCAAATCATCCCGGACCATGGTGATTGACGGCAACATAATATGAGCGATTCCGCCAATTTTAAGCGGTGCGTAATAAACGCATACTCCAATACATGAACCCAAGCCCAAACATGATATCTTATTCGGCGCTTTTGCGGTTTTAATTTCGGCCATTCCTACCATAATTGCGTCTGGTTGCATGCTTCCGGTTATTTGTTGTTTCTTGGCGTCAGAAGCGCGTCTAAAATCAAACCCAACGAATCGGGATCAGGAATCAGGAAAAAATGGCCGTTTAATTTGCGCTGCGTTATGCTTAATCGAAACTGGGTCTCTATCAGTAAAGCATAATCACCCATCAATCCCAAATCCAAAAGCACCGTATTCAAAATCGCGCCGGCCATATCATGGGCAAAAGCCGGGACGGACGAAAAATAATTTAAACCGGTAAGATTGGTAAGCGCATATAAATAAGCGCCAGTCATGATATTTCCGATCTCTTTCATCGCCGATATTTCATAATCGCCAAAATTCTGCGGCGAATCATGTTTCACACCGGCAATGTTATCAATGAGCGTTAACGCTTCAGCCTGAGTAAAAAGAAAAACGATTTTCCCGGGGGCGTTCCCAAATAACCGCATATAAACTCCGACCACCGGCTGTTCGACTCCACCCAATACTTCACAGGCTTTGGTTAATGATATTATGGAAACGGCCGGAACAGTCATTTTTACTTTTTCTAATAGAATCTGCGATAAAGCGGTCGCAGCATGGCCGGCGCCAATATTGCCTACTTCTTTTAACGTATCAAGCTGGAGGTTATTAAGATCTTCATATCTTATCATTTTTTAACCTCCGCCCTCATCCAGCCGAGTTCATTGGACTCCTCATCCGACAAGGCTTTTTCCAGATCCAGCAGAATAATTAGGCGTTCACCGATTTTGGCAACCCCGTTTAAGTAATAGGAATTGACTCCTTTGGTGATGGCTGGAGCCGTTTCGATCAACGAAGCATTAATCCGGGTAACCTCCAGCACCGCATCAACCATCATTCCAATCCGATTACCATTTACTTCTACGATGATTACACGAGAATCATAACCGATTTCCCGGGCTGCCAGTCCGAATCGCTTACGAAGATCGATTATCGGTATTATTTCGCCACGGAGATTGATAACACCTTCAACAAAAACCGGCGCTTTTGGAACTCTGGTAACCCCTTGATCCAATTTTTCAATTTCACTTACTTTTAAAATATCAACGCCGAACTCTTCTTCACCTAATTTAAAAATAACCAGTTGTTTCGATTCCTCATGAAGGACATTGTCTTTATCTTTCACCGCCATTTAATTTTCCTCCTTGAAAACTATAGTTATGCTACCGACCTGATATCCAAAATCAACACGACTTTGCCATCACCAAGAATAGTAGCCCCGGCGATTCCTTTAATCGATCCCAGATAACCGCCAAGGGATTTAATAACTACGTCTCTTTGACTGTGGAGACCATCCACGACACAACCGACCAGCCGTTCTCCAATTCGTAACACGACAATATCCAGTTCGTCAAGTTGATAATTGAGAGCTCCCGGAGTATCCAATACATCTTGTAACCGAACCAATGGCAAGACTTCACCCCGAAACATAAACACTTCCTGTTTATGAATTTTCTTAATGTCAATACGGTTTAAATTAAGAATGGCTTCGATATAACTGGAGGGGATGGCGTACATTTCCTTTCCCAGCTGTACCGTCAAGGTTTGAATAATTGCTAAAGTTAACGGGAGGCGAATGGTAATTATTGAACCTTGTCCCAATTTGGAATCGATGGATACTATTCCTTTGAGTTCTTCGACTTTGGTTTTCACCACATCCATCCCTACGCCGCGACCCGAAACATCGGTAATTTGCTGGGCGGTGGAGAAGCCGGGCAAAAAAGTAAACTCTAAGATCTGTTCGTCCCGCATATCGGCTACTGCTTCCGGAGTGGTTAATCCCTTAGCCAATGCTTTATCTTTCACCTTGTTAACATTAAAACCACGGCCATCATCGATTACGCTAATAACGACCGCGTTCCCTTCCTGGTAAGCATTTAAGGTAATCTTTCCGTTGGGCGGCTTATTGTTTCTGGTTCTTTCCTCGGTAATCTCGATACCATGATCCACCGCATTCCGGATAATATGTACCAGTGGATCACCGATCTCATCAATTAAAGTACGGTCTAACTCCGTTTCTCCGCCCCGGATTTCCAAGTCAATTTCCTTGCCCAGTTCCTGGGCCAAATCCCGGATCAAACGTGGAAATCGGGAAAAGACGGTTTCAATGGGGACCATTCGGGTTTTCATGACACTATCGCGCAGATCAATGGTTATCCGTCCGAACTGTTCCACTACTTCGTTTAAATCTTTGGAATCGATATTGGTGACTAACGTTTCCAGTTGTGAACGGCTAATAACCAATTCACTGACCAGGTTCATCAAATCATCCAGTTTTTTAATATCAACCCTGACAGTTTGGGTACTGATATTTTTTTTGTCAAATTGTTCGGTGACCTCTTGCACTCGTTTATCGATTACCAATTGATCCAGCTTCGGTTCTTCCACAAGAACCTTGGCAACATCGGTGATATTGGTAATTATCGCGACTAATTCGTCCGGAGTGCTTTGGGAGATAACCCCCATCAGGAATTGGAGGTCAAAATTTTCATCCTCCAGATCTTTCACGGAGGGGAAACTGCGAATAATGGAGCCCACTTTCTCCACATCCCTCAGCACCATAAAAACGCGGGCGCCTTTTAAAAGACAGTTCTCCACTAAGGTAACGGTGAGGTGATAGAACCGGAAACCATTGTCTAAACTAAGCTGGATTTGTTCTTTTTCTGTTTCCTGATAACGGATCTGCAAGTTTTGCCGGCGTTCAGGGGCGGGTTGAACGGGCTCTCCGGTTACAAAGCGCCGTAAATCCTGAACTGATCCGGTTATTTCGATATCTTCCTCAATTCCTTCCCCAATCTTGGTGGCTAAAACTTCAAGCAAGTCGATGGCTTGGAACAGAGAGTTTATGATTTCAGTGGTGACCGATAATTCTTTACTGCGTAATTTACTTAGGACATCTTCCATGGCATGGGTTAAATTCGCCATTTTATTGAAACCCATGGTGGCGGATGCGCCTTTTAAAGTATGCGCAGCCCGGAAGATACGATCTAGAATACTGGAATTCTCGGGATTGTGTTCCAATTCTAAGATCGATTGGTTTAAAGTGAGGAGATGCTCCTGGCATTCATCCATGAATACGCTTAAATATTGAGATATCTCCATACTTTCACCTCCTATATATGTTAGATTAGACCTTTTACTCGTAATTCCTGCTGCCGGTAAATAAATTTGAGGATTTTCGATTGTTTGCTTTCCGAGATATTAAAGAACTTCATGCTTGCCCAATAAGGGTTTGCGCAAACCACTTCCGATTTGGGAATTGTTCCCGACCGGACAACAACCGCATAAACCAAAATATCATCTTCCGGCAAATGGACCGCTAATTTAAATTTGGTGTGCAGAGGATAATTATCAGGCATCTCAAGTTTAACGCCACCGGCACTAATATCCATGGAATTCACCGTAAATGACGCAACCGGAACATCTTGACGGTAAAAGTATAGAAGCTCAACGGATAATTTAATCGCTAATCTAACATCAGAACGGCGTTGCTGCCGTTTTACCTTTTCCGGTACCATAATGGTTAAAAGACCATATTCATTGCCGCCACGGGTGCTGGAATTCAGGGAAATCACTTTGGCGTCATAATCATAGCGGGCGTCTTCCCTTGGAAAGGACACTCCAATAATCTGATTGTTCTGTAAGGGAATAGAGACTCCACCCATCTTGGGCGCCGTCACCACAAGGCAATTATCGCCCAATGAAACAATCCAGCTGGAATATTCTCCCCGATAAAACCCTTCCAAAACTTCAATTTCCAGGTAATCTCCTACCAAAAATTTCATTTTTCATCTCCCCAAGATGAAATGTTTTACTCCACCAAACGTAATTTCCCGACCAATCGTTCAAAAAAGCTTACACGGCTGACGGGTGCGGTCATTCCTTTGTTTAATAAATTGTCGGCTATTTGATGAATGGACTGAGCGGCGGATGATTTGGGATAACCAATTATAAATGGCTGTTGTTCCTTGACTGCTTTCGAAACGATTGGATCCAACGGAATAAAGCCAATATTGGTTAATTCAACGCCCAAGAAACGTTGTGAAACGGTATTTAATCGATCAATGATTTGGTTTCCTTCGTTTTCGGTTCGAATCATATTGATGACGACCCAGATCGGTGTTTTCTTATCGGCATTCGCAATTACTTTAATAACTCCATATGCATCTGTAATTGCGGTCGGTTCGGGAGTCGTGACGATAACTACTTCACCGGCGGCCATCACAAATTTAAATACATTTCGGGATAGGCCGGCGCCAGTATCTATTAACATAATATCGGTCGATTTTTCAATTTCATTTAGATACTCAAGACACCGTTCCAAATTTTTATCGCTCAAATTGGCCATTTTATAGAGTCCGGAACCACTGGTAACCACTTTTAAACCGGCCGGACCATCAATGATGACCTCCGAAATTTGTTTTTCACCCAAAATGACATGCCCCAAATTAAATTGAGGGACCATCCCCAAAATTACATCCACATTGGCTAATCCTAAATCGGCATCAATCAAGGTAACTCTGTTTCCAGATTGCGCCAAGGCTATTCCTAAATTTACCGCAAAATTAGTTTTACCAACGCCACCTTTACCGCTGGTTACCGCAATCACGCGAGTCTGATTGCCGCGATTTTCTTTTACCATTTCTCTTAACCGTTCAGCCTGGTCAGCCATTCATTACCTCTTTAATTTATCGTTATTAATTCCCTTTTTTAATAATTGTGAAATCAATTTTTCCGGTTTGGCCACTTCAATATCATCCGGTACATTTTGGCCGGTGGTTAGATAGGAGATGGGTCTCCGGATCTTCCAGGCTAAACTGACCACCGGTCCCAATGATTCTGTTTCGTCAAGTTTGGTAAAGACCAAATGAGTGTAAGCGATCCGCGAGAAATTGGTGGCGATGCTCACCATATCTTGATACTTGGTGGTGGCGCTGACAACTAATAAAATCAAACCAATTTTAGAGTGGGACAGAAATTTCTTCAATTCATCCATCATCACTTGATTATGAGGGCTGCGGCCCGCTGTATCGATCAGTATTAAATTGCAGTCCCGTAAATTTTGAATGGCTTGGTTAATATCCGACGGAGTATATACAACCTCAACCGGGAGATTAATGATGTCGCCGTAAGTCTTTAAATGCTCCACCGCCGCGATCCGGTAAGTATCGATGGTAATTAATCCGACTTTTTTGCCTTCAAAAAGATTAAAATTAGCGGCTAGTTTAGCAATGGTCGTGGTTTTGCCAACACCGGTGGGACCGATTAAGGCCATAATCTGCTGCTCACCGTTGGTGGAGGTTTGAACCGGCTCCGAAAACATCAGCCGGGTCGTTAATACCTGCCGGCAATACTCGATCAATTCATTTTCCGAGATACCGGCCTCTTTTAAATAACTGGGGATTTGCGTCAGTAAATAATCGATAATTTCCCCTTCCATTCCGATTTGTTCAAGATACTGACGGAATTGTTCTTCGGAATCGGGCCTTTCTACAGTACTTTCGATTACGGTGGTGGCGGATAAGGGTTTGGAAGCCACTTGCCGGATCAATTCCTTCACCTCGGCGATTTCTTCATGCAATGATTTTAAACCCGGTTCCGTTACCGGAATGGTCTCTTGTAAGTTGGATGGATTCGGAGTGAATGATGGGACAATTTCCGGAACGGGAAGTACCTTATTAACATACGACTCTGTATTGCTATACGGTACCGTATTGCCGTACGGAACTGTATTGCCGTAGGGGACCGGATTCATACCCGAGCGCGCTCCAGATGATATGGGTGGAATGGTTTGTAATACCGGGGCTGGAGTAACCGCCGGAATTTGAACTGCAACCGGCGGCTCCGGAGAACCCGTCCACAAGGTCTGGCCCGGCCCAACCACGTTTAAATCCGGTTTTTGGGGGAAAGTGGCGGACACAGCCGTTTCTAATTTCTCTTCATTCTTTTTCGCGGGCGCATTTTCCTGAATATTTTCATCGACAGCGGCAATCACTTCAAAACGACGTTTCGCGAAAAAACCAAAAAAACCACCCTCTTTAAAAGGTTTGGTATGTAAGATAATCGCGTTTCGTCCCAAATCATTTTTGACTCTGGTAATGGCTTCCTGAATGGAGTCGGCTACATAACGTTTCACTTTCATTGTTCCACACCTACCACCCCTACAGAATGAACTTCCACCTCGGAAATAATTTCATTGAAGGATAAAATCAATAATTTTGAGGATAACCTTTCGGTTAATCGACGGAAAGTCAGCCGGATTGAAGGTGAACAAAGCACAATGGGTTGAAAACCGTTTCCCGTCATTTCTTTAATCAACACACCCAACCGGTCATAAAGTTTTTGAATCAACCGGGGATCGATCATATATCCGGCGGTATCCCTTGATTCTTTTTGGACTTTCAACAACAATTGCTCCAAATTCGGATCCAGGGTGATTACCCGGACGATACCGTCATCCGCTTGGACCATTTTGGTAATTTGCCTGGCCAACGCCTGACGGACGTATTCGGTTAAAATATCCTGATCTTTGGTTAACGGAGCGTAATCCGCCAAACTCTCCAAAATGGTGACCAGGTTTCGAATGGGAATCCCTTCCTTAAGCAAGTTCACCAGTATTTTTTGAATTTCACCGATGGACATCAAGCCGGGAGTCAGTTCGGTAACCACCACATTGTATTCTTCCTTGATGTTGTTGATCAACGACTGTACTTCCTGCCGTCCAAGCAGTTCGTAAGCATGGGCCTTAATGACTTCCGTCAAATGAGTCGCTAAAACCGAGGGCGGATCAACCACCGTATACCCGGCGATTTCGGCCATATCCCGCTGGGTTTCCGGAATCCAGAGGGCCGGTAACCCAAAAGCAGGTTCGGTAGTGGGAATCCCTTCGATGGGTTCGCTGACGATTCCGGGATCCATGGCCAAGAAATAATTCGGCATAATCTCACCCCGGGCCACGTCCACCCCTTTAATTTTGATAACATAAGCGATAGCGCCCAATTGCATATTGTCGCGAATCCGGATGGGTGGTAGTACCATACCCAATTCCAACGCGGTTTGACGCCGAATCATTGTTACCCGTTCGAAAAGGTCGCCACCTTGATTGGGATCCACGAGTGGTATGAGCCGGTAACCAATCTCCAGTTCCATGGGGTCAACCTGCAATAAGGAACTGACATTTTCGGGCTTTTTGGCTTCTTCGGCCGCTTCGTCACCCGCTTCCACCCCATCCGGTCCGATAGAATCAGGTTTAGTGCGCTGTAGAATATATCCCAAAATTGCCACCAATCCGGCGACGATAAAAAACGGCAGGGTAGGCATCCCGGGAATGATTCCAAAAAAAGCGATGAGTCCCGCCACAATATAAAAGATTCGGGGAAAAGCCAGGAGTTGCCGGGTTAAATCCAAACCCAGACTATCCTCGGACGCTGACCGGGTAACTAGGATACCAGTGGCTGTTGAAAGTAACAAAGCCGGTATTAATGTAACCAACCCATCACCAATGGTTAATAGTGAATATGTTACCAGGGCATCATTAAACTGCATGCCTTTCTGAAGCATCCCGATAATAAACCCGCCCACCAGATTGATGATGATGATTAAGATATTGGCAATGGCATCCCCTTTGACAAATTTACTGGCGCCATCCATCGCCCCATAAAAATCGGCTTCCCGTTCAATTTCCCTCCGGCGGGTTCTGGCATCGGTCTCGTTAATCAAGCCGGCATTTAAGTCGGCATCAATACTCATCTGTTTTCCGGGCATGGCATCCAACGTAAACCTGGCCGCTACTTCTGCCACCCGCTCCGAACCTTTGGTGATGACCACAAATTGAATAATTGTCAGAATAATAAACAGTACAAAACCCACGATGGGATTGCCGCGGGCCATGACTTCCCCAAAAGCGTGAATTACATCTCCAGCCCGGGCTTCTGATAATATCAACCTGGCTGACGAAACATTTAAAGACAAACGAAACAGGGTGGTAATCAACAACAAAGTGGGAAATACGGATAAGTCCAACCCTTTTCGGATATTCATCGTCAGCAAGATGACGACAAAAGCAATACAGATATTGATGGTGATTAAGAAATCCAAAATGAAGGGCGGTAGTGGAATGATAAACATGATCAGCACTAAAACCACGATCAGTACTACCGACATTTCACCGCTACGCAATAACTGTTTGGATAATGTGGTTGAATTTTCAGCCTGAGCCATGATTGCCCCTATTCGTAAATGATATCGAATTATATGATACTATTTTAACATATTCTATAATAAAAATATCGGATCATTAACGTAAAATCAATAGATATTTAAAACTTTCCCAGAATTTTATTCGGGGTAATATGCCTAAAAACGAAGCACACCTTACCATAAGCGGTTCATTAACCCATTTTTTTCTTGAAATATACCCGTAACTATCATGGCGCTCATGCGTTTTTTTGTTTGAGACGGTAAACGAAGGCCAATACTTCAGCAACCGCCTGATATAGCTTTTCAGGAATAGCTTCACCAATTTTCACGGTTTTATATATGGCATGGGCTAACGGCTTGTTTTCAACTAATACCACGCCATTGGCTTGAGCGATCTCCCGGATTTTCTGCGCGATATAGCCTTCTCCTTTGGCAATCACGGTTGGGGCGGCCATACGGCCGGGTTCATACTTTAAAGCAATGGCCAAGTGAGTCGGATTGGTGATAATGACATCGGCTTTCGGTACTTCCTGCATCATCCGCCGTTGGGCAATTTCACGTTGCCGTTGCCGGATTTTATTTTTTATCAATGGGTTGCCTTCGACTTGTTTAAATTCATCCTTGACCTCTTTTTTAGTCATTCGCAAGTTTTTACGAAGTTGCCAGCGCTGATAGATATAATCCATGATGGCCAGAATCAGCAAAAAAGCACATACTTTCAACGCCACTTGGAACACAATCGACCAAACCATGGCTCCGGTTTGAAGCACAGTCAATTTCGCGGTACCCACCAGCAGAAAAACCTTTGATTTGATAGTTGAATATGCAAAGTATAAAACAATTACCAGTTTCAAACACGATTTTACCAAATCAACCAAGCCTTGGGTACTGAACAACCGTTTAAATCCATTAATCGGATTTAATTTGCTGAATTTGGGACGTAACGTTTCCGTTGTATACAAAGGGCCGACTTGAATATAGTTAATCCCCACGGCGATTACAACAGCGCTTAATCCGATTGGTAAAAAAATGCGGAAAAAGAAGATAAGATGCTGTAGCAACATATGTCCCAAATTACTCTCCGTCAATTCCGTATTCAGGAACGAAGGGGATAAATTATTTTTTAAATACAACGAAATTTCATGATAGAACCATCCTCCGGCAACATTCAGCAACAAAAACATGGCAAACAAAACCACTACCGAATTCAGTTCCATACTTTTGGCGACTTGGCCCTTTTTACGGGCATCTTGTTTGCGTTTTTCGGTAGCTTCTTCTGTCTTGTCGGAATCCGCGAAGAACTGCAGATCAAACCGGAGTAACCCCGGTTCCGGTTCAGTTGTACCTGGAATCAGTTCTAACCAATCCATTCGTCAATGTTCCTCATTTTTCATATATATCCCATTGGGTCCCCGGACAACAGGCGGTAAACCCGGACCAGCCATAAACGTTCTACGATATGTCATAGGCTAACGACAACTCACATATGCATTTGTTTTAACATTTGACGTAATGTGCCAAAAGCTTCACCGGAATTCCCAAAAATCGAAGCGATTAACATTACATATACCGGAATAAAAAAGATCAGCAATATGAAACCTAAAATAATCTTTACCGAAAAACCAATGACGAAAACATTTACCTGCGGCACCAATTTGGCAATTATTCCAAGCGCCACATCCGTTAAAAAAACGGCGCCCACGATGGGAATCCCGATTTTAAATCCGAGATAAAACATGTTGGCAAAAGCTTTCACAAAAATTCCCACCGCTTCTTTTTTAAGAAAAAACATACCCGGTTTCACCACTTCATAACTTTGAATCAATGATAAAATCAGAGTGTGGTGGCCATTCATCGCTAAAAAAATCATCGTCGCCAGAATATAATTAAATTGACCCATCACCGGCATCTGCGCCCCGGTGTTCGGATCAATCACGTTCACTATCCCGAATCCCACGGATACATCGACAAAATACCCGCCGATCTGCACCGCATGAAAGACCAGATTCACCATAAACCCCATGATTAAGCCAACTAATAATTCTTGAATCAAGGTAAAGATGGCCATCATCGTGTTAAAACGATTTAAATCCAAGTCGCTACGGATATAAGGGGCTACTACAAGCGCCAATGCCAGAGCAAATAATACCTTAACGTTGCCATGGATAACCCGGCTTTGAAAAATCGGGGCTGTTATCATTAACCCCGAAGTTCTGCAAAAACCTAATAAAATCTGCGTAAAAGTAAACCCAAAAAAAGTATCCAAATTTATTCACCGAATAAACGTAAATTGATTTAAATTACCGAGTATCTTTGTGAAAAACGCCATTAAAGTATGTAGCATCCAAGGTCCGAAGATCACCATCGACACTAATACGGCGACAATTTTCGGAATAAACGATAGAGACTGCTCGTTGATCTGAGTAGTGGCTTGGATGATACTGATTACCAATCCTACAACTAATCCGATCCCCAGCATCGGAGCCGAAACCATTAAGACCGTCAATAAAGCTTCCCGGGCGACGGCAATCACGAAAGTATCCGTCAAAGCCTTGCAACCACCTTTCTATCGAAAGCTTAAAATTAATGACCGTACTACCAAATGCCAGCCATCAACCATGATAAACAAAAGAATCTTAAATGGCAATGAAATCATAATCGGCGGCAGCATCATCATACCCATCGACATTAAGGTACTGGCGACGATCATATCAATGACCAAAAACGGAACGAAAATCATAAATCCGATAGTAAAAGCAGTTTTTAGCTCACTCAATACAAAAGCCGGAATCAATACCTGGGTGGGAATATCCTGCGGTTTTTCCGGCCGTTTCAGATGAGCTGCCCCGATGAACAACTTTAAATCCTTGGGACGAGTCTGTTTGTACATGAAATTTCGAATCGGTTCCATGGCCTTGGTAAAAGCGACCTCCTGGGTCAGCTTACCTTGTAGATAGGGTTGCAGTGCCGTATCATTTACTTTGGACCAGGTGCCCCACATAACAAAAACGGTTAAGAATATAGCCAGCCCGATCATTACTTGGTTGGGCGGCATTTGGTTCGTGCCGAGGGCTGTTCGGGTAAAGGACAGTACGATGACAATCCGGATAAAAGAAGTCGTCATGATTAAAATAGCCGGAGCTAACGAGATTACTGTCAGCAGAAGCAAAATTTGTAGGCTCTGGGCTACTTCGGTAGGGCTTTGCGCGGAATCCACTCCGATTTGGATACGCGGGATGGGAAAAGTCTGCGGCGCGCCCCAGACTGTGTTCCCCACTCCGAATAATAAAAAAACACCGGTGAACAAAACGAAAAACCCTAAACGGAGACTAACGCGACTGTTATCTTTTCGCTTTTGGGTTGAGTAATTGCGCTCACAAACACCCGCGACATTTTTTTCTCTTGAGTTAAACATGCCGGTCAGAAATTTGATCATTCAGGGCCTCTACCTTTCGCCTTCCAGGCGCGGATTTTCTCTAAACCTTCCTGCAGCCGTTGCCGCCCGCCCGTGGCGTCGACATCAACGGCGCCGCGCGGATTAAGCCCATTGAGAATCGGACCGACCATCTGTGCAAATTTACCGTTTGGCGACTGATTGGTAGATGCTACTTTCTCAAGTTCCGCGTAAAATACCGGATCATCAATTTCCTGCAACAAATTTAAGCCATGTTCCGAACTGCCGATGAGTAATACTTTTTCATGAACCAATAATAGATAAAGATGGCGATTGGGTCCTAAAAAAAGACTCTCTGCCACCTTAACATGTTTTGCCTGTGAAATTCCAAGTTTTCCCGCAAAAAAACGGGTTGCCCAATAGGATAGAGCGACTACAACCAGCAAGGAGAACAAAGCCCATATCCATTGCCCACCCGTATTAAATTCAGATCCGGGATCGCTGTCAGTTTTTCCCAGAACCACTGCCGGTAGGAGAATCAACCCCGCAGCAATGAAAAGAAAAACTGCTTTAACCCGGCCATATATTTGCAATGAAGTCGCTCCCTTTCTTTTATACTCGCTTACGATTTGCGCATGAGCGAGTTGGCTGCTGTTATGTTAAAACTTTACGAACCGCTTCCAAAACTCTTTCCGGCTGAAACGGTTTTACCACAAAATCCTTGGCGCCCGCTTGAATAGCATCAATAACCATCGCTTGCTGCCCCATAGCGCTGCACATAATAATCATCGCATTTCCGTCGATTTTTCGTATTTCCTTGACCGCGGTGATTCCATCCATATCGGGCATGGTAATATCCATGGTGACCAAGTCCGGACGTAACTCCTTAAACTTTTCAACCGCTTTAACACCATCCTCCGCTTCCCCGACGACCTCATAACCGCCTTTTCGTAAAATGTCCTTAATCATCATTCTCATAAAAGCCGCATCATCAACAACTAGTACCTTATTCCCCACGTCAAATCCCCCTTTAGGAATTATTGAAGATTATTTATACGTTCAACCGGGCTTACTATATCAGTGATCTTTATCCCGAAAGTTTCATCAATGACTACAACTTCACCCCTGGCGATTAACCGGCCGTTTACATAGACTTCCACCGGATCACTGGCCAGTTTATCAAGCTCAATGACCGAGCCAACTCCCAGTTCGAGTATTTCTTTAATCCTCATTTTGGTACTCCCCAACTCCACGGTTACCTGAAGCGGAACATCCATTATTAATTTTAGATTGCCTCTTCCTTCGGAAGAAGGGTATTGCGACGACTGTAACGGATTCATCCCTTTCCCTCCCATAATGTATGTTATTGAAGCCGCGCCTCAATTTTTTTATCGTCTCCGCGTAACCAAGATTCGGAAGTTATTTATTGTCCGCATTCGCGGGATTCGGAGCGACTCTCTCCAAAGGACTTACAATGTCCGCAATCTTAATTCCGAAGTTTTCATCAATTACTACAACCTCGCCCTTGGCTACCAACCGGCGGTTAATTGAAACATCCACCATATCACCGGCGATTTTATTTAATTCAATTAAAGAACCGGGGGACAAATCAAGAATTTCCTTGATCTTCAAGGTTGCGGTTCCCAATTCCACCACTACATTTAATGGCACATCAAGCAATAAACCAAAACTAGTGTTGTTCTCCTTCGTGGCTTTGGCCGGCCCGAACTGGGCAAATTGCGCCGGTTGAATCGGTATTTTGGAGCGTTTCTCATTGTGAAAACCTTCAGGATTGTTCCCTAAAATTGTATATCCATCACCACCCGGCTTTACTACTGGTTGGGGTGGGGCCGTCGGGGGTGTGGCGCCGGTTGCATTGGATTCCGCGGCTATACTGGATTCTCTGGCGAATACCGCCGGAACGGGGATTGATTCAGTTGGCCGAATGGGTTCCGGTACTTTTACATCCATATGTATCGTTTTGTTAATTAAGGCATCGGCCATCTCCGTGGCAATGGGAACCGGCATTAATAACATAATATTGCTATTAATTAAATCACCCATTTGCAACTTAAAGGAGATTACGACAATTTGTTCATTAACATCACAGCCTTTAAGAATCGGCTCCGAATTCGAAAAATCGACAATTCTGGTATTGGGTGCAGCAATTTGGATTTTTTTGTTGAACATGCTGGCCAGTGAAGTCGAAGAACTGCCTATCATCTGGTTCATCGCTTCCCCAACCGCGCTTAATTCCATTTGATCCAGAATCGGTTTCGATTCCAAACTTTCGGAACCCATCATAAGAGCGGCAATGATTGAAGCATCATCAGTTTTTATAATAAGCACATTACTTCCCGATAAACCCGTTTTATATTCCACTTCCACGATCAGATACGGGATGGGATGCTCTTCTTGAATCCTGCTTTGAGTTGATAGATATACGTTTGGAGTATCGATAATGATACGCCGGTTTAAAAGCTCCGATAATGTGGTGGATGCGGCGCCGTATGTAATATTGCCAATTTCTCCAAGCGCATCGATTTGTGAAGAAGACAGTACTGATTCCGTTTCAATTAATAATGATGCTGCTTCCGACAACAACGACGGGGTATCCGATAATAATGAAGCGGTATCCGATAACATTGATTCCGTATTGTCAAATGCTGTTACCGGTTCCGGTTCAGCAGTGGTCCCACGCAAAAGCGCATCTAATTCTTCCTGGGAGAGGATTTCGCGATCCATCTAGCTTTCATCCCTCTCTGATAATTTTGGCAATCTGTATCGCCATGCGATTATCAATATTGCCGGGGGTTCCCTTGAATTTTAATTGATTGCCGACTTTAACCTCCAAGAGCCCTTTCACCAATTGATCCAATTGCAATACATCTCCAACTTGCATATGCAGCAATTCACCCACCGAGATGGTGGCCCGGCCCAGTTCGGCCACTACCGGAACCTGGGCGTAATTTAACCGGTTCTGAAGCGCGGCGGTATTTTCCGGGCTGGAAACCTGTCGGGAACTTCTGGTAAACCATACTTGAGCGTTCAACCGGTCCAAGATCGGCTCAATTACCGCGAAAGGCATACAAATATTCATCAAGCCGAAGGCCTCGGAGATTCTGAGTTCCAAAGTAATCAACACAATCATATCCGTCGGCGGAATAATCTGCGTAAATAATGGATTCAATTCAATGCTTTCAAAAGCCGGGTTTAACTCCACCACCACTTGCCAAGCTTCTTTAATGCTCGGCAAGATCCTGGACATCACCCGTCTCATCACTGTCTGTTCAACATCGGTAAGTTCCCTGATCTTCTCCACCGAATAACCGTATCCGCCCAATAAGCGGTCCACCATCGCAAAAGCAAGTTGCGGCTGAATCTCGATGACCATATTACCGTCCAAAGGCCGCAAGGAAAATATACACATGACTGTCGGATTATGTAGCGATTTTACAAATTCATCATAATTCATCTGGCCGATAGAGACAACCTGGGCTCTGACCATGGTCCGCAAATAAGTGGATAAGGCAGTGGTCACCAGCCTGGCGAAGTTTTCATGTAACATTGTCAAAGTGCGGGTCTGATCCTTGGTTAGTTTATTCGGACGGCGAAAATCATATGGTTTAATCTTCTTCTTCTTTTCGTCGCTAATAACTTCCTCAACTTTTATACTGCCGGAAGAAAGGGCCTCTAACAGGGCGTCTATCTCAGATTGGGAAAGAACATCGGCCACTATCTTTAACCTCCCTACTGAATCATCAAATCTTCAAAAAAGACGTGCCTTACTTTGTTCCCGCCTATCGTATTATTGATACTATTAAGTAATTCTACGCCCAGCTTCTCTTTCCCTTCTTTTTCGTCAATTTCATCCTTGGTTTTCGTGCGTAATTTACTGATTACCAAATCCCGAAGCTGCGGCACTCTTTTGGCGACTTCTTCCTTCACCTTTTCATTGTGAATCACTTCCAAAGTGACATTGACTTTGAGATAATGATCCGCACCGCTTGACGATGAAGACAGATTGACGATCATCTCATTCAATGGTACCAGCAGGCCAAACTCTTCACTGGGACCCGGCCTCAGATTATAGTTGTCCCCCTCAACACGACCATTGGGGACATCGGGGATTAATTTTTGCGCTTTCTGCACCAGATTCTCTAAATTCTTGGTTTGACTGCCATAGTTCATTATTAACAAGGTAGCCATAACCATCACCGTAATCAGCAGCACGATTAGGCCCAAAATAATATACAGGGTAAATTTATTCGGATTGGCGGCGTTTGCGCCTGCGCTTTTGCTTACACTTGCAACATTTTTTGTCTCATCAGCCACGTGATTCAACCCTCCTTGGGAAATATAACCTCAATGTTATTTATAATCATACTCTTTGCCATGCAATATATCAACTGTTTCCCTTCAACAAGAATACCGGCTTTCATGAGAAATCATTGATATCCGAAAAATGTCTGTCGCCGATGGTTTGACGGTAATGTACGATCCGTTTTACAACTTCGGCGGCGGGCTCCTTAACGATAAACTTCTTCCCGCTGGTTAAAGTAATCACCGTATCCGGAGTCTCCTCAATGGTTTCAATCAAATGGGGATTGACTAATATTTGCTCATCATTCAAACGGCTAACC
>JAEZJQ010000081.1 GCA_023436305.1 Bacillota bacterium
CGCAGTAGTTCAATCACTACTTTGGTTTTAAATTCGGCTGTGTATTGGTTTCTTTTATTCATGTTCCCATTATAACTTATTTTTTCATTTTTGTGTCTCACCCTATGGGAGCATTATAAAAATATGATTAAAATATTAAATTCTATTCAGTTTTAATAAAATAATCTAGACCTATTGAATATGTAGTATTATTTATATTAACTTTTGTAGAATATAAACAGCTTGCACAACCATAAATTCCGAATGTATCAGAATAAGGAACTGTTACTTTAATTTTTCCGGATGTATACGGATCACCCATATAGAAATAATAATTAATAATAATATATTCAATAAAGATAGAGTCTTTATTATAGGGTTGTCGCCAAAATACTCCTATTCCTAAGCTTAAATTATTGATTGATTCGTTTTCGTTATTTATATAACTAATTGATACATCTAAGATCTTAGGCAGGGTTTCCCCCAATGTAACTTGATAATCTGCTTCGATTTGATGATAATAAGAGGATCGATTATATGATATTCTTGCTCCATCAATTAAATCTCTAGAAGATATTACATATTCAAAATTATATATTTTATCATCCTTATAATTGCGGCCATAGTCAATACCAAAAGTTTCAAAGGCAGTACCTGAAGTATAATCACCACCTAATACAATATTGCTAAATAAAAAAGCTAAACATATCGGTAGTAAGATGATTAGTAATATTTTTAATTTCATTTTTACCCTCCATAATAATAATAATGACCTATTCCACGGCGGCCACCGGTAATTATGCATCCTATTTTCATATTTAAATCTTCCTCTCGCTTTTCAGCCATATGATTTCATCCGCTATAGTTTCTTCAAAAGGACGAACCGTATAGCCCAATTCCCGCTTTGCTTTTTCACTTGAGAAATCATTATTTCGGGCAAGATTGTAAATAGAGAATCTGGTAAATAATGCAGGCTTTTTCGTAAATTTACTTATGAATTCAAGTAAGGTTGCAAGAATATTTGCAATCCATAACGGCAAGAAAACTTTAACTTCGCGTGCGCCGGTAAGCCTACTGATTATTTTAAACAGATCCCGGATGGAAGCAGTTTCGTTACTCATAATGTAACCTTCACCTTTGCGGCCTTTTTCAGCGCAAGCAATAACGCTGACAGCAAGATCACGCACATCCACGGCATTAAAACATCCCCCAATTCCCGCAAGGAGCTTCTCTTTTACACAGTCCATGATGGCATTTGCTGCATAACCGTAGGCATAATCGTAGGGGCCGAAGATACCGGTGGGGAATACAATGGAAGCATCCAGTCCTTTTTTGCATACTGCGTCAAGAACCAATTGTGTAGCTTCTGCCTTAGTTTTCCCATAATAACCAATGACAGCATCGGGAGCGAAGAAATCAACTTCACGGATGACCTGGCCTTTAGGAAGCTCGGGAATGGCACTAGTAGAGCTGACATATACCAGCTTTTTTACTTTATGCTCCAGACACTTGTTAACAATATTTCTTGTACCGTTCACGTTGACCTCGTATACTTTTTGGTTATACTCCGGGTCTACTGTAACAATGCTAGCGCAGTGGATGACAATTGTTTCGACTCCTTTCTCCACTGTAAAAAACTTTTCAAGAGAAGTTTTATCCGTAATGTCCCCAATAAAAACTTCAACCTCTTTCGGTATGCGCTCTGCTGCAGGGTCACCTTTTAAAACGAGGGCACGGACTTTTTTACCTTGTGCAACTAGTTCCCGGGAAATACTGCTACCTAAGTTTCCGGCTGCACCTGTCAATAAATATATCGTATCATTCATAATATCCAACTCCTATCGTTAAATTTTATTGAATCAACTGTTGCATATTTGTATTTGGAATGGTATGAACCATTATTTAACTGCTGAATTTTTGAGGTCTTTATATTCATGTTACAACCGATCTATAATTACAACCATTGTACTTTAGGGCAAAAAGCTATGCACATTTGGGTAAGGGCATATGCACTTAATAAGTTTTGACATTGAAATTTACGTATGCCATAATTCTATAGAGAGGTAGGTGATTACTTTGCATAATAAATTTAAATCAGCGTTTCCAATAGATTCAAATGAAGATAGACTATTTAAGTCACCTATAATAGTGGGATTTTTTTTAAGTTATCTTTCTATTGTGCTTAAACAATATACAATAAACGCATCTTTAGATTCAACCATCGGTATCACAATTATAATGACGGGACAATTATTGGTATATTTGTTTTCTGATACTATATTTAAGCGTAGATATTGGATTTATTTTGTTATACAGGGAATAATCATTTTCAACTATGTGTTTATAACGCCCAAGGGGTATGAGACTATATTTCTCGGGTTAATTCCTGTGTTGGTTTTTCAAAGCATAATAGTTTATTATGAAGCATTGAAAGTCATTATTACGTCCATTTTCTTTTATAGTATATTTTGTGGAACTATTATAGTGTTTAATGGAATAAAGGAGTTAATCCAGTATATCCCGATACTACTACTGATTACTATTGCTATACGTGTATATTCAATTATCTTTTTAGAACAAGTTAAACTACGGATTCGTACTCAGAAAATCTTACAGGAATTAGAGTTCGCTTATGAGAAAGTAGCAGAATTAACCTTGGCCAATGAGAGACAGAGGGTGGCTAGAGATTTGCATGATACGCTTTCTCAAGGACTTGCCGGAATAATCATGCAATTAGAAGCAGTAATTGCTAATTTAAATAATAATAATCCAAAACGAGCTCAGGAAATTCTGCAGAAGTCTATGGAACACGCCAGAAAAACTTTATCTGATTCCAGGCTTGTTATTGACGATTTGCGGTCTCAAGCAACTGCAGATATTGATTTCTCCATGGCGGTAGAAAAAGAAATAACTCAGTCTAAGGCTGTATCAAATATTTCTGTGGCAGCAGATATCAGAGTAGAATCCCAGATTCCCGTACAGATAACTAAACACATTGTGTATATTGTTGGAGAGGCTCTGAATAATATTGCCAAGCATGCAAAAGCAAAAAATGCAGTTGTTAAAATAATCGAAGCCCAGAATCAAGTAAACATAAGTATTGTGGATGACGGCATAGGCTTTGACGTTAAGGTTTTAGATCAACAGTTCGGACATTACGGTATACTTGGAATGACTGAGCGTGTAAGAGCACTCAATGGAAAGATTAAAATAAAAAGCAAAAGAAAATCCGGCACAAATATAAATATCACTATACCAATTGAGAAAGGACTCAATGACGAAAATGGAAAAGAAAAGAATATTGGTAGTAGATGATCATTTAGTAGTTAGAGAAGGGTTAAAGCTGATTTTTGAAACCGAAGAAAATTACGAGGTTATCGGTGAAGCGGAAAACGGGGATAAGGCATTGGTGTTAATCGAACAGTTAAAACCGGATGTAGTACTCATGGATTTGAATATGCCTAAAATGAGTGGAATAGAAGTTATAAAAGCCTTGAAAGAAAAAAATAATCCAGTGCCAATAATTGTTTTAACAACCTACAATGATAATAATTTAATAATGGAGGCACTTTCGTTAGGGGCAAAAGGGTACTTGCTTAAGGACACTACCCGCCAAGAGCTGATAAGAACAGTTGAATCTGCCATAAGGGGAGAAATACTTCTGCAACCGGAGATTAGTAACAGTATCTTCAGTTCAAAAAAGGAACCGGAACAAAGCAATAGTTCTTTTAATACCGCATTTACAGAAAGGGAATTGTTTATTTTACAAGCTATTGCAAGAGGCTGTACAAGTAAGGAAATAGCTTTTGACATGGACATATCTGAAAGAACTGTTAAAGCGCATTTGACCAATATATACAGTAAGCTTAAAGTTGAGTCCCGGTCAGAGGCAGTTGCAAAAGCTATAGAGAAAGGAATTATCCATATTGATAAATAAGGTTAGCTATGAGAAAGATTTAAAAGAATTATATCTGTGTTTTTGTACAAGGACATAAAATTCTCTTATTTGAAAATATAATGTGATTAAATTTCCAATTTTATCTGGCGTTTGCGGTTGGTTGTAGCTGGGGAAACCGGTCGGCCTGAAAGGATACCTTGACGTGGTGGCCGGGGTGGTCAATCGCCATCCGGATGCGGTTTTGAATGATTTCAGATTGGCCCGTTGTCTGAAGTATGTGACCATCTATCAGGACCCGGAGGGGATTGTGTTTGAAGGGGGGAGCAGATGGGGAAGTTGAGTCGTTGAGATATTACGAAAAGCGAAAAAAGCCATTCCGGTATGATGATAAATCATTAAGGAATGCCCTTTTTATAATGGAATGTCTTTGATCATTCCGTAATGATTATTCAGACATTCTTAAATATTAAATTGTATAACGGGATAGTGTTGAGTCATTATGAAATGTCTTTGAAGGAAGGGAACTTAGTGAGCTCATCCTAACTTAAAGCCAGAAATTTGTGGATAAAAGGTAGCTCATCCTAACGTAAAGCAAGGAATTTGTGGAAAAAAGGTAGCTCATCCTAACGTAAAGCTAGGAATTTGTGGAAAAAAGGTAGCTCGTCCTAACATAAAGCCAGGAATTTGTGGGTAAAAGGTAGCTCGTCCTAACTTAAAGCCAGAAATTTGTGGATAAAAGGTAGAATGTTGAGGATAAAAGATAGCTTATCCTGACTAAAATCCAGGAAACTGCGGCTAAAGTCAGAACGTTTATCTTGCTATTCATGGAAAAATCAATAGGGGGTAGGCCAACTATAAAAAATTACACCCGAATTGGTATACCGATTACAAGCCCGGTCTTATCGTTTATTAAACCACAATCCGGCAAATTTTTTCATCCCTTCCGTAACCCTATACATCCCGGGCTTGCCCGGCTGATCGTCGGGAATTTGGATCCGTCCGGTTTGATAATCGTGAATAAACCGGTTTTTATTTTTTTGGAACCAGCGAATGGGCCTCCCTTCAAAGAAAACCCAGGGGGAGAAGCCCGCGGTGCGGCCGGAGTACCAGTGGTGATAGGCCAAGGGGAGATTGTGATAACACCAAAAATTACCACAACCATAATTGGGAGCGCTTAACGGTTCAAGATAGACAATGGAATCGGGGTTAAACTGTAATGCCTTGCATGGTAACGCATGATAAGGTTCCGGTTGCTCGATCTGGTATGTTTCATACCCGGGCTTTTCGCCATAAAACAGCGGTCCCGTTAAGTTCTCGTCAATCCGGGTTTTATCCAATAAAAGAAACGATGCATGAACCATACTGGGGCTGTTCCGGATACAACAATAATCACGCGCCCCAACCATGAGGCGGTGTGGTGGTTTCAATTCATCCAATAGTTTTACCCATTCCGGTGAAAGCAGCACGCAGTCCTGATCCAATATGAAAGCATACCGGGTAGTTACTTTCCGGTAAAGCTTTTCCAATATATCCGTATGCCAATCCGGTTTGCTGAATTCATAAAGCTCATCACCCGGTTGCAAGAGCCGGTGCAGTTTATCCAAATATTCCGGCTTCGACCCGTTATCTCCAACCATAATTTGATAAGGAATGGAACAAAACCGGCGGATGGAATCCAAACAAATCTCGATAAACTCCGGACAATTATAATGGGCGATCAAAAAGGTAACTTTCGATTCGTTCAATGCGGTGGTCTCCTTTCAAATATCAATCATGCGCTTGTTGATTTTAAATATTGGATATTTTCTGAAGAATTCCTTTCAAAATGAACCTAAATCCGAATCGTTCGCGTGTTTAAAAATTAGTTTGAGATTTACCATACGAGCCGTCATACTTCTATTTTCGTGTTACCAAATGGGAAATTTACCAGTAAATATTCCCCTTTTTTTATTGGAGTTCCCGGGCCCATCGCCATCGAGCTTGACAAGCTATAAACGAATATATATAATATCTATTAATAAACAAACAAAGTAAGGTTGTGTCTATAAAATGAATATAACGGAATTGTTTTGGAACACTTCTCTCGAAGAACTAAAAAGAGGTTATATTGAAACAGAGAAAGAATGCATCTGCTTGCTCTGTGGCGCGAAAATTGAGAAAGGCATCATTTACCCTAAGGATGGAGTACTCTATGAAGCCCGGCGATATACGGAGGTCCATATTGAGACGGCCCACCAGTCGGTTTTTGAGTATCTGATTCATCTGGACAAAAGACTCACCGGACTTACCGATCATCAGAACAGTCTGCTGCAACTATTCTACCAGGGAAAGAGTGACGTTGAAATCCAACAGGAAATGAGCATCGGCAGCGCTTCCACCATCCGCAACCACCGGTTTGTACTCAAGGAGAAAGAGCGCCAGGCCAGGGTGTTTTTAACCATAATGGAACTCTTGAAGGAAAAAGACCAACATGCGCCAAACTTTATAAGCTTGCATAAAACGGCGACAGTGGTGGATGAACGTTATAATGTCACCCAAGAAGAAAGAGAAAAGATCTTGAAGAAATATTTTCCCCAAGGTCCGGAAGGGCCACTCACCACCTTTTCCATGAAGGAGAAAAGTAAACTGGTGGTGCTGCGGGAAATCGCGGGCCGGTTTGAGGCAGGCCGGATGTATGATGAAAAAGAAGTAAACGAGCTGCTGAAAACGGTTTATGAAGTAGACTATGTAACACTTCGAAGGTATTTGATTGAATATGGTTTTTTGGATCGCAAACCGGATGGGAGCCGGTATTGGCTGAAAAGTAATTTGGCCAAGAATGAACCGCAGCCCCAAAATCGCCGGACGGAACTCAAACGGCAATATAAAGAAACCAGTCCGGAAGCCGGGGTTTATCAGATTAAGAATCTAAAAAACGGCAAAATCCTGGTGGAAAGCACCATGAATCTGAAAACCATCAATGGTAGACGGCTTGAACTGCAACGGGGAATCCACCGGAATCAATTGCTACAGAAGGAGATCGAGGAATTCGGTCCGGAGGCCTTTGTTTTTGAAGTGTTGGAGGTATTAAAAACCAAGGATACCGAAGACTTCGATACTCAGGAAGCTTTGAAAAGACTGGCCGGAAAATGGCTTGAAAAATTGAAACCTTATGGAGAACGTGGTTATAATCAATCCAATAAAGGGAAGGAGGATGGATAAATCAATGTGTACCGTATTTAAACTGCAAACCGATGAAGGTTCGAAGTTTATTGTAGGAAAGAATTATGATACTCCGGACCCTTGTTATGGAATGATTTTCACCAATCAACGGAATATCGAAAAAAAGGCGTTAATCTTACAACCGGAGATACCCAAGCAATGGAAATCATCTTTGGGAAGTATCACTTTTAGCCAGGTAGGCAAAGAATTTCCATCGTGCGGGATGAATGAAGCAGGGCTGATTGTTGAACAAACAACTCTCTGGAACACGGTATATCCGGATCGAGACCATCGTCCCGCCGTAAAAGAATTGCAATGGATTCAATATATGCTGGATACTTGTGCAACTGTTGATGAAGTGATCGATAGTTTGTCGGAATTAAGGGTAGCCCAGGAGGCAGCCAGGATTCAGTATTTTGTTTGTGATAAAACCGGAGACTGTGCCTTAATTGAATACGTACTTGGGAAAGAAGTAATTTTTCGAAATGAAGAGCTTCCGTATCCAGTGATTGCGAATGACATGTATCAAACTTCGGTGGATTATTTACGTATCCATCGGGGATATGGCGGGAAAAAGGAATTGACAAAATCCTCGTTCTCCATTGACCGGTTTGCAATTACGGTCAATGAAATCGAAAACAGAAAAGATAACAGAAGAATTGATCGTGAGTTGGAAGAAGGTTTCTTCATTTTACAGCAATCGGAGTTTGAACAAACTCAATGGCAAGTAATATACCAGCCATATACGAAAACAATGGGGTATAGATCAAAAAGATCTACCCAATTGAAAATGATTCATTTGGGGGAGTTTGACTTTTCCGAACAGGGAAAGAGTTTGGTTAAGGATATCGAAGCTGATCAATCCGAAGCATTTCGGATATTCTCAACCGAAATCAATGATCAATTGGCCAAATCATTTTTTACCACCAATACTTTAGGGAAGACACGGTAAAAGTTACGGAAGAGCTAATTCTAGGATTTGCCAATTATCCGGAGACTCAAAAAGAAAGGTAGAAAAACATGGATCGAAATGAATTAAAACGATTGTATAAAGAAACCAAACCTGCCGCGGGGATATTTCAGATAAAAAATATTATCAATCACAAGATTTTCATCGACAGCACCATGAACCTGAAAACTATGAACGGCCAGCGATTTATGCTGGAAATGGGCAGCCATACCAATAAAGTGTTACAACAGGAGTGGGCGAAATTCGGGAAAGAGGCTTTTGAATTTGAAGTGCTGGAGGTTTTGGAACTGAAAGAGGATGAGTATATTGCTCCCAAAGATGCCTTGAAAAAGCTTGAGGAAAATTGGTTGGAGAAATTGCAACCATTTGGGGAACGAGGGTACAATTAAGCAACTATATAAGTTGAATTAAATTATGTGAACAGCCTAGAGCACACAACAAAGTCTATCAATAACTAAATTTGGATTAACGCTTAAGTAATCAAGAAAAGTATTAACATTTTTACGGATTTCGGGAACTG
>JAEZJQ010000084.1 GCA_023436305.1 Bacillota bacterium
CGCTAGGAGTCTGTGCGCGTAACACTTTTTAATAACTTAAAACTATTATATGTTTTAAAACCACTATATATTGTATTAGAATATGTCACTTAATACTAAATACACTTCGAAAATCAATTAGCCGCACAGACTCCTAGCTTTGCTATTCGATATTGCCGAGACAATGTTTCTGAAGGTCTTTTTCATATTAACCCCGATGAAAGCTCTTCAAACGGGATTTCAGAGGCAAAAATAAAAATCAAGCGAGCTTTCGCGCACTTTGAGTGCGCGCAGTATCCACTCCAGACGGGCGAAACTTGATTTTCATACTTATGAATTGTGTTTTAGAAAGATTTCCTCCGCTTTACGGATCTGGGCTTCGGATACTTGGAGCTTGTTTTCCGTGAATAAGGGGTTTTCTTGTCCCAGTTTGGCCCATTTATCCCCAGCCAGGCTATTAAACGGGAGGATTTCGACCCGTTCTAGATTGGGCTGGGCTTTGGCCAAGGCTCCTAAAGCTGTTAACGCTTCCGGCTGATCCGTCCATCCCGGAATCAGTACATAGCGTAGAATGATGGGTACGGACAAGGATGCCAGCGTATGCCAATTGGCTATCAGTGATTGCGGGTTGCAATGGATTAGTTTTTCCGAATTTAACGGGTGTTTGATTGAAAAGATAACCAAATCGGCAGACCCGGCAACTTTTCGAAATATATCGTTCGGCCCCCAGCCGGAAGTATCCAAAGCTACATGCCAGCCTTCGTTCTTGGCGCTTTGAATCAAATCCAGTGTAAAATCCGGCTGGAACATAGGTTCTCCACCGCTGATGGTTAAACCGGGGGCCTGTAAAAAAGGCCGGAACCGTTCCAGACGGCGCAACAATGTTTCGGTATCGATTTCTTCGCCGCCCTCCACCGTCCATCCTCCGGGGTTATGGCAAAAAACACACCCCACCGGACACCCTTGCAAGAACACTACGCACCGGGTCCCCGGTCCATCCACGGTGCTGAAACTCTGGATTGATTGAATCCGGCCCATTTTTCCCCCCACTTATATATTTTCGACTCTCAGCTTTTGACATTTGACTTCAACACGATATTTTCCTCAATTTTTATCGATTTTGACTTGCGTTTATTAAACTCTTTCATAAATCGTCCGTTCAATGACTTCCAATTGTTGTTCCCGGCTTAATTGGCAAAAATGAACGGCGTAACCGGAGATGCGGATGGTTAAATTGGGGTATAACTCCGGATGTTCCATGGCCTCAATAAGGACTTCCCGGCTGTAAACATTGACATTAATATGATGTCCATGCGCTTCGAAATAGCCATCGATTAATCCGATGAGATTTTGGGAACGGCTTGCCGAATCGCCTCCCAGAGCCCGGGGAGTAATTGAAAAGGTATAAGAAATTCCATCCCGGCAAACATCATAAGGCAACTTGGCCACCGAACGCATGGCGGCGACGACTCCGGTTTGTTCCCGTCCGTGCATGGGGTTGGCCCCGGGAGCGAATGGTTTTCCTCCTAACCGGCCATCGGGGGTGGGGCCGGTCATTTTACCGTAGACTACATTCGAAGTAATTGTTAAAACCGAAAGGGTAGGGGTAGCGTTTCGGTAAATCGGCTGCCGGCAGAGGGAAGAATAAAAGTAGCGTAACACCCGAACCGCCAGTCCGTCTACCCGGTCATCATCGTTGCCGAAACATGGAAAATCACTCGCAATTTGAAACTCCTTCACCAAGCCTTGTTCATTACGAATTGCTTTTACTTTGGCGTAACGGATAGCGCTTAAGGAATCAGCCACCACTGAAAGACCGGCTACTCCAAACGCCATGTGACGCCTGGGATCGGAATCAATGAGCGCCATTTGCACCCGTTCGTAATTATATTTGTCGTGCATAAAATGAATACAATTCATGGTGCGGCTGTATAGCACCGATAACCAGGTTAATACATGTTCATAATTGCTCCATACCTTATCCCATTCCAAAGTTTCGCCGATTTCCTGCGGTACATCCAAGACCGGTTCACCGGTAAATTCATCCCGGCCGCCATTTATCGCCAATAACAAGGCTTTGGCCAGGTTCACCCGGGCCCCGAAAAACTGCATATCCCGTCCGATGCGGGTTGCCGAAACACAACAGGAGATGCCATAATCGTCACCATAAATCGGACGCATCAATTCGTCATTTTCAAATTGGATCGCCGAAGTGGCAATAGCGATCTCAGCGCAAAAGATCCGGAAAGGCTTGGGTAACCGTGGGCTCCATAACACGGTCAGGTTGGGTTCGGGTCCCGGATCGAGGTTCCGCAACGTTTGCAACCAACGATAATCGGTCTTGGTAACCAGGGTCCTGCCATCTTCCGCCATTCCGCCCAGGGATTCGGTGACCCAGGTGGGATCACCGGCGAACAATTGATCATATTCGGGGGTCCGTAAATGTCTGACCAGGCGTAATTTCATGGTGAGTTGGTCGATTAGTTCTTGCGCTTCTTCTTCGGTAAGCGTTCCTGCTTCCATGTCCCGTTGAATATAGATGTCGATAAATGGACTATTATGTCCAAAGGACATAGCCGCGCCGTTCTGCTCCTTGATGGCGCACAAATAAGCCATGTAAAGCCATTGAACAGCTTCCCGGGCATTGGTGGCCGGTTCCGAAATGTCGCACCCATAAGCTTTGCCCAGTTCGGCCATGCGCTCCAAAGCCCGCACTTGATCGGCAATATCTTCCCGGAGATGGATGGTAGCGTCGTCGATATTATCCATGGAATTCAGGTCTTTAATTTTTTGTTTCATCAAGAAAGCCGTACCGTAAAGCGGTACCCTCCGGTAGTCACCGATTAATCTGCCCCGGCCGTATGCATCGGGCAGGCCGGTAATAATCCCCAGTTTCCGGGCTTGTCGCATGGCCGGGGTATAAATCCGGAAAATCGCTTCATTTTGAGTGCGCCGGTACCGGGTGAAGATTTTTTCCATACTTTTTTCCGGCTCAACACCCCGTGCCCGGCAGGCCGCTTCTACCATCCGCCAACCCCCCCAGGGATTGACCATTCTTTTTAACGGTTGGTCGGTTTGGAGGCCGACGATTACCTCATCCGCTGGATCGATATATCCTGGCTGCCAAGCTGTAATTCCGGCGACTCTCTTGGTATCGATTGCTAATACACCACCGGCGGCCCGTTCCTGTTCCATCAATTCCTTACACTTTTGCCAGAGCCGCCGGGTCCGTTCCGAGCGTTGGCTCAAGAAAGAAGCGTCCCCCAAATACGGCTGGTAATTATCACGTACAAAATCACCGACATCAATCCGGCTTCGCCAGACTTCTCCTTTAAAATTACGCCACGGATCCATTACCAATTCCTCCTTCTGCGCCTGTATGGGCCCTATAAATGCAAAAACCACCCAGGCATATTTATTATACCCAGGCGGCCGGCAATCAACTTTCCCGTACTCCCTCGTGGTTTAAATCCCACAAAAGCGCAAAGCGCTTTTTAAAGTTATAACACAACTCTGCTAAAAAAGCGACGCACTTTTAATCCGCCAGTCATACGGATGATTTATATATATTCTGATTGTAGCGAAAAATAATTCTTTCGTCAATAGATGTTCGGGTGATCGGTGGGAATAAATTCCTGGTTTAGTTATTTTAAATCTCAGCCGAAAAATAAAACAGTAATCACTGGAGGTATTGAATGTTCTTATCAATCATTCAAAAGCGCCGCAGTATCCGTAAATACCAAAAACGGACCGTTGAATCGCAAATCATCATTCAACTCATCGAAGCCGGACTCCGCGCTCCTTCTTCACGAGACCGGAATCCTTGGGAATTTATTGTCATTGATGAGCCGGTGTTGCTGGAAAAACTTTCCCAATGCAAACCGCATGGTTCATCATTTTTACGAAACGCTCCCTTGGGAATCGTAGTTTGCGCCGATTCCAGCCGTAGTGATGTCTGGATTGAAGATACTTCAATCGCCATCACGTTTATTCAATTGTTTGTTGAATCCATGGGTTTAGGGAGTTGCTGGATACAGATCCGGGAACGGATACACGATAAGTCAAAAACCGCTGAAGAATATGTTAAAGAAGCGCTTCATATTCCCGGCCATCTTGAGGTGGAGGCCATAATTGCCATCGGTTACCCGGCCGAAGAATTACCACCTCATCCGCAGGAAGAACTAAAGTTTGAAAAAGTTTCTTATAATAAATATCAGCAGAGATTGCCTACTTTAAACTAAAAAAATCATAGGACGGTTTTTTATGGAAGGATATCCACCGCGAATGCCGTATTTATATATACCGTATGGTGAAGCCCAGTTTCAATTGAAAATTATTAAAGATAATTACGAACAACCAAAGATGTTTAAGGAGTGATCGAGATGTTTAATAATCCGTTCATCAATGTGATAGCGGCGGCGGTATTGACGGGGGTTATCCTTGGCGTGGTTAATTATTTCCTGGCCAAAAAGAATGGTGAAAAAATTGTTTCCAAACGTTATATCATATCATTCGCGATTATCTTATTATTGTATTCCGGATTGTTTGTCTATATCCAATTGAGTTGCGATCGTAAAGTAACCTCATATCAACATAAAATGGTCCGTCTGAAGGAAGAGCAGGAAAAACGAATTAAGGAAATTGAGGCGGCGTATGCAAAAGAACTGGCCTTGGTGGAATGGAAGAACAAGGTATTTACTTCGGATGGCGAAATGCAAAAAGCATTGACTCAAGCCCAAACCGATTACAATTTAAGTCCCCAAGAAGTCTCCATGTGGAAAGGGATCGCCGAAAACAACACCCTTGAGAAACTAATCCCCAAACGCAATTCCAAGGATGTGCTCAATGAATATCAAGGCCGGTTAAAAGCCAGTCTAGCCAGTGTAAAATCCGGGCAAACATTAATGACCTCCGATATTCGAATGCTGGCCGATAATATTAACACCATCCGCTTAATCGGCAAGGAATACGAAAAAGTATTGGGATCTTTCAAAGATCTATATGAACAGATCAATGCCAACCCTCAAGGTGAGATGGTCATGCCCAAGCAAAAAAAATTCTTGTTCTTCCCGGTGAAGACCAAAGAGTACAACAAGCTGTTGAGTGAGTATTACGAATCGAAAGGCAATTCCAAAGCCGTGGCTGATTTTTCCGTCAAATTAAAAGAGACCATCGACAAAGCCGAGGCGGAATTCGCCGCCATTAATAAACGGTTTGATGAGAACCTGTCGTTTTTAGAAAACAACTCCAACTCCATCAGCTATAACTCGGAAAAGTTGGAAAACTTAATCAAGGCCGCTATTGATGAAGCGAATATCATTAATGAAACGGAAAATAATACCAATATTAAAATCAAAACAAATCCTAAGAATTAATTCGAATACACAATTGCATCCCTGGATGATCATGGAACCGGCCAACCATGTTGTAACCTAAATCGGCCGGTTCTACAATTTTTTTAATTTTTTCTTGTAAACAATTGTAGTTTCCAGGTTATTGTGTTAAAATTAACTTAACAGCAAACAACTTGGATTGCTAAAAGCAAATCCTGTGAAAGCAGGAGACGCAAAGCCATGGGTCTAAGGGCAAACGTCCAAAGCGGATGTCAGCTACTGATCGCCAGGCCGCCAAAGAAGGTTGTTTTTTATTTTCATTTGGCGCGCCCTGCATTTAGCGGGGCTTATTTATTTGCGAAACCTTTTTCAAAAACCGATTAACACCGTAAAATCATTTCGGAATGGAGGCTTTCACATCATGGAAAAACTAGCGATTGAGCAATTGTACCCGGGAATGATTTTAGCAAGATCAATCTATTTGGCGGATGGAAAGATTTTATGCCCCAAGAAGACAGAGATTTCACGAACGGCCATTAGTAAATTCAAAGAAATTCGTTTGCCGGCGGTTTATATATCATCGGGTTCCGAAAGCTTGATCCAGGATCCGGTGAGTGATTCCACCCGTTCGGATTTATCGCATAACCTGGCCAGGATTGAAACCGAGTTACGCGCCGGCCGCAAAGTGCAACTTTCCTATAGTAAACAAATTATTAATACCATGATCGACGAAATTCTGGCTAATCCCGGTAATTTACCAATTATCAATGAAATCCGGGTGTTGAATGACAACATTTTAGGCCATACGGTGAATATTTGTATCAGTGCGGTGAAGATCGGGGTTAGCTTTAATTATGATCGAACCCAACTTTTTGAACTGGCATTGGGGGCTTTTTTACACGATATTGGAATGATTAAAATTCCCGAAGAAGTTTTAAACCGTATCGGCGGGTTGACCGACGAAGAAGTCCGGATGATTCAAGCCCATCCCAAAACCGGTTACGAAATCATTAATCAAATCGGGGATACTCCCAAAACCACCGGATTAGTCGCTTATCAGCATCATGAACGGCTGAATGGAAAAGGTTATCCCAAAGGAATCCCCGGTGCTGAGATCCATGAGTTTTCCAAAATTGTAGCCGTACTGGATGCCTTTGACGCCATGACCACCGAAAAACTATACCGGAAGGCGAAACCGGTTCCGGAAGCGGTTCAAAGTTTGAAAAACTTGAAGGGACTGGAATACGACCCGAAAGTGGTGGATACGTTGGCGAAGGTCTATGGGTTGTAGGATTTAGCGGTGAAAATTTCGAATATAAAATTTAAAATAAACCCGGTCCTTGATGGATCGGGTTTTGGTTTCATCACCATATTTTTATCCTTATTAAATTCATCATTTTTTTCCTCCCGGCAGGAAAACCACAAAAAAAGCCCGAACTTTATAGTAACACTTTTTAGAGGAGAAAACATGGACATTACCAACATATTTGATTTTTTCCTACATATTGACAAACACTTAAATGTATTGATTCAAAACTTTGGGGTTAATAACGCATATCTCATCATTTGCCTTGTCATTTTTTGCGAGACCGGTTTGGTGGTAACCCCGTTTCTACCGGGAGACTCCTTGTTATTCGCCCTGGGTGCTTTGGCGGCTTCCGGCGGCGGCTTAAAGGTTGAGTTATTAATGTTGTTTATATGGTTGGCCACCATTTGCGGGGATTCAACCAATTACTGGGTTGGTTATTTTTTAGGTTCCAAAATATCGGGAAAAGATTCCCGATTCATTAAAAAGGAACATCTGGAGCGGACGCATCGTTTTTATGAAAAACATGGGGGTAAAACCATCATTTTGGCACGATACCTGCCTATTATCCGGACGTTTGCCCCTTTTGTGGCCGGTATCGGAAAAATGAAATACAGCCGTTTTTTCACCTATAGTTTCATTGGGAGTATCACTTGGATCTCACTGTTTATTTTAGCCGGTTATTTCTTTGGTAATTTGCCGTTTGTCAAGCGCAATTTTTCCATCGTTATCATTACCATCATCTTTGTATCATTAATACCGGCAGTTTTAGAATTTATTCACCAGCGCCGTGACAAAAATAGCGCCGTAAACAAAGATAATAGGCCAACACACAGATAAATACAGGTGAATTTTTTAAAACCGGAGGCTGTTAAAATATTTTTAAATTACGATAAGATATACAATATATAGTAAAAAACGAATCACTATATATTGTATATCTTAATCGTTAACAATACTGTTCGGGACAAACCCTTTACTTTATTGAGCGACTTCCATTTTCCAGTTCCAGCCGTTATTATTATCCCAGTTATTCGCGCTGTCCTTGAAACAAAAATTAATCTCGGAACCGGCGTCTGCTTTAAACTCGGCTGTGAAAGAGCCTTCCGGAGAATAATTCATTGGAACGGTCCGGGAGTTATTCCAACCGTCACTGCCATAATGCAGGTATACACTATCCGCCCCTGAATTCTTTAACAATCCATGATATTTAATGTGGACTGTATCTCCCGATTTTGGTGGAGCCGGTTCAAATGCGATGCGATCATCATTAAAAACTGACACTCGTTGCTACCTCCTTTGTTTTTTCTATTATGTCCCACGAAAGGTATTCAATAATAGGAAGATTAAGGAATGTTCTACAGATGTAAAAATTCATCATTCACTGACAGGGAAAAACTATTCACGGTCGAATTAACAGATAATAGAATGAACGATAAATCGGTAAATGATTAAGTCTGTAACATTCTTTGGAGAAACAGGGAGCTTTTTATGCTGGATCAGAATCCGAACGGTATCTTGAACATTCGAAGATTAGTTTATCTCTGGATGATTATCCTGGGATTGATACTGGTAACCGCGGTAATTTCCGGTTTCCAGGTTTATTGGTGGCAGCGGTCGGTGGCACAAGCCGAACAAAAGGAATTAATGGCCAAGATTAATAAACTGGAAAACGAAATCCGGCTTTTGCAGCAACGTACTCAAAAGCAAAACGCTCCGGTGAATCCGAAGAGTCTGGATTATCAGAAATTATTGGCAGGCCGGGAGCAGAAAGTCATCCTGGCGCTTAAACAGCGGGATATGAATGCCCTGGCGAAGTATGTACATCCAGAAAAAGGGGTTCGTTTTTCACCTTACTTATTTATTAACTTGGATAGTGATCCGGTTTTCTCCGCAGACAAGATCCGGTCATTTTTCCAGGATAGGGCGGAACGGATTTGGGGTTATTACGAAGATACGGCAAAACCGCTGAAATTAACCAATGAAGCCTATTTTAATTCGTTCGTGTATGATGAAAATTATGCCTTCGCCGATCAAATTAATTATAACCGGGAGATTAAGGGAAGTTTAACCGCCGGCAACGTCTTTGAGGTATATCCGAAAACCATTGTGGTTGAGTATCTATGTTCGAAAAACGGGAATCCGGAAGAAGATTCGGATTGGCGTGACTTAAAACTTATTTTTGCTGCAGAAGGCGAAAGTTGGTATTTGGTGGGGCTCGTTCACGATCAATGGACCATATAAAAAGGATTCAGGAGAAAGTTGTCGAAAATAACGGGGAAGCCCGTTTTTTTATTGGGTAAATATCCGATGATAAATATTTCCGAGGTGCGTTGTTCATGGCCAAAATAACTCCAATGGTACAGCAGTATTTGGATATAAAAAAACAATATCCGGATTGTATTCTCTTTTTCCGGTTGGGTGATTTTTACGAAATGTTCTTTGACGATGCTCAGATCGCTTCCCGGGAACTGGAGATCGTTTTAACTGGCCGTGATTCAGGACCGGAACGGATTCCCATGTGCGGGGTACCTTACCATTCGGTGTCCGGTTATTTGGCCAAGCTGTTAAACAAAGGTTATAAAGTGGCGATTTGCGAGCAAGTTGAGGATCCAAAAGCCGCCAAGGGGTTGGTTGAACGGGCGGTGGTACGGATCGTTACCCCGGGTACCATTGTGGAAGAACATTTATTAAAAGAAAAAGTGAACAATTACCTGGCGGCTGCTGTTTTCGATAAAAATTGCTGGGGGTTGGCTTATGTGGACCTATCCACCGGCGATTTTAAAACCAGCCAGTTCGCTAAAAACGAGTCCCATCATTTGTTGACAGAACTGGTGCGGATCAAACCTGCGGAACTTTACTTGAACGAAAACGATCAGACGGCACTCAATATGTTTGCGAAATTTACCGATACTTTAATTAGTACCGGACCTGCGAATATTTTTCAGCCAGAGAGAGCTTACCGGAGTTTAACGGACCATTTCGGACTGAAAAATCTGAATGCCTTCGGCCTGGAGGAACTTTCCACCGCGATGATAGCCGCCGGAGCCATTCTGCAATATTTGTATGAGACGCAGAAGAATGCGTTATTACATATCCGTAAAATTTCTACTTATGAAATCGGCGCTTTCATGAGTTTGGACCCTGCCACCCGGCGTAATCTGGAACTTACCCGGACCATTCGCGGTGGTGAAACCAGCGGGAGCCTTTTATGGATATTGGATCAGACCGTGACGGCCATGGGAGGCAGGTTGCTTCGTTCCTGGATTGAACAGCCATTGACCAATATCGAAGCCATCCGGGAGCGGCAAGCCGCAGTTGCCGATTTTTCGATGAATTTGGAGATCCGGGAACAACTGCGGGAAGCTTTGGGAAAGACATACGATTTACAACGAATTCTTGGGAAACTGGCCGGAAATTCAGCCAATGCCCGTGATTTATTGGCTTTAAAAAACACTCTTCACCAAATACCGGTTATTAAAGAAGTACTCGTTAAACTTACCGCGCCCCGGATTCGTGATTTAGCGGAAGCATTAAGCCCTTTACCGGAGTTAACCGAGTTGCTCACCGAAAGTTTATTGGAGGACCCGCCGCCAACCATTAAAGAAGGCGGCATGATTAAAGCCTCTTATCATGAAGAGTTGGAGACCTTGCTCCAGGCGGGGTCCAAAGGCAAACAATGGGTGGCTGAGCTTGAACAGCGGGAACGGGAACGAACCGGTATTCGATCATTAAAGGTGGGGTTTAACCAGGTATTCGGCTATTATATTGAAGTAACCAATGCTAATCTGGAACTGGTTCCGCCGGATTATGTCCGGAAACAAACCTTATCCAACGGGGAACGTTTCATTAACCAGACACTTAAAGAATATGAGGATTTAATCTTAAACGCTCATGATAAAAGCATTGCCTTGGAGTATCAACTGTTTTTGGAAATCCGGGATCGAGTATTGGACAGGATCGATGATCTGCAAAACAATGCATTAGTCTTGGCGGAATTGGACGGGTTGCTCGCCTTTGGGGAAGTGGCGGTCCGAAATCATTATGTGCGTCCGGCGATCAATGAAACCGGCAAAATTTTAATCCTGGACGGGCGGCACCCGGTTGTGGAGAGAATGTTGCCAAACGGAAGTTTCGTTCCCAATGATACTGTGCTGGATTTACAGGAACACCGTACCCAGATTATCACCGGGCCGAATATGGCCGGTAAATCCACTTATATGCGGCAGACTGCGTTAATCGTGTTGATGGCGCATATCGGCAGTTTCGTTCCCGCCAAATCAGCGGATATTGCCCTGGTGGATCGCATTTTCACCCGGGTGGGAGCTTCGGATGATCTGGCCACCGGCCAGAGCACATTTATGGTTGAGATGAACGAAGTGGCTTATATTTTAAATCATGCCACCCAAAAATCCTTCGTTATTTTGGATGAAATCGGCCGCGGCACCAGTACCTTTGACGGTTTAAGCATTGCCTGGGCGGTTGTGGAGTTTATGAACAACCAGGCCCGGATTGGATGTAAAACGTTGGTGGCCACTCATTATCACGAACTCACCGACCTGGAGAACCGCCTGGAAGGGATAAAAAATTACCATATCGCGGTGCAACGGGATGGCGAGGAGATCACTTTTTTACGAAAAATTGCTCCGGGAAAAGCTGATAAAAGTTATGGGATCGAAGTCGCCCGCCTGGCCGGATTACCGGCGGAAATAACCGAACGTTCCCGGGAAATTTTATCGACACTGGAACATAATGAAACGCTTGAATTTAACGCCCTGGAAAAAACGCCCCGGGAACCTGAAGTTCAGTTAACGTTATTCCCCATGGAAACCGATATGATTATCAATGAGATCAAAGGAATTGATCTGGTGGCCACCACCCCGATTGAGTCTTTGAATTTACTTTACCAGTGGCAACAAAAATTAAGGCGTCAAGTTTCTTAAAGTTTTAAACTGGCGGAGGTTTGAATATGATTAATAAAGTTCATCGTTTGGATGATGAAACCATCTCCAAAATCGCGGCCGGTGAGATTATTGAACGGCCGGCTTCGGTGGTCAAGGAATTGGTTGAAAATTCCATTGACGCCGGGGCGACCTGCATTGAAATTGAGATTAAAAACGGTGGCCGGCAGTTAATTCAGGTGATTGATAACGGTAGTGGCATGGAACGCGAGGAGGCCGTACTCGCCATAGAACGGCATACCACCAGTAAAATAATGGAGCCGGATGATTTAAACCGCTTAAAAACATTGGGATTTCGGGGAGAAGCCTTGCCGTCGATTGTGACCATTTCTCAGTTTGAAATGACTACCAAACCGGCTGACTCAAACTTAGGAACTTACATTGAAGTTAAAGGTGGATTGTTGCAAAAGGTAAAAGATTGCGGCGCCCCCAATGGCACTACTATCAAAGTTCACGATCTCTTTTTTAATACACCCGCCCGCCTGAAATATTTAAAGACTATTCCCACCGAGGCGGGTTATATCGGTGAAATTATTTCCCGGATGTCCCTTGCCTATCCGGAGATTAGTTTCCGTTTGCATCATCATGAATACGAAGTCTTATTCACCCCGGGCACCGGGAATCTCCACGAGACCATCGTCGCCATTTTCGGAAAAGATACCGGCAAAGAGATGATCCCTGTCAATTATCAGGAGGGTTCGCTCAAAATTTCCGGCTTTATCGGCAAACCGAACATTGCCAAGACCAATCGTAACAATGAAATCTTTTTTATCAATCGCCGCTATTTTCATAACCGGGTTTTAAGCGCTGCGGTGGAAAAAGCTTATCACACCTTGCTGCCTATCGCCCGTTATCCTTTTGTGATTTTGTTTTTAGAGATTGACCCGTCTTTGGTGGATGTCAATGTGCATCCCTCCAAGATGGAAGTAAGATTTTCCAATGAGACTGATCTTTTTAAAATCTTCTATCATGCCGTACTTAAATTTTTAAAGGATAGCAGTTTATTATCGGAATGGATTGCACCCGATGAGGAATTGACTCGAAAAAGTGATTTGGACTCCGATAAACCGGTGGTTCCTCAAAATATCGGGATTCATTATCCCGAGTTTACCCGAGTTTCCGCCCAAACCTCCCAGGTGGCGGAAGCGGCGGTTCAAACGGCAACCGCGGTATGTACAATACCGGAAACTTTGAGCCGGATGGATAATACCAATAACTTGTATATATTTCCGAAAGCTTTGCATGATACTTTTATCTTGGCCCATGATGAAAAAGGATTGTTAATTATTGATCAACACGCTGCTCACGAACGGGTTTTATATGAACGCTATTATTTTAAAGCCAAGGAGTTCTTGGGGACACAGGCATTATTGCTTCCGGAAACGGTTAACCTAAGCCATGCGCAATATAAGGTGGTGGCGGATCGTTTGGCGTTGTTTAGTGAAATTGGTTTTGAACTTGAAGTTTTCGGAGGGCAGACCATTATCCTGCGGGGAGTTCCTTTGAATCTGGCCAATACCAACTATCAACTAATCATCCAAGATCTGATCGAACAGTTCATGAACTTCGAAACATTTAAGGATCCGGCGGAGATCAAGGAAGCGTTTATTATCACTATGGCCTGCAAAACCGCTATTAAAGCCGGGGATAAACTGAATCACCTGGAGATGGAGAGTTTGGCCAAGGATTTGTTCCGTTGCGATAATCCGTATACTTGCCCCCACGGACGCCCCACCGTGTTTCGAATGAATTACGAGGAACTGGGGAAAAAGTTTTTGCGCCGATGAGCAAACCTCCGTTAATTGTTATTGCCGGTCCTACGGCGGTGGGGAAAACCGAATGCGCTATCTGGATTGCTCGGAAACTGAACGCCGAGATCATTTCCGCCGATTCGATGCAAGTTTATCGGTATCTGAACATCGGTACCGCCAAACCAAGTCTGGAACAGCAACAAGCGGTAAAACATCACCTGATTGACGTGGTTGACCCGGATTGCGATTTCTCGGTATCCGATTATAAAGCGTTATTTGATGAAACAGTTCCCGCGATTTTAACCAGGGGGAAATTACCGCTGGTAACCGGGGGCACCGGATTATACATCCGGGCCTGTCTACGATCTTTTTTAGAGGGAAATCCGGTACGGCCCAATTGGGAACTGCGGAATTCATTAAAATTACAAGCGGAAGCACAAGGCTCTTTATATTTACACCAACAATTGGCCAAAGTTGATCCTGAAGCCGCTGTCCGAATTCATCCCAACGACTTGCGGCGGATTGTCCGGGCGCTGGAAGTATATGAGACATTAGGCAAGCCCATCTCGGAACTGCAGGTTCAACAAGCCAATGAGAGTCCATATCGAGTCATTTATATATTTTTAAACCGGGAACGATCCGAATTATATCAGCGGATTGAGACCCGGGTTGATGAGATGCTGAGTCAAGGTTTATTAAAGGAGGTGGAGTCTCTTCTGGAAAGAGGTTACCGCTCTGACTTAAAGCCATTACAGAGTTTGGGATACCGCCAGATGATCGAATATTTACAAGGCAAAGATTCATGGGAGACGGCGGTCGCCGCCATCAAGCAGGAAACCCGTAATTACGCCAAGCGGCAATTGACCTGGTTTCGTAAAGAATCCATTGATTTGGTGGTGACGCTTGTTGGGAATAACCGGGAATTTTTTGGAGAGATATTGCAATATCTTGAAGGTAGTTTAGACCAAATGTCGAATAGGTATTGAAATGACTACAGCGGGGGGAAGAATACTATGAATAAGCCAATAATTAATCTGCAAGATGCTTTTTTAAATCAAGTTCGTAAAGAAGGCATTGCGGTTACAGTTTATCTGGTCAACGGTTTTCAAATTCGCGGTTTGGTAAAGGGCTTCGATAATTTTACCATCATTTTAGACACAGACGGCAAACAAGAGTTGGTTTATAAACATGCGGTTTCAACAATCATTCCGGCCCGGCCTTTGGCCGAGTTTTCCGCGGAGAAAAAAGAGGAATAAGACTGCCATGAAATTTACAAAAATGCATGGCCTGGGAAATGACTATATTTATATAAACTGCTTTACCGAAACCGTCGCGGATCCAGCCAGCCTTGCCGTAAAAATGAGTGATCGTCATTTTGGGGTTGGCAGCGACGGAATTGTACTCATCATGCCTTCTGAAAAAGCGGATGCCAGGATGCGTATGTTTAATGCCGACGGCAGCGAGGCCGAAATGTGCGGTAATGCCATACGTTGTGTCGGAAAATTTCTTTATGACCGTCAAATCGTCCCTAAAAAAGAGCTTTCCATCGAGACCAAGGCCGGGATTAAGAACTTGAATTTAACTATTAACGGTTCGAAAACCAAACTGGTCCGGGTCGATATGGGAGAGCCCGTGTTGCAGAGTGATTTCGTGCCGGTAACGGGAAATAAACGGCAGATTATTCATGAGCCAATATCAGTCAACGGCCATGATTACCATTATACCGCCGTTTCCATGGGCAATCCCCATTGTGTAATCTTCGTCCCGGAGATCAGTGATGATCAGGTATTAAAAGATGGGCCGTTGCTTGAAGTCCACCCGTTCTTCCCGAAAAAAATCAATGTGGAATTCGTGAAGGTGATTGCTGATGATTTGCTTCAAATGCGGGTTTGGGAACGGGGCAGCGGAGAGACGTTGGCTTGCGGTACCGGCGCCAGTGCTACGGTGGTGGCGGCGATCTTGAATCATTTAACCGGTCGCCGGGTTACCGTGAAGCTGCTGGGTGGAGATTTGATCATCGAATGGGATGAGGCCACCAATCATGTGTTTATGACCGGACCAGCCGTGGAAGTGTTTGAAGGGGAGTATTTAAAGGTTTAGTATTCTATTTTAAAACCGGTTTTGCTGGTTAGGATAGGGTTGAACCATACATTAGGGGCTGTACCAGAAGTAATTCTGCGCAGCCCCTTTATCCATACACCGGCAAATTATTGTTACCAGCGCTCCATCACCTGTAACGGGAACCCTGGCACTGTAATCGTGGCTTGCTGCTGGTTTTCATAAAAAATAATATATCCGTTCTTTTTATTAATTACCATGAATTTATTTGCAATAAAGAAATTAATGCGGCATTTACAGAAAAAAATAAGATTAATGAAGCTATTACGGATTCGTAAACATAATGAATATGATATATAATTTTGTATTGAAGTCTCTGAAGTTAATTACACTCCAATACTTCATGTTTCAGCCATCAAGAATTTTCCGGAAGGAAGGGTGAAGGGTTTGAATGTTTCTGTTGTATCATTGGTTATTTCATGGTGTTTAACGCTTTTATTGATAGCCGCTGTTGTAACCACCGGTTATGTTTTATTGGAACGGATGGGAGTCGTCGGGCGGTTCCGGCGATTTGAAAAAACGGATATATCCACAAGGCAACCGGATTTTCTAGACGGACTAGCCGGCCGTCTTGGCATTCAATTAACCGGTAATGGTAAGCTGATTATCAAAATAGCCGTAATGGTCATTGTCTCCCGGCTAATCATATACCTGTTCGGTTACCTTGGAGTGATGCTTACCCAGAATGTGGCGGAAGGTTTCTTCAGCGCTTTTCAATCGCGTTGGTATAAAGTGGATTCGGTGCTTTTCCTGAATATTGCCCAAAACGGGTATGTCAGCCAAGGGGATGATCGATTGTTGATCGTGTTTTACCCATTATACCCGCTTATGATAAGGATGGTAAGTTTTGTATTCCAGGATTTATTTGTATCGGGGCTTATTGTGTCCACCATTAGCCTGATAGCAGCCTGCGTATACCTATATAAATTAGCCTTACTGGAATACAATGATGAAGAAATCGCGTTTAACTCCGTGAAATTCTTGTTAATCTTTCCTTTTTCGTTCTTTTTGGGGCTGGTTTTTTCGGACGGTTTGTTCCTGGCTTTAGCCATCGCTACATTTTACTATATGCGTAAAAGGAAATGGCTTTTGGCGGGATTGTTCGGGGGCCTCGCCAGCCTGACCCGGAATTTCGGGATTTTATTGCTGATACCGGCGGTCATTGAATATCTGGCGGCCACCGGATTTTGGGATCAGCTGAAAAGGAACAATTGGAAGAAAATATTCACGGATTTCATGGAGCGCGGGTTTGGTTTATTGTTCATTGTAATCGGCCAAATGATTTATCTGCTGATCAATAAAATTGTCACCGGGGACTGGTTCACCTTCGTAAAGTACCAACGTGAAAACTGGAATAACGGCTTTAGCCTGAATATTGTTAAAAACCTGAAGGTCTATGTGGAAAGCGCTTTTACCTGGGCTCCGAAGGATGCCGGCGCCATGTGGATTCCACTGATCTTCATCGTTTTGATGGTGGTTTTAATGGCATTTTACGCCTTGCGAAAAATACGGCTTTCGTATATTGCCTATACTCTGGCATATCTGTTCATTTGCCTCTGTGCCACCTGGCTGATAAGCGCTCCCCGATACTCTTTGGGGCTGTTTCCGGTATATATCATTTTGGCGGTTATGGCGGCGCGGAGCCGGGTCAGTGATTTCTGGATTACGTTGATTTCCATTTTGGGTCTGTGTAGTTATACGCTGGCGTATGCATTGGGGTTAAACATTTTCTAGGATGGTTGTAGGGTTTACCATGGCAGTTTTAAAACGAATTGGCCGGCATATGTTGAGTGACGCAGTGGATACCCCCGCCCCAGCGGTTGACATTCTCCGCATCAATGCCGATGATCTTGCGTCCGGGAAACACTTTTCGAAACAGATCAAGGACTTCTGCCTCAGTAGTTCGCAGTAACTCCGGGCGTCCCGGTTTCCAATAAATTTGCATTAATACTGTTTTGTTAGTCACCGCGTAATTTAGATAACTGCGCACCGGCAGGCCCCCAGCGGGTTGTATTTCCGAGTAAAGCGTCGGTGGCATGGGGATGCGGATGATCTGGAAGTAATTCCCGTCCTGGTCGGTGGAGTCTTGCAAAATTCGAAAGTTTTCTTCGAGGCGCCGATAAGATTCTTGAGAATACCGGTTGATATACCGATCACCCGGTAAAACCCGTGCCAGGAGGATTGTATCCGGAGCCGCAAAACGGGCGATTTCATTAATGTGTCCGCTGGTGATGCCATCATCTTCCGCCAGGCCTTTTTTAAGCCATATTATTTTTTTCACACCGAGAACTCTTTTGTATTCTTTTTCGATCTGCTGTTTACTTTGTCCCGGATTGCGTTTGAACACCACCGATTCAGTGACCATCAAGGTGCCCCGGCCATTGGACTCAATCGCTCCTCCCTCGGAAATCAGTTTGGACTGGATGACCGGCAACCCGAGGTGTCCGGCGACCGAGGTGTCAACCTGACTTTCAATCTTGATGTAGTATGGATTTCCATTTCGGCTATAATTATTAAAACCGAAATCCACCACCTTCAACTTGCCCCAACCGTTTTTGACGAAGATCGGCCCAACGTCCCTGGCCCAGATGGATAGGTGATTGATGAGGTAATAATGGACATTTTCCCCGGAAAAGCCGTTTATTTTGAATTGATTTTTAATCGAATCAATCTCCGCTTTACTTCCGGCCATTAGATTAACCCTGATATAGGGAGCGAAAGCTTTGACAATATTGACCATGACGGGGTTCACCGGGTGGTTGTCCTGATTATATTTATCTGATGGCCACTGCATCCAAATTGCCTGTTGGTTTTCAAACTCGCCCGGCAACCGGAACCGGCTTAATTCCTTGTATTCCCGGACTCTCGAAGACCGGTTCCGCTGCTGGTATTCCCGGACAGAGGCAATTAGAAAGATAAGAATGCCCGTGGCAACGAGCGCAATGAACAAAAAATATTTTGGCTTTTTGTTTTTGGTGAACATGGAAGATATTATTCACGTTTTTCATTGATTTAAACCGAAGATTAATTTTGCTTGCCGTTAATTACCGGATTTAATACTAGGAGTCTGAGCGAGTAACACTTTTTAATCGCTTAAAACCACTAGTATTAAAATAGTTCACTCGATACTAAATGTGCTTAGAAAATCGATTATCCGCACAGAATCCTGGTATTTGCCGTCCCTTTAAACGAAGGCACTGGTTTTTTCTAGATTTTCATAGTAATATAAATGGGGATAATAAATTAATATAAAGGAAATGATTCACGAACATGGCAAAATTACATTGGAAGCCGGGAACTTTGCTCTCTCCGGTGCCGGTAGTACTGGTTACCTGTGGGGATTTTTCCGGGGTAAAAAACGTCTTTACAGTGGCTTGGGCCGGAACGGTCTGCTCCGAACCGGTGATGGTCTCCATCTCGGTTCGGCCGGAACGGTACTCCTATGAATTAATCAAGGAAAGCGGGGAGTTCGTCATCAACTTGCCAAACCGGAACATGGTCCGGGCGGTTGATTACTGCGGTGTGGTCTCCGGAAAAACAGTCGACAAATTCCAAGTGGCTGGGTTGACCCCGGCTCCGTCACAACATGTGAAAGCCCCCGCCATTGAGGAAGCGCCCCTGTCACTAGAATGCCAGGTAATATCCACCACATCTTTGGGAACTCACGATCTCTTTATCGCCAAAGTATTAGGCGTTCAAGTGGATGAACGGTTAATCGACCGCACTGGCCGTCTGAATCTGGGCAAGGCGCAATTAATCAGCTACATTCACGGCCATTATTGGACCATGAAAGAACCCGTCGGTAATTTTGGTTTTTCAGTTAAAAAGAACAAGCGTGGGAAATCATGAAAGGTGAAATTCACCTAAACTGTAGCACAAACATGGCTCCTTTACCGATTCCGGTGCTTTCCGCCCATATCTTACCATCCATCTCCGTCATGTAATTAGCGCAACTGTGAAGCCCAAACCCATGGCCGCCCTTTTTGGTGGTGAAGCCGTAGGCGAAAATACTTTGCAGAAGATCGGCGGGTATGCCGTGGCCGGTATCGATAATCCGGATATATTTATAATCACCGGATTGATTAATGCGCAAAGTTAGCAGGCGATGGGTTTCCGGGGCTTCCATCATGGCATCCCGGGCATTTTTAATCAAATTAACCAAGACGTAAAATAGTTTGGTTTTTTGGACTTTAACCGGGGGTATAATATGATAATCACGGCTGACTTTAATATGATATTTTTCTAATGAAGTCAGGTTCATTTTCAAGACGTCTTCAACCAGCGCCACAATATCGATCTCTTCCAAAGTAGATTTGGCGCCAATATAACCTTGCTGGGTCATAATAATATCCGTGATTAATTGGGTCTTATCCTCTAAGCGATTAACATGCTCCAATAACCTGGTTTGTAATTCCTGAACGGGTTTCCCCAGTTGAATAAAATACTGGAATAATTTTTTGCCTTTGGGGTCATTGTCGATAAAATCGTTCAGATGGGACAGATTATTTTGCAGCAATTGATTGGCCTGGATGAAGTTTTCCAAAGGAGAGGTGTGAATCAGATCTTTGACAAAATGGACCGAGACATTAATGCTGTTTAAAATATTGCTTACATTATGCAAGATCCCGGTAATAATCTCCGCCATTCCTTTCTGATGCGCCTGTTCTACCAGTTTTTTATAACTGTTCCCAAGTTTTTCAAAGAGGATAGCGTCATTTAAGGCGGTGCTTATATTTAAACTTAATATCCGGTAGACGCTTTCATCCCAGGGGCCAGTTTCAAATACAATGAATCCAATATATTCATCGGTCACGTGAAGCAGTTGGGCTATCATCAAATAAGGGCGGTTTTCGGGGAACATCATCCCGGATAATCGTGCGTGTTTTATTTTTGCATCCGTTCCCTCAGCATTGGTGTCCATTTTTACCCATGCTCCGTGATTATATTGAAATACCAATTCATAGTCGTCAAAAAGATTGACTTGATTGAGTGGATCTTTAAACAAAAAAATGTAACAACTGGGAATGTTAATCCTGGATAGATTTCGCGCCAGAGAATCCATGATGTCGTGAAAATTGAAATGGGTGACTAATATCTGGCCGATTTCTTCGATAATAAAATGCAGACGCTCGGATCGGACTTGTTCATTGGTCCAGACGGTATCCTTTTTTTCCAACACCAAAACTTGAGCTTGTAGAAAGAGATTTTCCGCCCATAAAACCGTTTGCTGCTGATGGGCCAAATAGGGTAGGATCAGTGCGCGTAATATGGTTACGATATCTTCAATTTCCATGAAATGTTGATAATCGGATATTCTATGGAGTTGAAATTCCAGTTCGGACAGAAAAACGGAATTGGATTGATGCTGGTAGTCATGGAAAAACGCTTTCAGTAAAATATCCAGATCCAATATGGTATTGTTTAGTTTTTGGCGCCATTCATCTTGAATCACTTGTAAGGTAAATCCGGTAATCTCCGTGGGTTGTTTCGCTGTATTCCCAATTTTGACCGGATTTTTGGTTTCGGTATGACACACCAACTCCGATACGCAACCGCAAGAGTCTCGCAGAATCACTTTGCCCGGCACCACGGTAAACTCGGATACCTGGCCTTGTGTTAGCAGTTCGTACATCTTTTCACAACCGGTAAATCCTATCTCTTTCCATGGGAAATATATGGTGGTAAATGAAGGTGATGCGAATTTCCCGATTTCACCGTCTTCATAACTGGTCACCGCGATATCTCCGGGAACCCGGTAGCCCCGCAATTGCAACTCCTCGATAATGGCTTTCGTTTCGTAATTGAACAGCGATACAATGGCGTTGCAATCAACTTTTCGCTTGTCAAGTAAAACAGCCACCGCTTTTTTGCCCCGTTCCATTAAGTCGAAATCAGCCACCTCATTTTCGGCCACAAACAGGTTTGGATCGTAGATTCCATATTCTTTCATGGTATCGATATAAACATCGCTGCGGGAGTCCGGCCAAAAAGGGGCGATAAAGGCGATTTTTTTCAAACTGTGAACCTGGATTAGATGTAGCAGTATCTCATGGATATAAGTGGCGCCCGCGAAATAGACGCCTGGAATACCTTCACATACTGAACCCAGACTTAACATTGGAATTGAACCAAACCGGATCTTGATGTATTCAGGACCTTTAAGCCTTACTAATCTGGACCAACCCAGAAGCAATAACCCATCCAGTTTATATTGTTGAATATGATCAAACGCCATATTGATATAGGAATCATATTTATAGATATTACTCCATGATCCAAAATGGCCGAAGCGGATTATATTCAAGCCATACCTGGTGGCTGCCTCAAAAATACCCGCGGTGACATGACTATGATATTCATCGTAGGAATCCTCATCCAGAAATCCGATGGTATATTTGGTTTTTTTCAGGGAAAGCGCTTGTGTTTTCGTTTCCATTCGTTATTTCACCTGGTTTCATTGGAGTTCCGCCGCTTTATTTAAACTGTAGCACAAATGTGGCTCCTTTTCCGGGACCGGCGCTTTCCGCCCATATTTTAGCGCCCATTTCGGTCATATAATTGGCGCAACTGTGGAGCCCAAACCCATGGCCGCCTTGTTTCGTGGTGTAACCGTAAGCAAAAACGCTCTGGAGCAGATCGGGGGATATGCCGGTGCCGGTATCGGAGATTTTGACATATTTAAATTGATGATCTTGTTCCACGGACAAGGAAAGTTGGCGCTGTGTATCAGGAACTTCCAGCATTGCATCCTGGGCGTTTTTAATCAGATTGACCAGCACATAGAATAATTTAGTTTTTTGGACCTTGATTTTCGGAATTTCCTGATAGTTGCGGCCGATTTTGACCTGATGTTTTTCGAGCGACGTCAGGTTGATTTTTAAGACATCCTCGACCAAGGATACAATATCGGTTTCTTCCAAAGTAGATTTGATACCGATATAACCTTGCTGGGTAATGATGATATCATTGATTAATTTGACCTTGTCATCCAGGCGGTTGATATTGTCGAGCAGCCGGACTTTCAATTCACGAAAGGGTTCTCCTAATTTTGTATAAAACTGCATCAGTTTTTTTCCTTTCGGATCCAGACGGATAAATCCATCCAAGGTTTCCAGGTGTTCCATTAATAACTGGTTGGCCTTGAAATAATCATCCAGCGGGGAAGTGTAGACCAAATCTCTGATCAAATGGGAGGATACGCTGATACTGTTTAACACATTGCTGATATTGTGTAAAATACCGGTTACCATGGCCATCATACCTTCCCGGTGAGCTTGTTCCACCAGTTTTCGGTAACTGTTGTTCAATTTTTCAATCAAAATGGCATCACTCAAGGCGGTACTGATGTTTAAACCCAAAATTCGATAAATACTTTCATCCAACGGATTGGATTCAAAAACCACGAACCCGATATACTCATCCGCTACATGAAGTAACTGGGCCATCATCGTGTAAGGTTTGTTTTCAGGGAAAATAATTCGATGTAACCGGTGCCTGGCTACCTCCGCCTCATTGGCTTTGAGTTTTATGTATACTCCGTTATGGTATTTAAAAACCAGTTCATAGTCTTCAAACAGATCATCATGGGCGCTTTTGTTCCAGAAAATAAAGATGTAACAGCTGGGAATGTTAATCCGGGGGAGGTTGGCGCCCAATGAATCCAAAATATCCGCCAAATTGAATTGGGTGACCAGTATTTGGCCGATTTCCTGAATTGTCAGGTGAACACTGTCGGACTGGACCTCCGTATTGGACCAGAGGATTTCTTTTTTCTCCTGCACCAAAACCTGAGCTTGTTGAAAGATGTTTTCAGCCCATAAAAATGACGGCCATTCATTCACCAGATAAGGGAGCATTAGCCCGCGCATTACCGAAATGATGTCTTCAATCGCCGGGAAATGATGATGATCGGTTATTTTACGTAATTGCAATTCAAGTTCGGGAAGGAAAAAATGATTGGATTGATGATAATAATCATTAATAAATGCTTTAATCAAACTATCCAGATCCAGCATGGCCCCATTTACTTTTTGGCTCAATTCTTGACGGATCTTAAATAATGTATACCCTGAAACCTCGGCCAGTGATTGACCGGCGGCTCTTATTTTTCCGGGATTGGCATGATGCACCGGTTCGGATATGCATCCGCATGAATCCCGCAAGACAATCCGGCCCGGTACTATGGTATGCAGCGGTATGTGGCCGCGCGTTAATAATTCATACATTTTCTCACAGCCGAAATACCCAATCTCTTTCCAGGGAAAATAGATGGTTGTTAAGGCGGGGGAAGCAAACCGGCCGGCTTCACCATCTTCATAACTGGTTAAGGCGATATCGTGAGGTACCTTAATCCCGCGCAATTGAAGTTCATCCAGGACGGCCCGGGTCTCATCGTTAAATAACGAGATAATGGCATTTACGGCCACTTTTCGCTCATCAAGCAAAATCGATACAGCTTTTCGGCCCCGTTCCGGCAATTCCAGCATGCTCAAGTCGGATTCATCGATATATAACGCGGGATCATATATGCCGTATTCCTTCATGGTAGCCCGGTAAACATTGCAGCGGCCATCCGGTGAAAAAGGAGCAATAAATGCGATTCTTTTAATTCCATGGACATTGATGAGATGCAATAAAATTTCCCGGATGTAGGTTTCACCATGGAAGTAGACGCTGGGAACATTTTCCCATGTTGATCCCAGACTTAGCAAGGGCATGGAATGAAACCGTTTTTTAAACTTTTCATAGTTGTCCGAGGTTAATAATGTGACCCAGCCTAAAAATAACAGCCCGTCAAGGTCATACTGCAAGATATGATCCAATGCCGTATCAATATAGGAGTGGTATTTATAATTCCGGGTGGAAATATGCCCGAAGCGGATGGCATTTATCTCATACTTCCCGGCCGCCTCAAAAATACCCTCCGTCATAAAACTATGGTATTCATCCAAGGTGTTTTCATCTAGAAACCCGATGGTGAGTCTCTTTTTTTTCCTTGGTTTGGTTTGCAGGATATATTCCATCGTGTATATCACCCGTAATTTCTTCGCTAATTAAACTGTAGCACGAACGTGGTTCCTTTACCCAAGCCGTCACTTTCGGCCCAGATCCTGCCGCCCATTTCGGTCATATATTTGGTGCAGCTATGTAGACCAAGTTCATGGCCGTTTTTAGGATTGATGTATCCGAATTCAAATATTTTTTCCAATAAGTTGCCGGACAGGCCATAACCACTGTCCTGGATCCGGATGTATTTGCCGAAGTCATCCTCACAGATGATGAAAGATAATTTTCGATCATTGATTTCGGTTTCCATCATGGCTTCCTTGGCGTTACTGATCAAGTTCAGCAAGATATGAAACAATTTCATCCGTTGAACCAATACCTGCGGCCTGACTTGATAGTCTTTCGTGATTTTAATCTGGTAATTATCCAAAGACTCCGCCATCAGCTTGATGGCATCATCGAGAATGAATGCAATATCAAGTTCCTCCATGATCTCTTTGACACCGGCATAATTTTGTTGAGCCGAAATCATATCGACGATGGAACTGACTTTGTCATCCAAGCGATTGGCATTATACAGCACCTGGCTTTTAAACTCGGTAAACGATTCTCCCAGTTTAATATAAAACTGCATCAGTTTCTTGGATTTCGGATCATTGCGGATGAAGTTTTCCAAGTTATCCAGATTGGCGGCGAGCAGGTCGTTGGCTTTTAATAAATAGGGGATTAATAAGGAATCGGAGGCAGTTTTCATTAAATTCACCGAGACATTGATGCTGTTAAGAATATTTCCGATATTATGAAGAATTTCAATGGAAATATCGGCCATACCTTCACGATGCGCCTGTTGGGCCAGCTTCTGATAGCTGGCTTCCAGTTTTTCAAGGAGCAACGCGCCGCGTAACGCGGTACTGATATGAGTGGCCAGCGTTTGATATAACATCTGGTTCATGGGGCCTGGTTCGAACAATACAAAACCCATGAATTCGTCGGTAACATGAAGTAAATGCATCAACATTGTATGGGATGCGTCACCCGCAGCAAGAATATCAGATAACATTTGTTTTAGCGGCGCTGTTTTACCTGTATCCATGGTATGGCGTTGATTCCCAGAATAGGCGAATGCCAGCTTACAATCGTCGAATAAATCTTTATGGACTTCATCCCGATCCAAAATCGAACTGAAGATGAATACATAACAACTGGGAATATTTAATTTGGGAAAGTTTTCAGCCAATGAATCCATCAAATTATCCGTACTGAAGCTGGTGATTAAAATTTGGCTAATCTCCTGCAGGGATTGGGTTAAGATTTTAGCCTTGACTTTGGCGGAACTGTATATATTGGTTGTTTTTTCCCAAGCCATAACTTGAGCTTGCTGAAACACATTGCCTGACCAGAGAAGGGCAGACGGGTTATTGATGATATAGGGGAGTAGCGCCGCGCGAAACACGGAAACCACATCTTTGATATTCGTTTGTTGATAATTAAAGGTGATTCGCCGTAATTGCGAGGCCAATTCCACCAGGAAATTCTGATGGGTCTTGGTTTTAAAATCTTGTAAAAATGTATCCAACAGCACTTTAAAGTCAAATCCGGCATTGGGGAACGTGGCTTCCATTTCCGAAATTATCTTTTTTTGTTCCAATGCTTTAAGGTCGTCCAAAGATTTCCAAATTGCCTCGACCTGATATTTTCCGGCGGCCATGATTGAACTGGACAAGCATCCGCAAGAATTACGGTAAATTACTTTCCCCGGGACCTCGGTAGAAAAAGGAATATGTCCTTCCGACAATAGTTGAACCAGTTTCATACAACCGCAATATCCGAGTTCAATCCATGGATAATATACGGTGGTCAATCCCGGAGAAGAGTATTTGGTGATATCCCGATCTTCATAACTGGTCACCGCGATATCTTGCGGAACCCGGAATCCACGTTGCCTTAACCCTTCCAGTAAAAAGGATGTTTCTTCCGAATATAGGGACATTATCGCATCAACGGTAACCCGGCGTTCATCAAATAATATCTCTAACGCCCGTTTGGCACGGCCGGCCAGGGTTAAGTCCTTTAGATCCACTTCACTAATGTACAACTCGGGGTAATAGATCCCATATTCATTCAAGGTTTTTATATAGGCTTCATTTCGGTTATCCGGCCTCGATGGCGCCAGATAAGCAATTCGCTTGAAACGGTGGGTGTTGATCAGATGCAAAATGACTTCACAGATATAATGATTTCCGGGGGAATAAACATAGGGAATATCTTCAAATCCGGTCCCGATGCTTAATACGGGGAGCGCTTGAAACCGGGAGGTAAACTCTTTGTAATTGTACAGAGCTCCGGCTCTGGCCCATCCTAAAAACAATAAACCGTCCAGGTTAAACTGGGAGATCAGGCTTAAAACCATATTTACCTGGCGGTTGACATCATAAGCGAAATGATGCGGGTAGTAAGCAAAACGAATAATATCGGCCTGGCAGTTTTTCGCGGCTTCAAATACTCCGGGCATCATCTGGTTGTAAAATTCGTTGTACAGGTTTTCATCCAAAAAACCAATGGTGTACCTGTCTTTTTTCTGGGGGCGGGATTTTAATACATACTCCATTTGAATTGGACTCACCTAATTTCGCTATAATGGACTCACATATCGATAAAATTTACGGTAATAACTCCTATATAGATTATCTATCAATTTACCCAATTCCTTTATATTTTATTTCGTAAAATGTCGTAATGGTGAAAGAGTTAGTGCTTCGGTTTGAGGAATCAATCAAAAGAAGTAACTGATATTTGAATTATCGGCAAAACTTTGAAAACATTTCTATCATCTTACGAGCCCGTGTATGTTTTGCTTCATAAAATAATATCAAAAGCCATACCGGCGCGGTAATGTGGACTTGCGGACTACTTTTTGTAACCAATACCGATAGACTCACCGGTGCATTTACAGATTCGGAATAAGAAATCGATAATATTCGACAAGGCCGAAAAGTATTATAACAAAGTAGCGCCCTTTCAAGAAGGATGCTACTTTGTTAGAGATGCTACGTTGTTTATGAATGGAGCAATAGTGTTTATGAAGGAGAATTGGTATTAAAACTGATGGGAATCTTTTTCCAGCGGGATGATGTCTTCCGGTGTCACAACATTCCGTTTGGAGTCCGTTGGTTGTTCAAGCGACGGAGTGGTTTGATGGCTTAAATGATGATTCTCCGGGCCGGAATAGGCCAACTCCATCTTTAGCGCCGCGGTTTTGCCGTTGATCAACTCCGAAAGTTCATGTACGATTTTTTTCATACTATCTGCCTGAGCATTTAACTCTTCTGCGGCTGCGGCGCTTTCTTCCGCATTGGCGGCGTTTTGCTGAGTAATTGTCGATATCTGGGACATGGATTGATTGATCTCATTTGCTCCTTGTGCTTGTTCCTGGCTGGCAGCGGCGATTTCAGCCATTAATTCATTGACTTTCTTTGTTTGGATGGTTATTTCGGTTAACGCGGCGCGTACTCTTTCCACCACAGCAGTTCCTTTTCCGGATAGACTAATATTGGCATCGATGATGGCATTGGTTTCTTTAGCGGCCTCGGAACTCTTTTTGGCCAAATTCCTCACTTCTTCCGCGACCACTGCAAATCCCAACCCTGCTTCACCGGCCCGGGCCGCTTCGATGGCGGCGTTTAAAGCTAAAATGTTGGTCTGAAAAGCAATATCATCGATGACTTTAATAATCCTTGCGATCTGGTCGCTGGATTTTTTAATCTCCTGCATCGAATCCATCATTTCCTGCATTTCCACGCTGCCTTTTTCCGCTGAATCTTTGGCCTGCTCCGACAACTGGGTGGCTTGCAATGTGTTGGCGTTATTTTGCTGAAGCATGGAGACGTTAACCGCAAGGGTCGCCGAGGTCTCCTCAATGGATGAGGCTTGCTCGGAACTGCCGTCTGATAACTGCTGGCTGGAATCGGAGAGTTCGACGGAAGCCTGGTTAACTTGATAAACCCCGGCGGATAGTGAGCGGATGATCCGGTTTAAAGGGCCGGTAATCGACTTGGCGATAAAAAATGAAAGCGCCACTGTAATGATTATCCCGATGAGATTCAAGATTAACAGAAAATTCATCCGGTAACGGTAGGAGGTAATCTCACTTTTGGCAAAGTCATCGATGAGTTCTCTCAATATATTTAAATCGGCTCGGGGAATATCAATACCGGTAATCACTTGCGTATATTTTGGCCCCAGACTTGCTGGTTCGGCTTTTTTGGTTATCAGGTCTCTTACGAAACCATCGGAAATACGGAGCCACTTTACGAAAGTCGTATCGAAGTTTGAAAAATGTTGGGCGGCGGTCAATCCGGAATCTTTATGCTGCTGTTTGAACATAAAAATATTTTTGGACATAAGTACTTGGGCTTTAGCTACCTGATCCCGAACTTGACCGATCTTTTCTTTATATAAAATGATCATCTTTTGAGATTCAATGCGATTTTCTAATGAATAATTTCGATAGAGCACTTCAATCCCGGTCCGGGCTTGCTGTAGGTCCCGATCAGCGCTTAAAATCAGGGTGGAACTCTGAAGGGATTGTTCATAAAGCGCAACGGTCAACCCCTGGGAAACCGAATTGATGTCCTTGAATGATACATAGGTGGAAACTCCGAGCGTTAATAACGGAATCGCGATCAAGATAATCAACTTATACAGCAACTTCATTTTCATGGAAATAAACTCCTTTCGTTAAATTAACAATCAATTTAAAATAATCATTGGTTGATTATTATTAAGCAGAATCTGTTTTGATATTTACAAAGAAAAAAGATATTTGTTGTATTATTTATCGGCTAAAATTTTACGGATCATCACAATAAACATCTCGTTTAGTAAAAAATATAGAGAAAATTAATGGGAGTAAATTACAAAAAGTATGAATGAATATAAGGTTCTTGAAAGCCAACAAATAGTAAGAGAATAATTATTTATTCCATTTCCATATAAAAAATGGAAGATGTGGGGGTTTTTATATAAATTTGATTTGAAATTAAATATTCAACATAAAAGAATGAAATTAATAGTTTTTTATTTCTCAAAACACAATTTTCTTTAGTTGTACATAAAGCCAACCGATATAAATTGTAGTGCCATGATAGGAAATTTTTCATTTTTATAAAATGCAAAAATAATCCCATTATCATTTTAAATTTTTTAGAATTCATTCCAACAAATCAACAGCCACCCCGTCATCCGAGCATAGAATCCGAAACATTCGATAGATCCATAATACTTTATTGATAAAGATTCAAGCGTTGTCTTCATGCGCTTGCAATCTTTAATGATATTTTGAAAGTGAGGTGATCACCCGGAAACCTTTACGATATTTCCGCTCAAATACTTGTAGTCCCGTTTAGTCGTAATCCTTGACCAGTATTGGTTTCTTTCAGAAGAATTGGATGTTTTTCATTGAATCAGCAAGAAAAACGGTTTAAAAATGAAAAAACAGGTTCGAAAGGATGGGATTCATAATGAATTTGCACAAGGGATTATCCTTTAAACCAATTTTAATGGTTACGCTATTGATTGCGGTGGTTGTATTTTTTGGCGGTTGTGGTGAAAAAACTTACAAGGTGGGTATTTTATCCGGCCTTGATTTTATGGCCGGATCCATTGACGGTTTCAAGGCCAAAATGACTGAGTTAGGCTACATCGAGGGCAAGAATATTACCTATGATATCAAGAAATCAAATTTTGATATCGCGGTATATCAGAGTAATATCAAAAAATTTATTGAAGATAAAGTGGATTTGATTTATGTGTTTCCCACCGAAGCGTCTCTGGAAGCGAAGACCCTTACAGAAGGGACCAACATCCCCATAGTTTTTTCCGTGGCCAATATCGAAAATAATAATCTAGTCAAAAGTATAACCGAACCGGGTGGAAATGTGACCGGTGTCCGTTATCCCGGGCCGGAAATCGCCCTCGAACGTTTTGAGATCATGCATGAGATGGCGCCCCAGGCTAAACGATACTGGTTGCCCTATCAGCGGGGTTATCCGATTATCAAAGCGCAAATGGATTTATTGAATCCGGCTGCCGAAGCCGTCGGCGTTACCTTGATTGAAGCTCCCGCCGATAGCGCCGCCGAACTGGATAAAATGCTACAGGAAAAAGCGAAATCAGGGAATATTGATTTTGATGCAATCATGTTCTTGGTTGATCCCATCGCTGTGACACCGGATGCTTTTGTAGTAATGGCCAAGTTTGCCTATGAACATAAAATCCCGATTGACGGTGTTTTTATACAGGTGGGCGAATACTCCACAGGTTTTGGTGTGAATATTGAACCCATTGCCACCGGTAAACAAGCGGCGACTCTGGCCGATAAAATCTTTAAAGGCGCAACAGCCGGTTCAATCCCCGTAATTTCATCCGAGCATTATTTTGAGATCGATTATAATGCGGCTCAAAAACAGGGACTGAACATTACCGAGAATATATTAAGCCAGGCCAACAAAGTCGTTCGGTAAATAAAATCATATTGATTTTAAATAACATAGTGGGTTTTCATTTTTTGAAATTTAAAAAAGCCGCCCCGGATTTTTACTTCCGGGGCGGCTTTTTATTCATTCATTTTATTCCCACCTGAATTTACTCATATCGTAATACTTAACCCATTCTTGCGCCGCGCCGTCATATAACTTCACGTTATCATATCCCAGCATCTGGGTCAGCACAAACCACCATGAGGATTCGTAGCCTCCCAAACCGCAATAGATAATTATCTCTTTTTTGTCAAATCCGAATTTGTCATTGCGATCTTCAATAACCCCGGCGGCCATTTCTCTCAGCGTGGCGATTTCCTTATAAGTACCGTCCGAGTTCCACATCCAGGGAGTGGGCAGTGACCGGGCGGTAGGAATGTGACCGGCTTTATTGGCCCAATCTTCAAGGGTTATCCCAAAATAAACATCGGCATCCCTGGCGTCAATAATTATGGACTTTCCAAGATGTTTTTTCACATAATCAATGGTGACAAACATCTCTTTATTGACGGCACCTCGATATGTTACCGGACTTATAACTGGAATCTCGGTTGTTACCGGCTTGTTTTCCGCTACCCACTTGGGAAAACCGCCATCCAGAACAGCCACGTTTTTAACTCCCGCGTAGATGAGAGTATCGGCAACTCTGGTTGCGTTGGAGAGCGGATAAGGGGGGGTTGACAATGTGGTCACTACAACCACCAGCGAATCTCTGGTTATTCCGCATGAACTAATAGAATTGAATAGTGTTTGATCGTCCGGCAACTCAAGCAGTATGTCTCCTTTCATGCCCAGCCAGGCACAGAAGGGAAGTTCAAAGGGCATATTGATGGAATTGGCGATATGGCCCGCTAAATATTCATTGGCGCTTCGGATGTCAATGATTACTAAATTATTCAGACTACCATTCGCCAGTAGCCAGTCCGTGGAAACCACCGGATCAATCAACCGGCCCGGAGTTCCGGGATGTTTGGCATCGGCAAAACCATTCGCCATAAGTGATAAAACCATGAGTGCCGTAAGTAAAAAAATCCATCTCTTTTTCATTGTAAATCCCTCCATTTTCAATTTTTAAAATCTTACTGTGGTTAAATCGTTGATGATACCCAAATGATTAAAAATGTAATGGAGATGTTGTTATGAACTGAAAAAGGAACCAATTCGGATCACATGCGTATAAACCCAGAAAGTTAAATACAACGGTAGTTTGGAATAAATCTTAAAGGTTAGGAAAGAAGGAAAAACAGGAGACGATTCGAAAAGTTATAAACAAATCAGGCACTTTAAAAATTATACAAGTTTTAATTTAATTCTTTTTTTATCCCTCCTTTTTTAATTTTTTGATGGTATTTAACTTTTTTGGGGATGTTTTTATTATACTACTTTGAATTTAAATATACAACATTATGTATTCATTCGGGCAGAGCTTGGTATTTTTTTTAATCCATACGCTCGCCCAAACGTTCGATGATAACCATGGAAATCAAATCTGAGATTTTAAATGAAATCCAGAAATATATAACCATCCTGCCGGGTGATATCCAGGGGATTGATGATAATTTCATCCCTGAAAATTGGTCCGGCGTAGACAAAGGTATGGAATTCGCCACCTTCTCCGGCGGGGTCGATGCCGATGGTTTGAAAATCCCGGATCAGATCTGTGGACAATTCGGCGCCCAGGTATTTTTCGGGAACTGTTCCCGCTTTAACGACGATTATTTTGGCCTTGAAACCCTGGCCTAAGAATTGGCGGACGACTTCCAGCCGGTCCATTTGCCACAGCGGCTCAAGATAATCGATTCCCGCCGTAGCGCTGACTTTTACAATCCAGTCCAAGTGTTCCCGGAGATCAATATCGCCGTAAACACCGGTGTGAATTTTTTGATCCTTTATACGGTTCAACAGGCCGATGAAATTGGCTTCATAGTCAGCCCAGGTGGTAGGTTCCATGACCAGGGGGAGTCCGATGGACGCCGCTTGTTTGGCAAGCATTTCGCCACGGACGCCATGGGAGCGGGAGCGGTCCGGATCTTCGGTCATCATGGTTACCAGTGCTTTGGGCGTATAGCCTTGTTTAACCGCCTTCCAATAGGCGAGACATGAATCCTTGCCGCCGCTCCAGGAACAAAAAAAAGATCTTTCCATGGCTTACTCCTTTATTCAAATAAACAAATATAATCATACAACAAAGTAACATCTGCGGCAATACGGGGTTATGATGAATTAAACGGGAAGTACGCCTTTATTTTAAAAATACATGATTTCCGATCCGGGCGGTTACTCGATAATTTGCTTTAATTTGCCGCCGGGCTTTTGCCGAACAGGTGGCTGGATTATAGAAATATAAAGCGCCATGCGAAGGATCACTACCGCGAAGTGCTTTTTGGGTCGCCTTTAAAGCCGTTTCACCCGGTACGGTTTTGGTAAGTTTAGCGGCGGTATGGAATTGGCCTCGTTGGTAAATAACATCCCGAACCGAATCCGGGAAATCATCACTACGGGTCCGATTCAGGACCACCGCCGCAACTGCTACCTGCCCCTCAAATGGTTCACCACGGGCTTCCAGCGTGATTAGTTTCGCCAGCAGCCTGGTGGCATCTTTATCATTATCATTGATTTTTGCCGCTGTTTTTGTGGGAGCAAACCGGTAGTTTACGGAGATGCCAAGCTTGGCAGCGGGTTCATAATTGCCGGTGGATGGATTGAGATAAAAGTTTGGATTGATACCGGCCTCAATCATCAAAGACAGGCCGGGGCTTGTCCGGGACAAATTCAATTCCAGTCCGGTTATGAAGGCTGTTCTGGGTCCGGGCGAAAGTTGGGATCCGGATAAATCATTTCCCGCCAGTCCAACGTAAAGAGCGGCTTTTGACCCGGGATTGATTGTATAAAGGGCCGCTAACCCCAACGCATCGGTATTCCAGGAATAATCGCCGCGTAGCGCCCAATGGTCCGTCATCCACCAGTTTACATTTGCTGTATCGAGGTTAAACTGTTCATTTTTCAGTTGCGCTTCCATTCCAATTTGAACTGAGGCGAAAGCAGGGGAATGAACTCCCAGGAACGCAAACAGGAACAAGGTAAATGTTATGATAATTTTTTTCGTCAAATCCGTACCTCCTGTAAGGTGTATTTCGGTTGGTTTTTTGTTATTACTCCGGTGAGTAACCATGGAAATCCATTAAAATATGAAATGTTGCTACAAGTATTGCCGGATGGATGTGTAAATCCTAGGAGTCTGTGCGCGTAACACGTTTTAATAACTTAAAACTATTATATGTTTTAAAACCACTATATATTGTATTAGAACATGTCGCTTGATACTAAATATGTTTCGAAAATCGATTAGCTGCACAGACTCCTAGGGATATTATTTTATCACCGGAGGAAGTAGTTCCTGCCCAAATGGGATGGGGAAAGGTGGGAATGTAATGGGGTT
>JAEZJQ010000126.1 GCA_023436305.1 Bacillota bacterium
TGGAATTAAATACGATCGGAGGCTATGTGCATGAGTAAAGAGAAACCTTTTATCTGCAATGTTTCGGAGATGAAACCAGCGATCAATCCCGACGGCCTTGCTTGGTTGTTGGTTCAGAACGAATTTATGATTGTCGGACGTCATAAGATTGCTCCGGGCCAGGAACATCCAGCGAATACCCATTCCGACGAGGAGGAGTGCTTCTATATAATAGAAGGAAAAGGTATTGTTTGCGTGGGGGAGGAGGAAAGAACTGTCACGGCAGGATCTTTTGTCTATGTGCCCAGGAACACCCGCCATTCGATGAAAAACAATGGAACGGCGGAACTCGAATACTTGTTTTTCGGTGCTTTTGTTAAGGATAACCGGTCTGCTCCTAACCTTTGAAAGTTGCCGTCTTTAACCAAACATATAAGGTGTCAACCATGAAATGTATGACTGGATGACTCACATACCAGTTTGGTTAAACGAATAATATTCAAACATTTCGCAGTATTTTAAAAATGGGGGGGGATCCTTTTGATTAGTACGACGAATGTGGAGACAAAGTCAAATGGTAATAACATTGGATTTTTCATCAGGAAAAGGCTGTTCGGCACGCAAGAATTTGGGATATTTATAGCTTTTATCCTGCTATGTATTTTTTTTACTATACAGGCGCCAGTATTTGCTTCGTTCTCCAACCTGATGAACCTGGGGCGTCAGATCTCTACCACTGGGATCATGGCGGTAGGTATGACCATCCTAATCATCTGTGGGGAATTTGATCTCTCGGTCGGCTCAATTTTCTGCATCACCTCAGGTTTGTGCGCTTTGATGATGCTGTCAGGAATGCCGATCTTGGCAGCCGTTCTTCTGTCTCTGTTGCTTTCTGTCCTTATCGGTATGATAAATGGGATCATCACTGCTTATGGACGTATTCCGTCTTTCGTTACCGGACTTGGAATGGCAAACCTATTGAGAGGGGTATTTCTGTTGATTAGTGGCGGTATGCCGGCCACCATTTCGGGCTTTCTACCTTCTGGTAAGGCCGCGGACGCGTTTTTCTTCATTGGTAAAGGGCGGCTTTTCGGCGTTATTCCCATGATGCTCATATTCTTCTTTATTGTGTTGGCGCTAGGTATATTTTTCCTCAAAAAGACCAGGTTGGGCTTTAGTACCTACGCTGTGGGTGGGAACCCCAAAGCGGCGCATATTGCCGGGTTGAGTGTTAAATGGACGAAGATCATAGCTTTCACACTAACTGGTCTGACGGCCGGGATCGCTGCGATACTTCAGTTGTCTTTTATTGGCACGGTCACCGGCCAGACTGGTTCAGGTTACGAATTGGACGCTCTCTCAGCGGCCTTTATTGGTGGAACCAATCCCTTGGGTGGCGCCGGTTCTCTTGTAGGCACATTCTTGGGCGCGGCAATCGTTGGCGCTCTACGCAACGGTTTAGTATTGACCGGAGTTTCGCCATTCTGGCAAATGGTAGCAATCGGTATGGTTATCATTGTTGCGGTGGGCATTGACCAGTGGACCAACAAAAAAAGAGCCTAAGCTAAAGAACCTCTGGTCACGAAAACCCTAATTACCATGCCTGTGAATGGGGGGATGCCTTGCTTATTTTAGGAAGTGACTTGTAAAAATATACATTTAGAGGAGGAATCAGACTGTGAGTAGAAACTTGAAACGAACCTTTATCATTACTTCCTTGGTTGTATTCGCTTTGATAATGTCCATAGGCGGTAGCACCGCTAGCAAGAAAAAAATCCGTCTGGCACTCTCCTTCCACGATCCCAGCTGTGAGTGGGCGCAGCCGATGAAGAGTGGCGTTTCCGACGCCGCAGCGGAGTTTGGTATTGACGCTTCCTTTATCGGGCCTACCCCAATCGATGCCGCCAAACAGATCGAGCAGGTCAATACCCTGGTGGAACAGAATATGATCGACGGCTTGGCGATCACCGCGATGGATCCGAGTTATAAGCCCTTGATCGACGAACTTGTGAAAAAAGGGATTCCTGTAGTGACGGTCTGTAACGACGACCCCACCAGCAAGCGCTTGGCTTTTTATGGACAACCCATAGAAGCCATTGAACAAACGGCTTACGAAATGACAAAGAAGTTTTGTGCGGAAACCTTAAAGGGCAAGAAGGGTAAAATAGCCATTCTTTGCGCTTTGCCCGAGATCAAGGCGTTAACTGATCGGGTGGAAGGTTCACGGAGAGCAATCAAGGAATTCCCTAACCTGGAAGCCCTCCCCGGTTACTACGCCAAAGGGCAGGATATAAACAAATGTTATGCGGATATTGAGTCTTTGTTGTCAGCTCACCCGGATATCGTGGGGTTGATTTCGACAGAGGCGACCACCACTCCGACGGCCGGACATGTTGTCCGCGGCAAGGGTCTCCAAAAGAAAGTGCATGTTGCCGGTTATGACGTTACCAAGGAGTGTGTGGAACTGGTTTCCGACGGATCAATCGATCTTTTGGTCGGCCAGTTCCCCTATAAGCAAGGTTACCTCGCCATGAAAGCGCTCTACGATTATCTGGACAAAGGGATCAAGCCCAAGAGTGTCGATGTTGGCGCCGAGTATATTACCCCAAAGAACGTCAAACCGTATTTGAAAAGCATGGGAATAAAATAGTTCTGGAGAAGTCTTGGGTAGGAACCTCAATTCGTAAAGAAAAGGTGGATGAGGTCCGGGGGGAGTCCTCCGGACCCTCATCCCGCTGGATGACATGTTGGTAGGATATTGGCAACTATCGGTATTATCTGGAGGGGTTTATATGGATAATCAGAACGTAGACCAGCCCATGCTGGAGTTCAAACACATCACGAAGAAATTCCCGGGTGTCGTGGCCTTGAATGATGTTTCTTTTGCGATCAAGAAAGGACAGGTCCATGCCCTTTGTGGGGAAAATGGCGCAGGTAAGAGTACACTGCTTAATATTCTCTTTGGTATACATGCGCCCACCCAGGGCGAGATCTTAATTGAAGGCCAAGCGACCATAATCCCAAACCCGTCAACCGCTCGCCATTTGGGCATCAGGCTCATCACCCAGGAAGTCGACTTTTGTCCCAACCTTACGGTAGCCGGCAACATCTTCCTCGGTAGCATGGACAAGATGATACCCGACTGGACCTATATGAACAGAGAGACTAACCGTATTATCGACCAACTGGGTCTCAACTTTTGCGCTCAGGATCTGGCCGGTCGGCTCACGGTCAGCCAACGGCAGCAAATGGCTATTGCCCGGGTTTACAGGGAGAAGTCAAGGATCATCTTGATGGATGAGCCGAATTCCTCCCTCAATGAAAAGGAATCGCAGATCTTGTTCGAGATCATCAGGAACCTCAAGGCCAACGGCGTCACGATTATCTATATCTCCCATCGCATGGAGGAAGTCTTGGACATTGCAGATGGGATAACCGTTTTGCGTGATGGACGCCATATCACTACCAGGAAAGCCTCGGAAACCACCCATGATGAACTCGTTCGTATGATCGTTGGTAAAGATGTCATAGCGATTCAAAGGGGAGATATCAAGGGAAAGACAGTGGAGACAATCCTGGAACTCCGCGACTTCAACCGTAAAGGCCATTTCGAAGGGATCAATTTAACCGTGGGCCGTGGAGAAATCGTGGGTTTGTTCGGCCTCAAGGGATCGGGTATGGAAAGCCTCGTGCGCAGTACTTTTGGTATAGATAAACTTGATTCGGGTACGGTGCTGTTGGAAGGGAAGGAGCTTCCAATCAGGAAGCCCAGCGACTCCACGAGTAACGACATCGTTTTCGTGCCGGCGGATCGTAAAGAAGAAGGAATCATCCCTGACATGGACGTTAAGGACAACATCATCATCTCGGCCTTGAAAAAGGTCTGCCGATGCGGAGTCACCCTGAAATACCAGATTTCACCTCATGTCGATGATATCATCGATCGATTACATGTGGATTGCACTGGCCCGACGCAGAAAATCTCCAACCTCAGCGGCGGTAATCAGCAAAAGGTTATCCTGGGTCGAAACGCCGTATTCAAAGGGGCAAAGGTGCTGCTGATGGTTGACCCTACTCGGGGTGTGGACATCGGTGCCAGGGCAGAGATCCACGATCTCTTGGTTAAATTGGCTCGAAAGGGCCTGAGCATTCTCGTCGGTTCCTCAGAGGTCGATGAAATCCTCACTATTAGCGACCGTATTCTGATTATGCAAGACGGACTGATTACCGGAGAGTTCATGGCTGCTCAGACGAATAAGGAGGAGATTCTGAGTGTGGCCTTGGCTCGAAAGGCCTCCGCTTGAGGCCTGGGATGGATAAGGATTTGCCATATTAAGATTATGTCTACGAAAGGTGCTGAATAAGGATGGGTGGACCAAAAAAGACGAATAAAGTATGGATCTTTTGCATTGTTGCGATCTTAGTGGTAATCATTCTCGGCTATTTCCTCTTGCGGGGCCAAGGCTCGGGAACCGAACCTGTCGTGGAGAAAGCTTACGAAATGGGTCAGACAATCGCTTCCGGGGGAATTCAGCTTAATGTCGTTCGGAGCTACGAGTCGAAGGGGACTGATTCGGAGAGACCCCAACTTCAATCAATCTTTACCATTGCTCGGATTGCTTTGACCAATGATAACGCTCAACCGTTGATGGTAAAACCGGAGGATTTCGTTTTGTTGGTCGACGGCAAAGAACGCCCCTTGAGAACCTTGAATTACGTCTTCGATAAATTTATCGAGTCCGAGTTGGGTCCGGAAGCCACGGTTGAAGGGGCGATTTCCTGGGAGAATCCGATAAAGTATCGTTCTAAATACTTGGTATATAAAGATCCTTCCGGTCAATCGATTACCGTCAACCTAATGAAGAAGACCGAGTGAGTCCAGGATTTGCCTCAGAGATCAAAGTTAACAGGAAAGGGAAGATGACAATGACGATGACTAACGAGTATTACCAGGCAGTGCAGAAAATCTTGGCCCGTATCGTGGCCGAATCGGATGCGGACATTCAGCGAGCGGCCTCGGTTCTGGCCGATAAGATTCAGGAGGGCAGAAAGATCAATGTGCTGGGGAGCGGCGGGCATTCCTTCATGGGAGCGGAAGAAATGTTCTTCCGTGCCGGGAGCTTGCAACCGGTTAATGCTATGCTGGATGCGGGTCTCTCGTTGGCAAACGGCGCCCGGCGTACAACCATGATCGAGCGGACTTCGGGTTACGGGGCGAATCTCCTGGATATGTATAACCTTCGACAAGGTGATGTCCTTATCATCATTAATGTCAATGGGATCAACTCGGTCACCATCGATGCGGCGCTCGAGGCGAAGAAGCGGGGTATCAAGGTGATCGGTTTGACATCACCGGAGTTTTCATTGGCGGTCCCCAAGGATGTCCCGGCCCGCCATGCCAGCGGCAAGAACCTTTGCGATGTAGCAGATATCGTGATCGATCTTAAGGTGCCGGTGGGAGACGCCGTACTGAACTGTGAGGGCGTCGATGTTCCCATCGGGCCGAGTTCCTCGGTAGCAGTGACATTTACAGTGAACAGTCTGGTCTGTAGTACCATCAAGACGCTGGTCGAACGTGGGGTCAAACCTCCCGTCTGGAAAAGCGCCAATGTTGCCGGTGGAGACGAATACAACCAGGCTTTCTTGGGACAGAACACATCCGGAATCAGGCATCTATAGACGGAACGCCGCATAGAAAGGATGAGTATAATGTTACATTTACCGGCTAACAAAACAGGGTTCCGGTTTGATGCAAACCTTAAACCCATCGCTATAGTCGAAAATGGTGCGGAGATCCTGGTTGACACTCTGGACAACCAGGCGGGACGCATCCGTTGTGAAAGTGATTTCGGATCTTCGGGGGTGGACGACGTCAACCCGGTTACCGGTCCCATCGGTATATCGTCGGTTGCGCCCGGGGATATCGTCCGCATCGATATTCTTCAGATCAAGGTGGCCTCGTACGGCCATATCCAGCTGCTCAAGGGTTACGGATTGCTGACAGGCCGCGTTGAAGCGCCTCAGACAAAGATCGTCACGATTGCTGATGATAAGATATTCTTTAATGATCGAATCGTCCTCCCGCTCCGACCTATGGTCGGTACCATCGGGGTTGCGCCGCGGGAAGGAGCTTCCGCGCTGGCTGCCGGTGATTATGGCGGCAACATGGATAACAAGGATGTCGCTCCCGGCTGTACTTTATATGTTAAGGCTCAGGTACCGATGGGTTTGGTGTACCTTGGAGACTTACACGCCATCATGGGGGACGGGGAAGTCTGTTTGAACGGTGTCGAGGTGGCGGGCACCATTCGACTAAAGCTCGGCGTGGAAAAAGGGTTGCGGCTAAGAAATCCGATGCTTGAAACCCCTGAGAGTTGGGAGGTTATCGTCTATCATCCGGACATTGAAAAAGCCATCGAGATCGCTTGCGAGGACATGGCTTACTTTCTCAGCGAACGCTTGAGCATCTCCCTTGCCGATGCCATCATGTTAACGAGCGTCGCCTGCGATGTTCGTATCTGTCAAGCCGCTCCTCATCGCGCCTCCGGAGCTTCGGTACGCGTGGTTGTGGAGAAATCGATGTTTGGCGCGCCAAACATCTAGGAGTCTGTGCGGCTAATGAATTTTCGAAACATATTTAGTATCGAGTGATATGTTCTAATACAATATATAGTAGTTTTGAGTTATTAAAACGTGTTACGCGCACAGACTCCTAGCACGTTGGATAATTATCCTATATACAGTCCACTTTAATGCCAAGTTTCACTAAATGGTAAGGAAAAAAATAGGTAAGTTGTTTGAAATAGTGTTTCATTTGGGAAGGGTCTGATATGTAGCCCCTTTTTGGTTTGAGAATCAGCAAGAGGTAATTGGTAAAAATGGTATTATATAAAGGAAAAGCGTTTAGATACATTTTGAATTCGTATCGGAATATGATTTATCAAATTAATCGATATCTCACCATTGTTCTATGTTGAAAACTTCCCCAAACCTTCCCACGAACCGATAACCCCTATCACAACCAATCGGTGCGTGTTCAAATGCATATTCCGGCACAAACGCGTAACCTTATCCACGCCCGTGAAAAGGAAGTCGCTTTACAAATAAAGTCAGAAATACTCCCGACTATCATCAAAGATCGGGAGTATTTTTTAAATGAATCTTATTAAAAATATCATCATTTTTTTCTTTCGGATAAACTATAAATCTCCAAAAACATCCAATGTATTCTTAACGGTTGCCCAAACATCCTTTTCCGGCAACGCCTTTAATTCATTTAGCCGTTTATTTGCAATTTTAAATACTGGAAATCCTTCCGCTTCTGGATGGCTAAAATTAAAACTATCTCTAACACATCTACCTTTTCGCCGGTAATTTTATAGACAATTCGAATACTAGCCTCCGGTAGTTTAATCTTCTGGTTGCCCGTCAGTTTGGTATTGTTAAAATTCCCCAACTCTTTGCCCATGGTAACGGCATGGATTGAGAGCTGAATATTTTTACTACTATTCGTGGCCAATTCTTTTAATATAGATAATTTTTACGATTTTTTCTAGCAGACTTTAATTAATTATTCTTATAGGCTCTATTGTTGAAAAACACATTTTCAATTTTTATTCTTGAAACTTCAGTATTTTATAGAGGAGAAAAAACATTATTATCGAACTATCTACATGAATTATAATTATGATACTTTTTAGGGGATTAATTCATTGATTTCGCTGAACATCATATTTGAATTTTAAACTATACGATTGTCTTCATTAATAAAGCGAGAGGTAATTTTTTATGAATGTAAGAAAATTATTACGTAGAAGCGCCCAGTTTTATGGAACCCGCGAGGCTATTATCGACGGTTCTCGACGAGTTTCCTTCTCAGAAGCATGGGACCGGGGAATACGCTTTGCTAATGGTTTACTGGCATTGGGTTTGAAACCCCAGGAACGGGTTGGAGTATTGGAAGATAACTGTCTGGAATCGGCCGACGCTTATCTCGGTCTTGCGATTGCCAATTTGGTACGAGTACCTCTTTATGTGGGTAGTAGTTTTGAAGTTCACTCCCATATGTTGGACCAGACCAACTGCCGCGCGCTGATCGCCAGCCCCAATCGTTTGGAAGAAGTGCGGGGAATCCAAGAACAATTAGGCGGACTTGAACAGTTAATAGTTCGCGATGAAGGCTATGAAAAGTGGTTATTTACCCAATCCAATGAAATTCCCGATATTAACATCAATCCGGATGATTGGTTCATTATCCGGCATTCCGGTGGAACTTCCGGTCTGCCGAAGGGAATTGGAATCACCCACCGGCGGTGGATCTTCAGTATGCGGGACTGGTTTTTTCTGCTACCACCCATCACCCCAGGTGATGCTTTCTTACATGTGAGCCCAATGTCTCATGCCTCCGGATACATGTTCTTGCCGGTATGGGCCGCCGGAGGCCGCAATATTATGCATTCATCCTTTGAACCCGCGAGATGTTTACAAACAATGGAACACGAAAAAGTAAACTATATTTTTGTGGCACCCTCCGAGCTGAATAAGCTACTCCAGTTCAGTTTCTCAAAAAAACCTACTGACTGGCCTTACCTAAAAGCCTTGATGAGTGGAGGAGCCCCGATCTCCAGCAAAGTCATCCATGGTATCCGGAATATTTTTGGGGATGTTCTATATCAATCTTACGGCCAAACTGAAGTTGGAATCGTTTCCATCGGGAGCCCCTTCCAATGGAAGATGGAAAACTTAGCCGGTTCCAACCCTGTTCTCGCCTGTGGAATCCCCCTCCATTTTGTGGATCTAAAAATAATGGATGGCGACAAAACGCTCCCCCCAGGCCAAACCGGTGAAATCGTGGTTCAAACCGATGGTATGATGGATAATTATTGGGGTCAGGAAAATAAAAAGGATTATTCACAAAGGGGAAACTGGATCCATACCGGTGATATGGGAAAATTGGACCATAACGGTTTTTTATATATCCTGGGCCGAAAAGAAGATTTAATAACTAGTGGCGGGATTAAATTATTTCCCCTTGTACTGGAAAATCTAATCTGCTCCCATCCCGAAATTCTGGAAGCCGCTGTAGTGGGGGTGCCTCATTCCGAATTCGGTGAAGTTGCATTGGCTTATTGTGTGGTCAAGGAACATTCTTCTATTACGGAACAAGAAATACGGTCCCTTTGCCGGGACAAAATAAATTTTGATAAGATGCCGTTTTATGTGAAAATAACCACCGAAAGCCTGCTCAAAAATAATATCGGCAAGGTAATTCGCCACTCCCTTCAGACTTTAAATACAGAAAAGTCCAACGTTTTGAGAGGTACTGAAAAATGAAATTGGCAATTGCGTCTGATTTATCCGGGTTCCCCCTAAAAGATTACCTCACCAAACATCTTGAGGAAAATCATCCCGAGATTGAATTATTGGATTTTGGAATCAAGTCTCCGGATAATCCTAAGCCATTTTTTGAGCAAGCCGGAACAGTAGCCCGGGCAATCCAGGACGAAACGGCCCAATTGGGAATACTGGTCTGTGGGACCGGGCAAGGCATGGCGATTGCCGCCAATAAACACAAAGGAATATACGCGGGACTGGTTACCGATCCGCTTTCCAGTGAAAGAGCAAAGACAATCAATAACGTAAACATCATTACCATGGGATGTTGGGTTACAGCCCCGGTAATGGGTGTTCAAATTGTTGAAAGTTGGCTTACTGTAAAATTTACAGACAAAATGGATTCCAAAAGAGCTTTCATTATTGAAGCTTTCAATCAGATTCAAAAAATTGAAAACCAACAATTTAAATGAAACCAATAACCTTACTTTTATAAAGGAGGTTTAATGGAAACATCTGTTATTCGATTAAAGGAAGCCGCATCTTTTCTAAATAAAAAGGGTTTTTTACAACCCGGTTCTTCAAGCGGTAATATCAGTATAAGGAACCCTGATAATCAGAATAGTATGATTATTACTTTATCCGGTGAGTCTTTGGATTTTTTGAAGGAAGGTTCAGGAAGTTTTTGTGAGGTACCGTTATCGAAAGAGACCGCCCCGGAACATCATTATCAATCCGTCGATTGGTCGAAATGGGATCTAAAAATTCCCAGATTATACCAAAAAGCAAAAAGCATGTTGATTCCAGGAAAGACATATACAATAAATTCCCCGCCCCTAACCAAACAAGGGAAATCCTCATTTGAAACTTACCTTCACTCCGGAATTTACGAGAATATTAAGCAGGCGAATGCAGTTGTTCATTTACACTCTCCTAATTCCACCAATTTTGCATGTTTACAACCCAAAATAATCAGGCGTCTTCGCCAGCATTGTCGATCTTTGTTTCCCGTAAACAATAAGCCGAACATCGTTCCTTATATTAATGTCGCTAGAATTGTTAAATGCGGCCCAATCTTGTGGTGTCCACATTTCCCCGCCGCCAGTAACGAGCTTCATGAATACATCTGGAGAGCTTTAAAAATCAATGAAAGTTTGGCTATCATCTTACAGAATCACGGAGTTGTTAGTATCGGATTAACAATCATGGATGCCGCAATGGTTGTGGCTGAAATTGAACAGGAATTGGGGATTATCCTTGATACGCTACGGATGTCCGGGGGAAGATTAAATTGGCTTAAATTTATAAATGCTGAAGAAGTTGAATGGTATTGGGAAAATATTTCGAAAGGTAATCCGTGGGAAAAATTATATTCTAGATAAACCAACCAAGGAAAGCATGATGAAAAAAATATTTTACAATAAGGAACTAATTGAAACCTTCATTTTCGATTTGGATGGTACTGCTTTCGGATATAATGACTGCGTGGCGTCGATTAACTCGGAAGGAACGGTTTTAGATTATATAAGTATCCGTTTTCCGCATTTTAAGATCCAAGATCTTTATCAGCTTTCTCAAAACTGCATGAATGTGGATCGAAAAAAATGGTTCAAAAATATCCTGCATGAAATCAGGACCCACGATCCCGATATTGGTACTGAACTTGATATTGATTCGTTCGCGGCAGATTTAGAAACATTGTATTGGGTAACCTTCACCCAACTGAACATTCCATACTTTGACTTTATTTATTTTATTGAGGAAATCCGGCCTTTTTGTAAGCTTGCGGTAATCACTGACGGATATATTAAAAACCAAAAAATTAAAATATTTTCCAGCGGATTACACCACTACTTTAATTTTGACAACATTGTGTTTTCAGATGAAATTAACGCCAAAAAGCCATCCCGTGAAATATTTGACTATGCTCAAAAAAAGATTGGTTACCAACCGAAAACTACCGCCTATGTTGGAGATTTGCTGGAAAAAGACATTGTTGGCGCCAACAACGCCGGACTGTTATCCGTATTTCTAAAACGGGGACCCAATATTTCAGACTTTCCAAAAAACGATACCCAAATACCCCGGATATCAGTCACAACTTATTATGAACTGCTTAATTTGTTAGAGATCAAGTAAGGAGTAAAAAAACATGGATACAGGACAAGAAACGGGGAAGATCGTCTTCGTCACGGGTGGTAGTAAAGGTATCGGTTTAGCCATTGTCAAAAAGTTTTTAAGGGAAGGGTACAAAACTTACACTTGTGATATTGTCGAAACGGAACTTGAGGAGCACCCCAATTTATTTTTTTATCCATGCGACATCAGCGATCACAACCAGGTAAAACAACTATACGAGCATTTTGTAGAATTGAATCTCAAATTTCATTCCATTATTAACAACGCCGGGATTAACTTACACGCTTCGATTGAAGATATTTCCTACGAAGACTGGGACAGAGTAATTAAAACCAATGTTTACGGCCCGTTTAATGTTATCCGGTACATGCACCGGCTATTGGATTCCACCGGTTCATCCATCGTCAATATTGGTTCGGACCAAAGTCTGATTGCCAAAAAAAACCGGATCGCCTATTGTACTTCAAAGGGCGCTATTTTACAGTTTTCACGTTCCTTGGCCATAGATTTGGCCCATAAAGGAGTCCGGGTCAATTGCGTTTGCCCGGGTCCGGTTGATACTCCGATGATGAGAGAATTAACAAAAAATCAGGGTTTTGAAATTAAACAGCCTATCGCCCGATTGGGAAGACCCGAAGAAGTGGCCGAAGTTGTCTTTTTCTTGTGTTCTGAGAGCGCAACCTACATCACCGGTACTTCCATTTTAGTCGATGGAGGATATACTGCTATATAATAAGGGGATTTGAACCCGTGTCTCCTATAATTATAAAGCGTTTATGAAATATGTATTTTAACGAAACCAAACTTAACACAAGTCCACATATGATAAATTCAATCCAATCAATTAAATTATTCCAGTCATCGAATTTCTAAAAAAAAATCTCTACAATTCGCTTGAAACCTTCCCCAAACCTTCCCACTAACCGATAACCTCTATCACAACCAATCGGTGCGTGTTCAAAGAACACTCTGAACCCGGTGGATTAGGATCGGAGCTTTCCACTCCCTAAAACACACCCCTATGATTCACCGGCTTGGGCTAACCGGAAAATTCCATCGCAGACAAAGTTTCTCCGGACACGGAGTGTTAACGGGTCTCATGGCATCCTCGGTATCTTCCCGGATAACAGGCTCTTCTTCGATAGAAGCCTGGATAACCGGTTCCGCTTCAGTAAGTTCCTGTTCAACCGAAACCTGCTCAACCGGTTCCGGTTCGGTGAGTTCCTGTTCGAACGAAACCTGTTCCCTAAGTTCCGGTTCACCAAATTTCGATTCATCCGGACCCGGATCAACAGACTTCGGAATAGCCGGTTCCAGCGTCAAAGGGGTAGGGGCTATATTGGAATGTTGTAGCCCGGTGGGTTCCGGTAAGTTGCTTGGCTCCGCCGGAAGCGGTGATGCGGTTAATGCTTGCAATAACGCATAACAGTCTGTTAAAAGCAGATCGTATTGGTCGCACGGGAAGGTATTTGGGGGGATGTGGCTGGTAATTCTCCCAATGAGCATTGAAAGATAACCTTGGACGCTCTGGATTTCTTGAATGCCGTAGTAATAAGTTGCCAGGTCGATATCACCCAGGAGAAGCGTTTTGAAGGAATAATTAACCGGAAGACTCATGATATTGAACCGGATGTTTTGTAAAGACATTCTGATTTCCATATCAAACGGCATGGATTTACCTCCTGTTTTTGATATAAATATATATGATATCTACATATAGTATGACTAATAGCTTGAAAAGGATATTGGTATAAATGTTTTTCGAGTTTTAGAGTAAAAAGAAATCACCCCGAAAACAGGAGCCGGGGTGACTCATTATTCATTCCTGATGGGAATTTTAAGGATTTTATTTCTTTCGTTGTTACCACCTCCATCAGGTTTATTAAATGTCGTTCTTGACCGTACGGCCTTTAATATCTTCATCTTTCGACAGTTTAATCCCCAGCACTCCATCCTTGGGTATAACTTTACGCTTCATCCAATAAACAATAGATTGTCCCGGTACATTTCCGGCAATTCAATCATATATTGGTAAAGCGTTTATTGATATAATTGTGATAAACTCTTTGAATAAACCGGGGAGTATCACAATTTTTTTAAAATAGGGGTGTGAACCGCGTAATCGCAGCGTATTTCACACCGTTTTTTATTGAAAGGAGCTAAAAGAAGGAATGATATGTCCGGACTGCAATACGGTGAATCGCAGTTTTGTTGAGTTTTGTTTAAAATGTGGCGCGCAATTATATAGGAAACTGCTTAAAAAAGAAAATACCAATCATAAAAAATCACTGCTGGGCAATTTGGTTAATATTCGATAACGATTCAATCAAAATAAACGAGGCTGTTCCGGAATTACTTTTGGAACAGCCCCGTTCCCTTGTGAATATCAACCCGTTATTGACCGGGTTCCCCGGCGGTATCATTCTCATTGCCGCCTTCCAAATCTTTGCCGCGCGGAATCACCAGATTCAAAAGAATACCGATATAAGTAGCCAAAGGCATACCGGCGAATTCGATGCCTCCAATGTTGATCTTTGCTCCGCCGATCCCGACGACCAGGATCACCGAGGCGATAATCAGATTCCGTTTCTGGGAGAAATCAATACCCGCCTCCACCAACATCCGGACACCGGCGGAAGCGATAATCCCGAATAACAAAATACAGATACCGCCCATGACCGGAACGGGAATGGTTTGAATAAACGTGCCGATCTTGGGGATAAAGGAAAGAAGAATGGCTAAAACCGCCGCGCCCCCGATAACCCATACGCTAAATACCCGGGTGATCGCCATTACACCGATATTCTCGCCATATGTGGTATTGGGAGGCCCGCCGAATAATCCCGCGACTGCGGTGGCAAAACCATCTCCGGCCAGTGAGCGATGCAAACCGGGATCTTTTACAAAATCACGTCCCACTACGTTGTTCGTCACGATCAAATGGCCGATATGTTCGGTAATAACCACCAGTGAGATGGGGGCTAGAGCGATAATGGCGCTCCAGGTGAATTTGGGAAATATAAAATTAGGGACAGCGAAGTAACTGGCTTTGGCAATCGCGCTGAAATCAACTTGTCCGGTGGCCAAAGCCACCAGATATCCGCCGATGATTCCGATTAAAATGGGAATCACCCCTAAAAAACCTTTGAAGAACGCCGCCGCAATTACCGCAATGGCTAAAGCTGAAAAAGCAATCCAGATATTACCCTGAGCCATATTTACGGCGGTAGCGGCTAAGCCCAGACCGATAACGATAACCACCGATCCAATCACCACTGGTGGCAATAAGTAATTAATCCAATCCGTTCCGAACTTGGCGATAGCCAATGCCACCACCAGATAAATCAAACCAACCACGACACATCCGCCCATGGCCAGCGCAATCTTATCGGGACTGGCGGCCTTACCGGGGACCGAGCCGATAATGGCCGTCATCGCCGCGATAAACGCAAACGAAGAACCGAGGTAAGCGGGGATCTTTCCTTTGGTGATCAGAATATAAATCAATGTTCCCACACCGCTGGTGAAAAGAGTTACCGAGGTATCCAGACCCACCAGATAGGGAACCAGAACGGTTGCTCCAAACATGGCAAACAAATGCTGGAGACTTAAAGGGATACTTTGGAGTAAGGGAAGCCGTTCTCCAACATCAACTTTTTTCCCAATCATATACATTCCTCCTGTTAGATATATTTCGTACCGTTACCGGTTTGAACCCGTAAATCGAAACGCCCGTGATCGAAAGTGCTGCAATTCCCCCCGAAAATAAAAATTCTCATACCCAAAAACGGCATAAGAAGGTGAAACACGGCTAATAGGCCTTCCTAGCCTCACGGGACTAGTCGAAAGGGTTATTTACTGTAAATAGCTTAACAAAAGTAATTAGGGATGTCAATGTAAAGCATTACATTATGAATTGATAATATATCATACTTGCAGTGTTCCCCCAAAAAAAAGAATATTCTTCGCTTGCAGGAATTCCATAAGGAAAGATCAAATTAGGTTTAGCAGCAAGGAAAAATTCAGATAAATCAGGTACCCCGGGCAACCGATAATATAGTATATTGCAACGCGGGCAACGATTTGGAATAATATTCCCAAAAATTGCTGAAAAAGATTCTCTGTAAAGGAAATACCCTGATATGAAATATGCCAAAATACAACAAGCCAGGTTTATTAATCGTCCCAACCGTTTCATTGCCAGAGTGGAAATTGAGGGCATGGAATTTAAGCGAATGGAAACGGTTCACGTCCGGAATACCGGACGCTGCCGGGAAATCTTAATCCCGGGGACCACGGTTTTTCTGGAAGAAGTTAATAAACCGGATCGCAAAACCCGTTTTTCGTTGATTAGCGCTTACAAAGACCATCGTTTGATCAACATCGATTCCCAGATTCCCAATGCGGTGGTGGCCGAGGCCATTCGTAACCGGGTTTTGGACAGGTTTCAGCCATTAACTTTACTGAAAGCGGAAACGGTTTTCGGTGAATCCCGGTTTGATTTTTACTATGAAACCGAGGCGGCCAAAGGTTTTATCGAAGTCAAGGGAGTTACCTTGGAACGGGATGGAGTGGCTTTGTTTCCGGACGCGCCCACTGAACGGGGCACCAAACATCTTCATGAATTAATTAAGACCGTGGCTGAAGGCTACCAAAGCTATGTGTTGTTTCTAATTCAGATGAAAGGCGTTACTTGTTTCCAACCCAATACGGCCATGGATTCCGCTTTTGCCAATGCTTTAAAAAAAGCCTCCACCCAAGGAGTTAAAATATTGGCCTACGATAGCAACATCACCCCGGATGGGATCGCGTTGAATCATCCGGTCCCGGTCCAATTGTCATAACAATTAAAGGAGCGAACCATGGCAAAATTCTTTATTGGTCTGTTAATTCCGGTCCTGATCCTGGTATGCGGCGCAATCTTTATCGTTGCCGTGGGTGATAAGCTGCCGGTAATCCATCACCAGTCCGTCCCGGATTCTTACAATATTCGAGAACCGGAAACCGTATACGTTTCCGATCCGGTGTTGGAGCACGAGATCCGCTATATTTTGCGAAAGCCCGCTGGAAGCCTCACCTTGCGCGACCTTGCCGGGATACGAAGTTTAAAGCTGGGCAACCGGGGAATTAAAGATATCGGAGCTTTACAATGGTGTACCGGGCTAGAACACTTGGAACTGGGCAACGAAGTGGAGATGGAGATCCAAAATGAGATTACGGATATCGGGGTTTTATCCGGCTTGACTCATCTGCGGTGGTTGCAGCTGGCGGGGAACCGGATTACCGATATTACCGCGCTTCGAAATTTGACCAATTTAGTTTTTCTGGACCTGGGATACAACCAAATCAGTGATATCAGCATCTTGCAAAATCATACCCGCCTTACCGACCTGCGATTGGCCAATAACCGGTTAACGGATATTCATAGCCTGGGTAACTTACGTCGCTTGACAATTTTGGTGCTAAGCGGCAACCAAATCACCAATATTAGTCCATTAGACAACCTTGTCGCTCTCCGGGAATTATATATCGAAAATAATCAAATCGATAATATTGAATCATTACGCAATATGAAAGACCTTAAAACCTTGTCCATGGGCAGCAATGGGATTTCCGACATTTCCGTACTGGCGAAACTGTCCGGTTTGGAGTTGTTGTATATGGATCACAACCGGATCAGCAATATTAACGGTCTACGGAAACTACTTAAGCTAAAAACATTATATCTCAGTAACAATCCCATCCGTGATTATAAGCCAATTAAACCTTTATACGACCGGTTAGAATTTAAAGATTTCTAAATGTATGCAAAGTAATGAGTGTCTATTTTCAAATAAGATTTGTATAAAAAAGTATTTAAGATATTTTAGAATAGATGACGATAAATATAGTGGGTTATGATTGTTCATTTTCACATAAATTTTTAAACAATCAGTTGACTCGCCGATTAAGTGGAAAATATATTATTCGACAAGGAGTGAGAAATTTATGAAAAAGATTTTTAGCTTGCTGATTTTACCAATTGTTCTGATACTAACATTCAGTACGTTAGCAATGGCAGAGAATGTTTTGAGGCTTGGTTTTGATTTAAATGGAACGATTCGTGAAACCTATAGCTCGTACACACTCGGAAGTGCTGATGTTAATTCCGGTTTTACGATTGGTTATGAATATGTTAACTTTACTAATGATACTTTCGGATGGGGGGTAGGAGTTGAATTTCCGATGGAGCGTTCCCTTGTAACCAATAGTGCTGCTACATTTAATTGTACCCCCATATATGTAGTTGGATATATTTGTTCTTCGGGAGAAACGAAAGCGTTTCTGGCAATCCGAGGTGGTTTAAATATACTAAACGGAAATGATTCTTTTAGAGGTGTTGGTAATACGTTAGGCCCCGGGGCGTATTGCGCGTTTGGCGGTGGGTTTTATTTTAATGAAAATCTTCGGTGCGAATTAGCATACATCTTAAATAGAGGGACAATTTCAAATGGCTATGTTATCCATGATTTAAGCTACACACGGATAGGAATACAGTTAGGATATGGGTTCTAAATATCACAACATACTTATACTGATTTACATAAAAAAGGACACTAAAATGAGGCAAATTGGTCTTGAGTATATCTTTAGGGAGCAGCTAAGTTGCTTCCTAATTTATATTGTTCCATGTAAAGCAGCCCAAAAGATAGTCACTAAATATAAAAGGAAACCATTGACTATTGAAAGATTCCTTATCGGGAGTAGCGAATTGAAAAGGAGGTATAAGTATGAAATTCAATATGCATTTAATCGGACCAAAATCGATGAGGCTCTATGGGCAGATATGCTGATGGGAGGAGATGAATCCACTTGGAGTTCAATTCAAACTTGATACGGGAAAAGATCGGCGAGGCGTTGAGGGCTTCCCAGTATATCAGTGATGAAAACGCCGATGCAATTGCTATTCATTTCACGGACTGGCTGGGCGATTTGAATGCGCTCTGCCGGTTTTATGCCAATCCCGGGGGATTTGAGAATGAAAATGTGGAAGAAATCCTGGTTGATTTTCTGTTTCACGCCCCGGACCACCTAGCCGCCGCCAAGAAATTACTGACGGGATTTGGTGTTTCCGATGTGTTTAAAGTGGGGGCGGTGGAGATAAATCAAGATACCAACTCGCCGGATTAAGCCGGTATTTGCGCTTCGAATATGTAGAATTTTGTTCTTTTCAAACGTAAAAATATGACATAATGTTGTCAAGTTTCGATGATATACTGATATTAAAACCAATGGAGGTATATTCATTATGAATAACCAAAACAAACAATCCGATGTTTGCTGTCCGGAGTTCAACCCGAAGTTATGGGATGAAAAAACCCATTATTGGAAGGGAAAACCCTTCATCAAAGATGTGGTGCCCCAGTTGTTCCACATGCCGCTGCCGGGCGCCATGAACCGGATCATTACCCGGATGTGGAACCGGATTCAGGAGGCCGGCGCCACTCCCGCCAATATGGATGAATTTTTAATGCTGGCCTACGATCCGTCACCCTGGAAGTCGGAATTTTACCTTACCGTCACCCAAGCGGTCCCCGGAGCCGAAAACGTTACATTATCGGGCGAATTTATCAGTAAAGTATTTGACGGTCCCTTTCATGCCGTGCCCCAATGGATCAAAACCATGGACCAATACGTGGCCGCTCAGGGAAAAACTACTAAAAAGTATTTCTTCTACTATACCACTTGTCCCAAATGCGCCCAAAAATACGGGCATAACTATGTGGTGGCCTTTGCGCAGGTTGAATAGACTCAATCAAATCGAAAGCCATTGGCAAGCAGCCGGGGGATACGGTCCATGTTCATCAAGCAAGATACCGAACCCCGGATAGTTCAGATTCCGGAAGATTTTCAAAAACAACTGGCAGCCAACATTCCCGCCCAAAATTTCTTTGCTGGACTCTCGTATTCCCATCAGAAGGAATATGTGCAATGGATTGAAAGCGCTAAAAAGGCGGAAACCCGGGAAAAGAGGCTGCGGGATGCCATCGCCATGCTGTTGAATCAAACCCCGCAACCTTGATTCAACTCAGTCACAGCCTAAATGATATGTGATACGCCGTATTTTACTATAATGAAAGGCGATTGCAATGGAAAAAATCGATCTCAAAAAGGAATATAAGGCTTTTTACAATCCATCCCCTCAAAAGCCCGAGATTGTGACTGTACCCAAATTTCAATTTTTAATGGTCGACGGCCGTGGCGCTCCCGGATGCGCCGATTTTCAAAAAGCCATCGAAGCGCTCTTCGAGGTTTCCTATAAAGCCAAATTTGCCTGTAAAAAAGCGCCGGGAATGGATTACGTGGTCATGCCCCTGGAAGGTTTATGGTGGGCGGATGACCTCAACGATTTTATGGCGGGAAACCGGGATGAATGGCGCTGGACGCTCATGATGATGCAACCGGATTTTATTACCCTTGATATGATCCAAGCCGCCATCCAATCGACCAAAGAGAAAGAATCGAACCCCGCTCTGGATCAACTGCGATTTGAAACCTATGCGGAAGGTTTATCGACCCAAATTTTACATATCGGCCCCTTTGCCGATGAACATCCCAATATATTGAAACTCCACGAACTGATTGAATCGGCTGGCGGTACCTTTGACGGAAAAAACCAAAAACATCACGAAATTTACTTAAGCGACTTCCGCAAAACCGCCCCCGAAAAACTGAAGACGGTTTTACGACAGCCGTTTAAAAAGATGGTTGAAAGTTAGAGAAATGCGGAGGCCTCTGGAGGTCGAGAAGTCGGGACCGTTCATCAGTTGAAAATGGAGGTGGGGGCATCCCGACCGGCCGGTATTGCCGAGCTGGGCAATGGGTTGTCCCTGTTTGACCTGATCTCCTTTTTTCACCTTCACGCTTTGATAAATCAGATGTCCGTAAAATGAATACTCTTCATGGGTATGTTTTAACACTACATAATTGCCGCATTGAATCGGTATACGGCCATATTTTTCGATCAATGCTTTCCGTTCAGCCAATACTTTTTCATCCGTTTCCGTATCATACGGAAAATTCTCTCTGATCTGACAGTCGTTAAAGCAATCCATCACTTCACCATCGGCAATCGCCAGTACATCCTTGCCATAATGGACAAAATCCTCATTTTTCATATCCGGCTTATAAGCGATTAAGGACTCATTGTTCATTTGGCACATATCCATGGCAAATTCCATGGAATATTGAGTCCGGTGGGCGCAAATGCAATCGTAATTACCATTGATTTGCCAAATGCCTTTCACTGGGAAAATGTAATCATTCCGGCTCTTGAATTGAATGAGTGGCAGTTTGGTTTCTGCAGTCCGCGACTGGTTGCCTTGAATATAGGTAACCGAGATTACCAACTCATCCGCCGGGAGGTCGTAAACCACCAGAAAGAACTCATTCCAAATCCCGGTTTCCTGATTGGCCTGAAATACTAAAGTATCGGCCAAGTTCTCAGTATCCCAGAATCTTTCATTGCCCAAGGCAACTTTCGAATCCCAGGCCGATAATTCCTTCACTTTGGGCGGAAACTTTTTTACCAGGTTTTCCAGGGCTTCTCCCCGGTAGCAGATCTCTTTATCCAGGTGGCCGGAAGCCTTCACCCCAAAAGTGATGGTTTCCAGCCGGATACTTTCCTCAGTGTCATTGACGATCCGTAAAGCTTTCAAAACGAAATCCGAGTGTAAAGTCCAGGCCCATTGAAATATAGGATTGATGATATAATCTCCAGGAATGATATGTATTTGCATATTGATCACCTCTGTCCTTTCATTTGTAGATCACCTTGAAATAATTAATGAATGACCAACCTTCCACCTGTGATGGTTAAAAAATCATTGGATCCCCTCCTTTTTTAGATCAAAAAGGGCTGTAAATGAACAATCGTCAACTTACAGCCCTTTTTTTCAATCCATAATTGCTCGAACTCAAACGAACCGCGCGCGGCCCGTTTTTGGGCATAAAAAAACCATGAGGTTAAGGTACGGTTTCATGAGTTGCTTTAAAAAAGGATGTAATTGATTCCGTTGTTCTTAACAATTTTGCGGCACCAGACCAAAAGTACAACAAACAAACCTGAAACAAGGTCAATGGAAATACGTTTCTATCCGGCGCAATATGCAATTGATTAGTTAAGAACAACCTTCATAAAAAATGCTCCTTCACATAAGTATCAATTAATTATACGGTAATATTTACCATATGTCAATCGCTAAACATTGAGGGCACATTAGTATCATTGATGGGGTTTAATTGTGTTGTGATAAACCCTATTAAAAGTATAAATCTATATCACTCGCGTCAAGTTGACGCGCACTCTTTGAAAATAAGCGTGCGCCTATACAATAGGCGAGTGTTCCGCTAAAAATTAGGGTTTTTCACACTACTTTTAATATGAATAAGGTTAGGTCGGTCTGTAAATCCCGGTCAAAGGGTGATTCAATCATGTCGAAACCGAAAGTAGACTAATTTTTATTTGAAATGTCGATAATGTTTTTAGTGATGTATTTTCTGAAAAACGGGAGGATTCATAATGATGAGTATCAGTTTTAAAGAGTTCTTCCACGGCGGGTTTACCTTTTTCACGAAAAACTTCGGCATCGGGGATGACGATGCGCATGCCTTTCCGTTGTAAATCAATATAAAGGGCGGTTTTTCCTTTTTTAATTTTTATGAATATTTAATTTTACCCTAAATACAATTCGATATTCCGCCGAATTTAGAAACAAGTAAAAGAAATCATGGTAAAGAAATTTGGAAATATCCGAGAATAACCGGTTACAACAAGAAAAATTGACAGTTGAAACAATGATTCGGTTATACTGTCATCATCACCATCGCAAATCGAACAAAGACTGTTGTCCAAATTATTTTTTCTAAAAATTCAAACATCCAAGGTGTAACCTGGAATGAGCTACAACTAAAACCACTCTTAGAGCCACGAATCACGCGAATTACACCAAAAGAGCAAAACAATTAACCCGACGCAACACGCCAGAATTTGGGGGAGGAGAGGTATTGAATATTAAAAGAGTATTTTTAATCGTATTGGACGGAGTCGGTATTGGGGAACTGCCTGATGCCGCATCCTATGGCGACCAAGGGAGCAATACCCTGGGAAATACGGCGAAAGTTCTCGGGGGGCTCAATCTGCCCAACTTGGAAAGAGCCGGACTGGGTAAGCTTACCGAAATCCAAGGGCTTTCCGCCCGGGTTCGCGGCGGAGTCTTTGGCAGGCTTGCTGAGCGTTCCCCGGGAAAAGACACTACCACCGGCCATTGGGAGATGGCGGGAATTGTTTTGCCACGGCCGTTCCCGGTTTATCCGCAAGGATTTCCGGTTGAAATCATTAATGAGTTTGTCAAACGGACCGGGCACAATATAATAGGCAACAAGGTGGCCTCTGGTACCGAAATCATCGCGAAATTAGGCGTTGAACATATGCGAAGCGGGGATTTAATCGTTTATACTTCCGCTGATAGCGTATTTCAAGTTGCCGCCCATGAGGAGATTATCCCGCTGGAGCAATTATATAATTACTGCGACATAGCCCGGGAGATTATGACCGGAGAACACGCGGTGGGACGGGTCATTGCCCGGCCATTCCTAGGCCAACCCGGCAGTTTTTACCGGACTCCACGACGGAAGGACTTTTCGTTAAAACCCACCGGGCCTATTGTATTAGACCGGTTAAAAGATGCCGGTTTGACGGTTTACGGGGTGGGTAAGATTGAAGATATCTTTTGCAACCAAGGCCTTACTGATTCCAATCACACTCATGACAATACTGAGACTTTGGAATTTATCACGAAATTAATCTCCAAAGATTTTAAAGGCTTGGTATTCGCGAATTGCATTGACTTCGATATGATATACGGCCACCGGAACGACCCCCGGGGATTTGCCGAGGCGATCCGGAAAGTAGATGACTGGCTGGGCGCCAACCTGCCTAAACTACACCCCGGCGATATTGTAATAATCACCGGCGATCACGGCTGTGATCCGACCACCTCAAGCACTGACCATTCCCGGGAATATACTCCGCTCCTGTTACTCGGCCCCGGGCTGCCCGAAGGTTTAGATCTGGGGACGCGAATGACTTTCGCTGATATTGCCGCCTCCCTCTGCCACTGGTTCCAATTGGACCCCTGGCCGGTGGGGGAGGAGATAAAGTTTGAAGTACCCTTCCCCCTTCAAACTTCACACTTTTAAGAACGGAGCGATTAATTGTGAGAGTATACGATTTAATTTGGAAAAAGCGGGAGGGCGGTGTGTTGACCGGGGAAGAGATCGCCTTCTTAATTCGTGGGTTTGTAGACGGGACGATTCCGGATTATCAGATGAGCGCCTTATGTATGGCGATTTTTTTCCAGGGAATGAGTTTCGCGGAATGCACGGCGCTGACTTTGGAAATGGCGCACTCCGGAGAAATAGTTGATCTATCGTCCATTCCGGGAGTCAAGGTAGATAAACACAGTACCGGCGGCGTGGGTGATAAAACTTCCCTGGTGTTACTACCGCTGGTGGCGGCGGCGGGAATTCCGGTGGCCAAGATGTCGGGCCGGGGTTTGGGACATACCGGCGGGACCATCGATAAACTGGAAGCCATTCCGGGCTTTAAAACCAATTTGCCGCAAGCGGACTTTTTACGGCAAGTAGCCCGGATTGGAGTGGCCTTGGTGGGGCAATCCGGCAATCTGGTACCGGCCGATAAAAAACTGTATGCGTTACGGGATTTGACCGCCACCGTGGAAAGTATACCCTTGATTGCAAGCAGTATTGTATCCAAAAAACTGGCGGCAGGCGCCGATGCGGTATTGTTGGATGTCAAATATGGTGATGGCGCTTTCATGCGGGAATTTGAACAAGCCGTCAAACTGGCGGAGACCATGGTGGAGATCGGTAACCGTTCCGGCCGTAAGTTTAAGGCGGTATTGACCAATATGAATCTTCCGCTTGGATTTGCCGTGGGCAATGTCCTGGAAGTGCAGGAAGCCATCGCAACCTTGAAAGGAGAAGGGCCGCCGGATCTCACCGAATTATGTATCGTCCTGGGGGGGGTTATGTTATGGCTAGCCGGTAAAGCCGCCCTGCCCGAACAGGGTTCGGAAATCTTGACCCGGATCTTAAAATCCGGTGAGGCTCTCGCTAAATTCCGGGAATTTGTCAGCGCCCAAGGCGGAGATCCGGAGATTACCGAGGAACCGTCATTATTGCCAACCGCCCCGGTAATCCAACCGGTGTTGGCGGTAGATGAAGGTTGGGTGGAAAGCATCACCTGCCGTGAAATCGGTTTAGTCGCCATGAAACTCGGCGCCGGCCGGGAAAATTTGCATGATCCGATCAAACTTGATGTTGGCCTTAAGTTTTATCGAAAAACAGGCGACTTCATCCGGAAGGATAGTGTAGTGGCCGAAGTTTACGCGAGTACCAAGAAAGAGGCGCAGGCTGCCGTCGCGGAATTGCAAAAATGTTACCGGTTGGGGAATACACGGATTGCACCGGAACCCTTGATCCGTATGGATGTTTAAAGAGTTGACGCGCGCGCTTTAACTTCCTATATTTTTATAAATATTATACTCCAATCATCAAATATCAAAAAAGCCCACCATACTGAAATTAGTGTGGTGGGCTTTTGAACGGTTGAATGTTTCACAACTTTTTAATTACAATTAAAAAGGATATTTCCAATCCATGCCGAAGTTTTTTTCTATAAAAAAAAGCCAAACGGCCTTTTTTCATTTTAAAAAATATTTTAACTGGTCGGGGTGAGAGGATTTGAACCTCCGGCCTTTCGGTCCCGAACCGAACGCTCTACCAAGCTGAGCCACACCCCGTAAATCACATTTAATAGTATAACAAAGAGTTGTTATTTTGTCAAAAAAAAATTCAGGAGGAATGCAAAAAAATGCAAATAACTTTTTGTGGAGCGGCTGGAACCGTTACCGGTTCTTGTTATTTGGTCGAAACCAAACACAACCGTTTTTTGGTCGATTGTGGAATGTTTCAGGGAATTAAGGAGATCCGGGAGTTGAATAATCAGGAATTTTTATTTAATCCAGCGGCTCTGGACTTTGTGTTATTGACGCATGCCCATGTGGATCACGCCGGATTGATTCCAAAATTGTGGAAAAAAGGTTTTAACAACAACATCTACGCCACCAAAGCCACCGTGGATTTATGCGGCATCGTCCTGCCGGACTCCGGTCATATTCAGGAAATGGAGAGTGAATGGCGCAACCGGAAACGTCTCCGCACCGGCGATCCGCCGCGGGAGCCGTTATATACGGCCAATGAAGCGTTCAGTTGCTTGAAATTATTTAAAGTGCAAAATTATCACCAGACTTTTGAGCCGGTTCCCGGAATTCGGGTAAAATTCCTGGATGCCGGACATATTCTCGGTTCTGCCATAATCGAAATCGAGATTGATGAGGATCAAACCACCACGAAGATGGTTTTCTCGGGTGATTTGGGCCAGAAAAATCAGCCGATCATTGAAGATCCCACCACCATTTCCACGGCGGATTATTTAATCATCGAATCCACCTATGGTGACAGGCTTCATGTCACCCGGGACCAAAAAATTGATTTATTGCGGGATTTAATCCTGAAAACTTCGAAAAGCAGCGGTAATTTGGTTATCCCGGCGTTTACCATCGGCAGAACCCAGGATCTGTTATATCATATCCGTACCCTTTTGCGTTCCGGCGCCATACCCCGCATCCCGGTATACATCGACAGCCCCATGGCGATTTCGGTGACGGAAATTTACCGGAATAATCCCGATTGTTATGATGCAAGCACCCGGGAGTTATTTGAAGCCAATGAAAGCCCGTTTGAATTTACCAATTTAAATTTCGTCCGCACCACCGAGGAATCCAGAGCGTTAAATGAAAACGCCCGGGGAGCCATCATCATTTCGGCCAGCGGCATGTGCGAAGCCGGCCGAATTTTACACCATCTGAAACACAATCTCTGGCGGTCCGAATCCAATATTTTATTCGTGGGCTATCAAGCCGAAGGAACCCTGGGCCAAAAATTGAAAGAAGGGGCCAAAGCCGTCAAAATTATGGGCGAAGAGATCAATGTCCAGGCCCAAATTCATTCCATTGAAGGGTTTTCCGCGCATGCCGATCAAAGCGAATTATTGGATTGGATCGGCGCTTTTGAAAATCAACCCCATGTATTTATTGTACACGGTGAAACCGGCGCCCAGCATAAATTTGCCGGATTAATTCAAGAACAGTACAAATTAAATACCATTATTCCGGACTTGGGCGACTGTTTGACCTTGAAAGACGGCCGCGTTACCCGTCAGGAAAAGGTGGCCACCATTACTCCCAAATATTCACTCGATCGCATGTTTACCGATCTGGAGCATTCCATTATGAGTTTGCATCAACAGCTTCGCCAGTCCAAACTCAAGCCCTCCGAGACCCAACTGAACAGGGTCAAAGAATTATTCGAAAAATTGGAGAAATTGATGAAAAATTCGGGGTAACCCAGAATATTTGTTCCGGAAATTTCACCCCTAACCCATTATGTCTCATATGATATTTAGAGAGAAGCGGTCATCCGGTTGGCGAGTGTATCAAAGGGTATTTCCACAGTATACCCCGTCAAATTGGGTTTTCACACCGCTTTTATGGGGAGGCGGTCGGGTCGGGATGAGCGATGGATTGAGAAGGCATTTTTCAGCGGATCTCTACTTTTGTCAAAATGAAATATGGCGGAATCCGAAACAATTCTATGATGGAATATACCAATTTACCCATTCATTAAATATTGCGAATGACATTTGGAATTTCCGCCGTCAAGTATCCGGTAATATTATCATCAGCGGGGAATTTGACGATACATTGGTTTTTATTCAAATATTTCCCGCTCAAAAATTTTTAGCGGTGGATATTTTTGGTTGGAAACCGCCAACCAATTTCCACCACTTCAGTGAAGGACTGGTGGAACTCTTTGCGCCACAGGTAGTGGCCGTGGAAACCAGATTTCGGGCCGAACATTTAAACTGATGACGCAGTGAATTCATATTAAAAAAATATTTGAATAAATTGATAAAGATCGGGCGAAACAAAGATAATATAAATGGTATCTATTCAAGTGAGGTGTAATTTTTGCGAGTTGACAATTACCAGCAAGTAGTGGACTCCTTGAGGAGTGTAAACTTTGGACAAGACATTTATTTCATAGCCCGTTTACAGAGCCGTAGAGATTTATCGGTGCATATCAATAACGGAAAAACGGAGGAAATAGCCACCGCTACCTTGGAGGGAATGGGCGTCCAGGTAATTAATCATCAGGGATATATGGGATTTTCCGCTTCCGATCAGATATCCCCCCGAATCGCGATCGAGCTTTATGAGAAAGCGGCCGGATTAGCCCAACAATGCCAGACCTTTGGCGGAGAAACTAATTTGGAAGTCAAAAAACTCGAAGCTTTCAATAAACGCATCGAGATCCCACAAAAGTATCCATATGGTACCTTGAGTTTACAAGAGATCGAAACCGTATTAAAAGAATTGAATGGGGAAATCACCAGGCTGGATTCAAGGTTTTCGGTTCGTACCCTGTTCCGGTTAACGGATGAACAATGGCGGATTGTCCGTTCCGATGGCACTGATTGTTGTTTCAACAATCCCCGTTCCTACGTATATTACAGCATTACCGCCAAATCCGATTCGTCCCCGGACCCGACGGCGGATTCCGGGTCCCAGACGGTTACCACCTATGCCAATTTACCCGGAATCGATTTGGGGATCATCATGGAATCAGCCAAGCTCGATCGTTTAAGGAACCGGGCCCAAAAAGCCGCGGATTTAAGTTTGCGATTATTAAGCGCCAAAACCATTCCGGGCGGACATTATAAATTAGTGATTGATTATGGATTGGCCAAAGGACTGGCCCATGAAGCTTTTGGACACGCGGCTGAAACCGATGGGCTGGAGAGTTCCATTCTGGGGGAGAATGGCAGACTCAAAACCGGAATGTCGGTGGCCAATCCGCGATTATCGATTATCGACGGACCGATAGCCGAGGATTATGCCTATCAACCCATTAGCGCCATGGGAATTGAACGCCAAACAGTGAAGATAGTTGACCATGGCCGGTTAGCCGCCGGACTGGCCGATATTTTTTCGGCCGCCAAAGCCGGTGTTCCATTCAGCGGTGCTGAACGGGTGGAAAGCATCTTTCATTTGCCCATCGCCCGGATGAGCAATATCCGGATTGAATTTGATAATCCCATTCCCTTGAATCAGGAGTTTGAATCGCTTACCGCCACCGATCTTTACCGGATTTTAATTGAGAAGGATTTAATGCAACCCGGGGAAACGGTTTTATACTTGACTGGATTTCAAGGCGGACAGGTAAATCCGGCTTTTGGAGATTTTGTATTTCATTGTTCCGGAATATACCGGCTGGACGAAACGCCTGAGCTTTACAAACCGGCCATTTTCAGCGGTAAAGTTTTATCAGTATTACAATCAGTTTCCAATGCCATCGGCCCCATGCAAATTGATGCCATGGGCACCTGTGGTAAAATGGGGCAGGGTGTCCCCAGTGGTGGCGGCTCCCACTATTTTCTGGTAATTGAGTCCAATCCGGAAATTATGATCGGGGGCGAATAAAATGGAAATCGTAGACAAATTGACCAAATTATTGAATCAAACCATGTCGAAGGACTCGGATTTAACTGCCTGGCGATTTAATTTATACGACACCGAAGGTTTGGAAGTGGGTTTAAAGAATAATCAAATCGGTGGTCCATACACGGCTCCCAGCTTTAAACGGAGCATTACCGGAGAAATATATTTGATCTGGACCAAACAGCGTTTTACTTCCGCCAAACTTGATGCCCAAACCGTGGAATCATTTACGGAAAATTTAAATCTATGGAAGACTACCACCTATTTTGATGAGGATGGGGTAGGTTTATTTAACCCGGAACGAATACCGGATGTCCCGTTGGCCGAGTCCCAAGTTCAACAAATTGTAACGGGAGATTTTGAGTACCCCTTTATAATTTTAAATCAGGGCCTGAAACGGTTCCAAGAATACGGCATGACCAAAGTTGACGGCAAAGTAAGATGTTATCAGGAACACCGCTTCTTTAGAAACTCCACCGGTCTATCCTTCGATTATCCGCGGACCCCGGTCGATTTTTTCTTTGAAGTGAACGATTCTTACGGGGAGTCATTTTCTGAAAAAAGGTTGCCTTCTTCCGAAGAAGTGAATCGTATTATCGAAAATACCGGCAATATTGGCCATCATCTAATGATACCGGCTGAAGCCGAAATTACCGGACCGGTTCAACTTATTTTTCCGCCGGATGTTTTCGAATCTTTTGCCAATCATTTTTTAATCACCAATTTATTAGGAAGTTTGGTGGTGAATCGTCAAAGCAGTTTCTCGCTGGACGATTTTTACAATCAACGCCCGGTTTTACGGGATGATTTATCGTTGGAAATCAACACACTGCTTCCCTTAAGAGCTTTTTCGTATCAATGTACCTCGGAAGCCGTGCCGGGTGGTTTGGTTAATCTCATCGCCGCCGGTCGGCTCCAAACCCCGATTTTAAATGTGAAGTATGCCCGGAAGACCGGATTGGTTCCAACACCGGTTCCGTTAGGCGGCAGGGGTTTTTTTGTCAAATCAAAACAAGCCATGGACTCCTGGGATGAAAAGCTGAAAAAGACGGAATTGGGCCTGATTGTCTATTCAGTATTAGGCTTGCATACTCAAGATCACAGTTCCGGAAAATTTTCCCTAACCGCCGACCAATGCTTGCTGGTGAAGAACGGCGCAGTGGCCGGTAAGGTAAAAGCGGTCATCAATGGTGATTTTCTGGGAGCCTTAAAAAAAGAAACCAGCCAATTTGTGGCCGTTGCCGGGGAAGATAACCCGGGTTTCATATTTGTTGCCAACGCAACGGTGTGAGATGGATATGGGTCCGGAATAAGGCGTATCGTTTATAAGTTACAGTAAAATATGAAACCCTCGGTGGGCAGTAACGGCATGTTTCATGTTTTAGTTTTTGTTACAATAAACATAATAAACGGCTGCCCGGCAGTAGTGGTATTCATTTCGTTGAATACGAATAAAAGAAGGAAAAAAGTGAAATTGATAGAATGTTTTTACATTAGATATAATTTTTGTATCGATTGGTCAGAGGTTTTCGCATGGTAAACACTCAAAGCGCAAATCGCCGCGATCCGACAGGATTATAATTATATTATTCGATTCAATTATCGAATAATCGTGTATCAAATTATATAACAACGTATCTGCCAAGGAGGTTTACATGCTAAACCGCGAACGGACACCCAAAAATACTCAATCCGTTCCGGCGGCCATTCCCCGGATTGGCGCGGAATTGGAAATGCAACTAACAGATGCCCGGATTTTCGAACAGGATGGGAAACGCCGGGTGAAAGCCACGACAAAGCTAGTTTATCATCCAATTGATCCGCGGTCCCATGATATCGAAAGCCAAAGTTTTCCTTTTATCGCACCGCTTAGTCCGGTAGTGGAGGATGACCTCCGCTGGTATCTTGAACAATATTATTCCTGGCCGAATGGAGCCTTTTTGGATCGAGCCCTTCGAATCGAATCCAAGTTGCCTGTTTGGGGACAAGCCTTATATCAGGCAATAACGGCCTCCCCTTCAGCCAAAAAAGCGCTGTCTGCCTGGATGCATGTTCCAGGTGATAAAGCCCGTTATTTTTCCATAAGTGTGGCCAGCGAACCCGTGAATAGGTCCGGTGAACTTTCGGTAGGTTCCGATTCTGAAATTCAAAACGGCGTTTCGGAATCCGTCGGAACTTTATTCGCTTTACCCTGGGAATTGTTATACGATGGAAAAAATTACCTTTTTCAGGGTAAAAATGCGGCCATAGTTCGCCGACGGCAATCAGACCGGAATTTCCGGGAAATATCCCGGTTCACCTTGCCTATCCGTATTCTACTCATTAGCCCCCGTCCGGAAAATGGGCTTTCTTCATATCGAGATCACCGGAGCAGCGCCTTGCCGTTGATAAAAGTAGCGGAAAGGTTGGAAGAATCGATTGAATTGACTATCCTGACTCCGCCGGTTTACTCTGAACTGGAAACCACCTTACATAAGGCGGAGGAATCCGGAAAGCAGTTTTCAGCAATCCATATCGACGGTTTTTACCGGTACGATTACACCCAGGGTTTGGAAACGTTCTGTTTTGAAACGGCCAGTGACATCCATAGCGTTGAAAGCCGGAGCGCGGAACCTATCGCTATCGATAAACTGGCCGCCATTTTCCGTAATTACAAGATCCCATTGGTATGTCTGAATATTCGCCCCGCTGCTGAAGATAAGACCGACCCAACAGCGGCGGTGGCTGCCCGATTCCTGGATGAAGAGATTCCCTCGGTATTGGGTATCCGTTATAACTTGACGGAAAAATCGGCCACTCGTTTTACCGGGGCGTTTTACGAAGAACTGGCCCGGGGCGCGACGGTAGGTAAAGCCATATTATCCGGGCGAAAAACGTTATATGGAGATGATATTCGCAATAAAGTTATCAAACCGGGGGAATTAAAGATCTTGGACTGGTTTGTTCCGGTCTTATATCAGGAATCCCGGGATCCGTTTTTGATTACTGAATCAATCACCACGGATCAGCAGACTGAAGTCCCAAAACGGATGCAAAGTCTGGGTTATCTGCCGGAACCTCCATTCCATGGCTTTTGGGGGCGCAGCCGGGAATTGCTGTCTCTGGAACGGTTATTATATGAACAACCCTATGCGGTCATTCGTGGTATGGGTGGCTCCGGAAAAACCACCCTGGCCGTGGAATTGGCTCATTGGCTGTCACGGATTGGACGTTTCCGGAAAATTGCTTTTATCAATCTAATACGATTTGGTGATGCTCAAGGAATTCTTGATAGCTTGGGGAAACAGTTGTTGCCTGAAGGGGAGCAGTGGTCGGTGACTCTTTATAACGACGTTATCAAAGCATTGCGGCCGGTTGAGCGCATTTTAAACAACCAGCCCACCTTGATAATATTTGATAATGTCGAAAGTATTTTGCCAAAAACCAATCAGCTGGTTTCATCGGAAATCCAGAGAATTTTCGAGTTGTTCCAAGCGTTGCTCGAGGCTGATCCGAGAACCCGGCTGCTTTTTATCAGCAGGGAACAGCTACCGGCGCCTTATCATGAACAGGAACGGGAGATCCTATTGGGATACCTGGAGAAAACCGATGCCATTAAGCTGGTTAACGCGGTTTTAACAGAACAAGGATTTACTCCGAACCCGAATGATTCCGGAGAGTCTCTGCAAGATTTGGACAATTTGGTGGAAGCGGTTCAGTGCTACGCCAGGGCGCTGGTATTGATGGCGCCGGAAATCCATCGCCGGGGTGTGCGGACTACCATTGACAATTTACGAGAGATTACAACCGGGTTAGAAAAAAAACATCCCGGCGAACTAGAAAACAATCTCCTTGCCAGCATCGAGTTATTGCTGCGGCGGTTACCTACGGAGATGCGGGAGAAAATTTTCAGGTTGGGCGTTTTTCAGGATGGGGCGGATATATTCTTATTAGCTCATGTACTGGGGATGAATCCGGAAACATCCGAAAAATTTGTCCGGTCCTTGATTGAAGCCGGGCTGGCTGAGAAGATTGGTTATGAATACTATCGTTTCGATCCGGTGTTGGTCCGATATTTATTTGATCAAATGAGCGGGCCGGAACGGGACGAAGCACGGACACTCTGGGCTGAAATCATTGAAGGCCTAGTAACGATTTTATATCAACAATTATTTGATAATACCGATATTGCGTTTCACTTGGCCTTGATCGAACTGGAATTGCCCAATATCTTATCCTGGCTTGACTGGATTACCGATAAAAAGCCGCTGGAAGAAATTATCAATATCGCTGATAACGTAGGCAGTATCTTCTCCAGTTTGGGTTACCCGCAGATATTAATACAAGCCAACCGGATTTTGGAAGCGGCCGAACAGAAACTGGGAAATCAGTGGAGCCACTCCCGGTATTTAGTGATGAGTAACCGGATTGACCGGCATTTGAAACAGGGTGAGTTACAAATTGCCTATGAAACCGCCCATCAATTGTTGCAAAGTTGTCTAAGCGCCGGACCGGAAGCTTATAAAGAGGCCGATTATGATATTGCCATCGCTTACGCCATATTGGGAAAAGTGCAACGGAATACCGGTTCCGCCGGAACCGCCCTTGAACCATTGGACGAAGCGCGGCGGCGATTTCAGATGTTGGCTGCCGCTGGGAATATGAATGCCGAAGAAATGTATTCCACCACCATCACTGAGATTGGAAATTGTCTGCGCGATTTAGGGCGGTTGGATAAAGCGGCCGCGACATATGAAGAAAGCATCAAGCTCGATCAAAATTCCGGAAATCAAAGAGGATTGGCGGTCACGCTAATTCAACTGGGAACTATCCGTTTTTATCAAAAGCGATACAAGGAAGCCTTGGAAATTTTCAAGCAAGCCCTGGATACTTTCACTGAATTGAAGGAACCACAAACGGTAGCCGTCATCTGGCATCAAATCGGTATGGTGTATCGCGAAACCGGGCATTTTAATGAAGCGGAGGAAGCATACTGCCATTCGTTAGCCATCGAATCTCAGCGAAAAAATATATCCGGTGAAGCCGGCACTCTAAATGAGTTGGGCAATCTCTACGACGCTATGGGACGCCTGGAAGAAGCCGTGGATTATTACCAGCAAGCCAAGGACATTTATATCAAATTACAGGATAAATATAATGAAGCCCATATCCGCAGTAATTTGGCCGATACGTTGATTAATCTGCAACAATATGGTGAGGCCCGCCGGGAAATATTCCGGGCCATCGACTGCCTTAAACCCTTCGGCTATTCCGCCGAGCCCTGGAAAGCATGGATCATTCTCTTCCGTTTGGAGCAGCAAACCGGCAACCGGCAAGCCGCCGATGAAGCCAGGGAAATGGCAGGGCACAGCTATTTGGAATACCGCCGGGACGGTGGAGAGAGCCAATGCCCCAGCGGTGAATGTTGCGCCTTGGTGGAACAGGCAGTTGAGACCGGAAATATTGAAGAAGCCGAACGTGCCCTGGAGCAGTTCCTGGGCACCAATGATGAACCATGGGTGAAAATTTTACTCCCCAAATTATTAGCGATTTTAAAAGGTGAATGGACCCCGGAAATCTTTGAAGATCCAGAATTGGATTATGATGACGCCGCTGAATTGCGATTATTATTGGAAAGGTTGGGGAATTCGGATCCGGGTTCAGATATAACAGCCAAGAGGCTAAATTAAGAAGGATGAATTGTGAATTGTAAAATGTGAAAAATATACATTTCTCCACAAAAAATCCTTTACATTTATATTTTATATTTATCCTGGATTCGGCAAGTTAACATACAAAATTTATGAAATAAGACATGCCGAATCCCAGGTTTATACTTGTGTTTTCACTTTCAGAAACAATCAATACAAAAAAAAAACTTTGATTTTTAGACTGAATCTGTTAAAATTAGAATGTCGATTTTTAGGCGACGCAATTTAAAATAGAGATCAATTAAGGAGTGGAATCAATGCCGTTAGTTACGTCCAAGGAAATGTTTAAAAAAGCTTACGAAGGCGGCTATGCCATCGGCGCATTTAATGTTAACAATATGGAGATCATCCAGGGGATCACCGAGGCCGCCAAAGAGGAGAAAGCTCCCTTGATTTTGCAAGTATCCGCCGGCGCTCGTAAATATGCGAAACATGTATATTTGATGAAACTAATCGAGGCAGCCATTGAAGATACCGGTTTGCAAATCTGTGTGCATCTGGATCACGGCGAAGATTTTGAAATTTGCAAGTCATGTATCGATGGTGGTTTTACATCGGTAATGATTGATGGTTCCAAACATCCCTTTGAAGAAAATATTAAATTAACCAAGCAAGTAGTTGATTACGCCCATGACAAAGGGGTCGTCGTTGAGGGTGAGTTGGGCAAGTTAGCCGGCATTGAGGACGCGGTCAATGTTTCCGAGAAAGACGCCGCCTTTACCGATCCGAATGAAGTTGAGGAATTTGTCAAACGGACCGGAGTGGATTCGTTGGCGATTGCCATCGGTACAAGCCATGGCGCTTTTAAATTTAAAGGAGAAGCCAAATTACGCTTTGATATATTGGAAGAGGTTCAGAAACGTTTACCGGGATTCCCTATCGTACTTCATGGCGCTTCTTCAGTAATGCCTGAGTATGTTGATATTATTAATAAATATGGCGGTCAGATGCCGGGAGCCAAAGGCGTTCCGGAAGACATGCTTCGAAAAGCCGCTTCCATGGCTGTCTGCAAAATTAATATTGATTCTGATTTAAGGCTGGCCTTAACGGCATCAATCAGGAAACATTTTGCCGAGAAACCGGGCGATTTCGATCCTCGTCAATATCTAAGCCCGGCCCGGGAAGCGATTAAATCGGTCGTCAGGCATAAACTGGTTAATGTGCTGGGTTGTAACGGCAAAGCATAAGTAAAACGGCTTTTTTTCATTATCAGCACGGCTTTTAGGTTATGGTTGGGCATTGAATTGACCCAATCATAACCCCCGTTAGATATTTATCAATATAGAAGGTCTTACGGCCTTCTTTTTTTAAAGTTGGCGGAAATAAAATTATATTACACTTTCACTTTTTATTGTCAATTTATCCAGGAGATTTAACCTCAAGTGGATAATCAATGCTTGACAAGGATTTCCCAGTAATTTATGCTGGATACAATGAGATTATATAATAATGCGGTGAAAGACGCCCAAAAGGGGATATATGAATGTGGACGGTTGTTTATATCGCCCCCAACCGGAAAATAGCCTTAATGTTAAAAAATTTGTTGGAGTTTGAAGGAATTTTAGTGAACCTTAAGGGCATGAATGCTGCCGGGGACGAACAAAATATAGAAATCATGGTATCCGATCTGGAGATTGAGGAAGCAAACGAGGTTATTAATAATGCATTAATGCATTAAGCATTAATGTATTGAATGATTTAATGCATGAAATGTAATTATCAAATCAAGGTAAACCCAAATATATCACGGTATATCACAATTCTTCAGGAAAAGCGATATTCGCCATTAATTATTAGGGTTGTTTCACAATGTTTGAATTTAATATGATATATGATAATTTTTTTGGAGAGTAATTCATCACGAATGTGATTTATTGCTATAACCTGTTTCATTCTAATTTAATTGCAGGAATTTTTGAGAGTGACACGAATTCTTTAAATATTGTTTTAATAATTATTTACTTAGTGTTTTTGTGATGTTAAACAATATCTTGATGAATGTAAATTATAAATTGTTGCTCAGGAGTATATGCAAGTCTCAGGCTTGCTTTAAGGAGTGGGATGGTTGCTTAAAGATCTGTTTAAAACCAAACCGAAGTATATTACCGTAAAACCGGTCAGTGATTTTTCGGGACGGGGTCCTGTTATCGAAAAAAAAGAGATTCCTGATGGACTATGGGCAAAATGTAATCGTTGTTCACAAATAACGTACCATAAGGACTTGGAAAAGAATTTAAACGTCTGTCCCAAATGTAATTTTCATTTTCGGATTAACGCCAAGGAACGTTTGGCAATTCTGGTAGACTCGAATAGTTTTCAGGAAATCAATTCCAACTTGAAACCGGTGAATGTTTTAAATTTTCCGGGATACGAGTCCAAGATAAAAAAGGATCAAAAGAATACCGAATTGACGGAAGGCGTGATTACCGGCCGGGCTTTAATCAATGGTATTCCGGTAAGCTTGGCCATTATGGATTTCGGTTTCATCGGTGGTTCCATGGGTTCGGTGGTGGGTGAAAAAATAACCCGGGCAATTGAGTTGGCAATTGATGAAAAAATCCCGTTTATCTCGGTTACCTCTACCGGCGGGGCCAGAATGCAGGAAGGAATCTTTTCTTTAATGCAAATGGCCAAAACCAGCCAGGTTATGAATAAATTATCCGATGCAAATTGCGTCTCAATTTGTATTTTTACCGATCCGACCACCGCTGGAGTTTTAGCCAGCTTTGCCTCCCTTGCGGACATTATCATCGCCGAGCCGGATGCCTTGGTAGGCTTCACTGGACAACGGGTTATTCAACAGACTATTCGCCAAACCTTACCACCTGGCTTTCAAACTTCACAATTTCAGTTGGAACACGGTTTTGTAGATTTAATCGTACAGCGTAAGGATATCAAAACAACTTTAACCCAATTGCTCAAGTTTCATGAAAATGGAGGTAAAGGTTAATGGCTATTAACCAAGGTCCGGTACTGGAATTTGAAAAACCGTTGCTGGAATTGGAAAAACAAATTGAAGAATTGCGGGTCTTTTCACGCGAACGGGGAATCGCGATGGATGAACAAATACAGGCGCTTGAAAAAAAGTCCTGTTTGTTGCAGAAAGAGATCTACAAAAATTTAACTCCATTACAACGTATTCAAATCGTTCGTCACTCAAAACGACCGACTTTTTTAGATTATATCGGGTTGATTTTTACGAATTTTATTGAACTGCATGGCGACCGTTCCTATCGGGACGATCCCGCCATGGTGGGAGGCATTGCTTATCTGAATGACATCCCGGTAACAGTGATTGGTCAACAGAAGGGGCGAGACACGAAAGAAAATATTTTTCGAAATTTTGGTTTGCCTCATCCGGAAGGATACCGGAAAGCTTTGCGTTTGATGGAACAGGCCAATAAATTTAACCGGCCGATTATTTGCTTGGTGGATGTGGTGGGAGCTTATCCGGGTATTGAAGCGGAGGAACGGGGTCAGGGAGAAGCTATTGCTAGGAATATCCGGGATATGGCCAAGCTAACCGTACCCATTATCGTTGTGATTACCGGTGAAGGTGGCAGCGGAGGCGCTCTGGCCATCGGTGTGGGAAACCGGGTATTAATGATGGAAAATGCTTGGTATTCAGTAATTTCTCCGGAAGCATGCGCTGCAATTTTATACCGGGATTCATCCAAGTCCGGTGAAGCGGTGGAGGCATTAAAGATTAGCTCTGAAAATCTCCTGGAAAAGGGTATCGTAGATGCTATTATTCCCGAGGCTTTAGGGGGTGCCCATAAAAACCATCAGGAAACCGCGAATAATTTAAAACAGGCAATAATAAAATATTTAACTCCGATGTTAAAACTAAGCAAAGAAGAGTTATTGGAAGATCGGTACCAACGGTTCCGAAAGTATGGCAGGTTTATTGAATAAAAAAGTCAAAAATTTTATTATTCATTTAGGTGACGCCATGTTAAAAAAGACCAAAATTATCTGCACCCTGGGGCCGGCCAGTTCCGATCCGGATATCCTTCTTCAGATGATCCAGGCAGGAATGAATATTGTTCGTTTAAATTTTTCCCATGGCACACACGAAGAACATGCCGCCAGAATCCGGATGATTCGTGAGGCCGCCGCCAAATCCGGAGCAAGTATTGGTATAATCGCCGATATTCAAGGCCCGAAAATCCGGATTGGCTCATTGGCGGAAGAAACCATGGTTTTAACCAAAAACCAGCCGGTTACCCTGTCCATCAATCCTGCCAAAGAAAAGATCAAGGGATTTATATATGTTGATTATCCCACTTTGACCCAGGATGTTCCGGTGGGAGGCGCTATTCATTTGGCGGATGGCATGATTCGGCTCACGGTGCTGGAGACCGGCCCGGAAGAATTAAAGTGCCGGGTTATTGACGGTGGTGAGTTAACCGCCCGCAAAGGTGTTTTTCTTCCCGGAGTTTCCGTAAATCTGCCGGCTTTGATGGATAAGGATCGTTCGGATATTGAATTTGCCATCAAGCAACAAGTTGATTTCATTGCGGTTTCTTTCGCCCGGAAGGCCGAACATATTCTGGAGATTAGGGATTTCGTACAGCGATTGGGCGGTAATCAATTATTGATTGCCAAGATCGAGAATGAGGAAGGTCTTAAAAACAGCCGGGATATCATCAAAGTAAGCGACGGAATAATGGTTGCTCGTGGCGATATGGGAGTAGAGGTTTCTCTGGAAGAGGTACCCCTGTTTCAGAAACAACTCATCGAATTGTGCAATAGTTTTGGAAAACCGGTGATTACCGCCACTGAAATGCTTGAGTCAATGATCAGAAATCCCCGGCCAACCCGGGCTGAAGTGACGGATATCGCCCATGCCATTTTGGACGGCACCGATGCTATTATGCTTTCGGCGGAGACCGCCGTGGGAAAATACCCGGTTATCGCCGTGGAAATGATGTCCCGGGTCGCTGAGCGAACGGAAGCTTCCTTGCAATATGAGGAAATTATGGCAGAAAAGAAAGTAGGCGCAGCCCCGACTATCGCGGATGCCATCTGTCACGCCACTTGTCAGAGCGCCCTTGATTTGAAGGCGGTGGCCATTATTTGTTCGACCCAAACCGGAAGCACAGCCCGGAAGGTTTCCAAATACCGGCCTCAGGCTCCAATCATTGCCGCTACTCCTTCCGAACAAGTTGCTAGACAACTAGCGCTTTCCTGGGGAATATCCCCCGTTGTCGTACCTATTTCGGACAATATTGACAGCATGATTGATGTCAGTGTGAATGCAGCCCAAAAAACCGGTTGTATCAAAGCGCAGGATTTAATCGTAATTACCGCCGGAGTGCTGACCGGAACGCCGGGTTCCACCAATTTAATCAAAGTGCATGTCGTTGACTAATCGTTAATTGATAATTGATTACTGAACAAAGGAGTATATGATGGATTTCAATCAAAGTAACTTTTCCGCGGAAGTGTTAAAGTCGGAGGAACCGGTTTTAGTAGATTTTTGGGCTCCCTGGTGCAATCCTTGCAAGATGGTGGCGCCCATCATCGCGGAAATAGCCACCGAATACCAAGGAAAAATTTTGGTGGGCAAGGTGAATGTCGATGATAATCAATCATTGGCCGAACAATACGGGGTGATGAGCATACCCACCATCTGCCTTTTTGTGAAAGGCCAACCGGTAATGAGGTTGGTCGGATTCCGTTCCAAGAAGGAGATTACCGCTGAGATGGCCAAACATTTATAGCTTTAGATTACCAAAATAGACTCGGTAATGTAAGATTCTTTACATCGGAAAACGAACATTTATTCCCGGGATAATCCATTGCCGGAATTTATTATATATTTGAATAACATTTTTAACATTATTTTAATATTATTTTAAACTTAAATATTTGACAAAAGGGATCGAAGTATTATATAATAATGTTCGATCACAAACTAAATACTCATCCAGAGAGGTGGAGGGAAGGGCCCGATGAAACCCGACAACCCAAAGTCCGAGCGATCGGTCCGTTGGGTGCCAATTCCCCCAGAGAATTCTGGAAGATGAGCGAATCATTCCCTTCCTCTGCGGAAGGGATTTTAATTTTTATAAGGAGATGAGATGATGACAGAAAGGCGTTTATTCAGTTCGGAATCAGTTACCGAAGGCCATCCGGATAAAATTTGCGATCAGATTTCGGATGCGGTACTGGATGCAATCATCGGCCAGGATCCTAATGGCAGAGTCGCCTGTGAATCGGCGGTAACCACCGGATTGGTGTTAGTCATGGGGGAAATAACCACCAATTGTTATGTTGATATTCCCAAAATTGCCAGGGAAACAATTCGGAATATCGGTTATACTCGGGCCAAATATGGATTTGATAGTGATACTTGCGCGGTAATTACCTCGATTGATGAACAATCGCCGGATATTGCCCTGGGTGTCAACAAAGCCCTTGAGGCCAAAAACGGAGAGATGAGCGACAGCGACATTGAGGCCATTGGCGCCGGCGACCAAGGAATGGTATTTGGTTACGCCTGTGATGAAACGCCGGAATACATGCCGGCTCCGATTGCCCTCGCCCATCAGTTAACCCGGCGCTTGGCGGAAGTACGGAAGACAAATATCCTCGAGTACCTTCGCCCGGACGGGAAAAGCCAGGTTACCGTGGAATATGAAGACGGCAGGCCGGTACGGGTGGATACGGTAATTATTTCATCGCAGCATGACCCGGCGGTAGAACATGACCAGATTGAAAAAGACATCATTGAAAAGGTGATCAAACCGGTGATTCCTGTGGAATTGATTGATGACAAAACCAGATTTTTAGTCAATCCTACTGGACGATTTGTGGTTGGGGGGCCGCAGGGCGACTCCGGATTAACCGGCCGGAAGATCATCGTTGATACTTACGGCGGTATGGCCCGGCATGGTGGTGGAGCGTTCTCCGGTAAAGATCCCACCAAAGTGGATCGTTCCGCGGCATATTATGCCCGTTATGTAGCCAAGAACATCGTTGGCGCCGGTCTGGCCCGACAATGCGAGATTCAGGCCGCTTACGCCATCGGGGTCGCTAAACCGGTCTCCATTTTAGTGGATACTTTTGGCACCGGCAAATGCTCCAACCAGGAAATCATTGAATTAATTCGGAAGCACTTTGATTTTCGTCCGGCCGCCATCATTCAATCCTTAAAATTACGCCGGCCAATTTTTAAGCAAACCGCCGCTTACGGACACTTTGGCCGCAATGACCTGGACTTACCATGGGAAAAATTGGACAAGGTTTCCTTGTTAAAGTAGTACTAAAACCCCAGGATATCAAGGGGTTCATGATGAATATACTATACAAAAATAGTTGGGGGCAAAAACTCCAGCTATTTTTGTATAAATCCAACCGTTAAGAAGACTCCGTTCTTATAAATCTTTGAATTATCGTTTCACTACAATATGGTATAAAGTTCGGTAGCGACCTTGCCGAATAAGAAAAGTAGTTATCATAAATTGGTAATAAAGAGGCGAGGTTATGCCATTAATCAAAATATTAGTCATTGATGGCCAAAATATCGGGGGCCAAAGTTTAACGGAAATGATTGATCGTGATAAGGATTTCAAGGTCATCGGCAAAATTTTTTATAATAAAGATACGGTTGCCGTGGCGGAAACCTTTAAACCGCATGTGGTAATCATTGATTTTAATGTGGTTGAAAAAAAAAGTATCGAACTTACGGAAAAAATTAAACAAAAATTACCGGACGCCAATATCCTGGCTTTAACCTTCGATACGGACCAGCATCGTTTTTATCGGATTATTAAAGCGGGCGCCTTGGGATATATTTTAAAAGATTCCGATCCGGAAACTTTTTTTGAGGCCATTCGTACAGTGGCCCGGGGAGATGCTTATATCCAACCATATTTATTATCAAAACTCCTTACCGAGTTCCGGCAATTGGCCAGTGAAAAACAAATGATTTCATCGGAACACGGTTTAACCCAAAGGGAACTGGAGATTGTAAGCTTTATCGCCCGGGGTAAAAGTAATAAAGACATTGCCGCCAAATTATATATCAGTGAAAAAACCGTTAAAAACCATGTCAGTAACATTTTAAAAAAAATGGGTTTGGCGGACCGTACCCAGGTAGCGGTCTATGCTCATCAAAAAGGATTCACTTCTCCCAAACACCGCCGCGCCGAAGAACTCTCAAAATAAAGTCACAGTTCCAGCAAAGTAAAAACGGTAATATAATAAATCAACGTTTCCGCTGAAATGATTTTTACGACGAAGTCAAGTTTATTTTAGGGGGCTATTATGGATAACACAGCAAATCAACTACTGTTTCAATTGCCGGACGGTTCTGCTTATTCATGTCCCACTGAAACTCCATTTCGGAAAATCGCGGGCGAGCTTCAATCACGTTACGCTTCACCCATTGTGGCTTTGAAATTAAATAACGAATTTCACGATCTCATGTTTATCCCGAAAACCGGCGGCAAGCTGATACCGATTGATCTTTCCAGCCAGGACGGGATCAGGGTCTATTCCCGAAGCCTTTGCTTGGTTTTAATCCGGGCGGCCGATGAAATTTACCCGGATTGTGAAGTCCATATCGAGCATTCATTGAGCAAGGGGCTTTACTGTGAGATTAAGATTTCGAATAATCAGCCCTTTACCGAAAAAGATTTATCCTTGATCAAAGAAAGAATGACCCAAATTATTCAAGCGGATGTGCCCATCATCAAAGAAACCATCCCCTTGCAAGAAGCGATTGAGATTTTTAAAAAGCGCCGCCAAAATGACAAGGTTCAATTATTACAGTTTAAGAAAAAACCGGAAATCCACATATATCGTTGTGGCGATTACGTCGACTATTTCTACGGGCATATGCTGCCGTCCACCGGTTATTTGCAGGTCTTTGATCTGAAATATTATTTTCCGGGTTTTATTTTACGGTTTCCCACTATCGAAAATCCTACTGTTTTGCCACCGTTTCAAGAACAGCGGAAATTAGCGCATATCTATTATGAATATGAAAAATGGGGCGACATTCTGGAAGTCGGTGAAGTTGGAGCTTTCAATAAATTGATCGCCGGAGGAAAAGGCGGTGAATTAATCCGGATTGCCGAAGCGTTGCATGAAAAAAAGATTGCCGAGATCGCCGATTTAATTGCGGTGGATCGGCAAAGAATCCGTTTGATTTTAATTGCCGGTCCTTCCTCATCCGGTAAGACGACTTTTGCGCAACGGCTGGCTGTGCAATTAAGGGTAAATGGTCTAAAACCGATTTCCATATCGATTGATAATTATTTCGTTGATCGTAAACATACTCCTATTGGCGCCAATGGTTTACCGGATTACGAATGTTTGGAAGCCATTGATGTGGAACTTTTCAATAACGATTTGATGGCTTTAATTCAAGGTTTTTCAGTGGTTTTGCCGTACTATAACTTTCAAACGGGCAATCGGGAACCGGGCAAGGAAGCCATACAGATTGCCAAAAGCCAACCGATTATCATTGAAGGGATTCATGGTTTAAACGATAAGCTGACCTCTGCCATTCCTAAAGACAATAAGTTTAAGATTTACATTAGCGCTTTAACGCAGTTGAACATCGATTATCATAACCGGATTCCTACCACCGACAACCGGATTATCCGCCGGACTGTCCGTGATAGCCAGTTTCGCAGCCATGACGCTTTAAAAACCATTAGTTTATGGCCCATGGTGCGCGCTGGGGAGGAAGCCCATATCTTTCCTTTCCAGGAAGAGGCGGATGTCATGTTTAACTCCGCGCTAATTTACGAATTAGCGGTTTTGAAACGCTTTGCCGAACCGTTATTCCGGAAAATCACTCCCGAATATCCGGAGTTTGCCGAAGCCAAACGACTCCTGAAATTTTTAGATTACTTTTTACCACTGGATGATTCCGAAGTTCCCATCAATTCGATTTTAAGGGAGTTCATCGGCAACAGCTGTTTTAAAGGTTGAGTACCGTAATATTAAGGTTTTTCATAGGTGGTAACTTGACTTATTGAAAAGATTAATGTTAAAATAAACTGAAGTAAATTTTACCGCAATCCGGAATTATGATCTCAATCTAACTTCCGGATAGTTTTTTGTTATTTATGAGCATGCGCGCATTATCCATAAAATCGGTTTTGAAATACAAACTTGCCGGATTGTTCCGAATTTTAGATTCGTTTAAATAATTATTAACAATATGGAGGTTGTATCAATGGGATTACGGGGCACGATGAAAATAAATTCCAATGGCCATCTGGAGATTGGCGGATGTGATACGGTAACGCTAGCCCAACAGTTTGGCACTCCTTTATACGTTTTGGATGAAGCTTCCGTACGGTCACAATGCCGGGCTTACCGGGAGGAATTGGCGAATACATATCATCCTGAAGCCACTGTAATATACGCAAGCAAAGCCTTAATGACTTCCGCCATGTGCGGTATTATTCATCAGGAGGGTCTGGGTCTTGATGTGGTTTCCGGCGGGGAACTTTACACCGCGTATAAAGCAGGCTTCCCGCTTTCCAAGGTCTTTTTTCACGGCAACAATAAATCCCCGGAAGAATTGCAAATGGCGCTGGAATACGGGGTAGGATATATCGTGGTTGATAACCAGTATGAGCTTGAGAATGTGAATCGTCTCGCAGCCAGCCATGGAATCCGGGCCAAAATTCTCTTCCGGGTGACGCCCGGGATCGAAGCCCATACCCATTCGTATACTCAAACCGGCCAACAGGATTCCAAATTTGGCCTGGGGATTGTTGATGGCGTGGCGGAACAGGTTATAATTCGAGCGCTTGATTTGCCGGGAGTGGAGGTGGTTGGGTTACACTGTCATATCGGTTCGCAAATCTTTGATATTCAACCTTACGAGTTAGCGGTGAAAGTGATGTTCGATTTTATGGAAAAACTGCGCGCCCAGGCCGGTTTTGTGGCTAAAATGCTGGATATGGGCGGTGGTTTAGGGGTTGTCTATCATGAAAGTGACGAACCGGCTTCCGTGAAAAACTGTGTATCATTAATCACTACTGCGGTGAAAAAGGAAGCGGCTGCCCGGAACTATCCGTTACCTCATCTGGTCTTGGAACCAGGCCGGTCCCTGGTGGGCGAAGCGGGTATCACTTTGTACACGGTGGGCAGCATTAAAGAAATTCCCAACATCCGTTGTTATATGGCCGTGGACGGCGGTATGGCCGATAATCCACGGGTTGCGTTATACCAGGCGGAATACGAAGGCGTATTGGCCAATAAAGCCAATCAAAAACCCGAAAAGTTAGTTACCGTAACCGGTAAATGTTGTGAATCGGGGGATATGCTGATCTGGGATGTGAAGCTCGCCGATCCCCAGCCCGGTGACATTATGGCTATATTTACCACCGGCGCCTATAATTATTCCATGGCCAGCAATTATAATCGTTTGCCCCGCCCGGCCATGGTCCTGGTCAATCAAGGAAAAGCTGATTTGATCGTTGCCCGGGAAACTTATGCGGACTTAATTTCGTTAGATAGAGTACCGGAACGATTGCAACCAACGCTGGCCACAATCTGAGCTGATCCGAAGCTTTCAGTTCGAATCCATTTCGAAGGAGTTTTGAATGTCTAATTTTAATCTCTGGAATTTGCTTTTGCCATTACCGTGGATTATCCTTGGTTTGTCATTCCATGAATTTTGCCATGCATGGGTATCGAACCGGCTCGGTGATCCCTTACCCGAACAGCAGGGGCGATTAACTTTAAATCCATTAAAACATATTGACCCCATTGGTTTGATTGCCATCGTTCTCTTTCGGTTCGGGTGGGCAAAACCGGTCGAGATTAATCCCCGTTATTATAAAAATCCGCTACGAGATACAGTATGGGTTTCCTTGGCTGGACCCGTGGGTAATTTTATTCTAGCCTTGTTATTTACTGTAATCATACGAGTCATGCCACTTTTTAATATCTCCGATCAGCTTATCAACTATATGGGCATCGGGCTTTATTTTTCATTGGCGCTTGGTTTCTTTAATTTGCTGCCTATACCCCCGCTTGACGGTTCAAAAATACTGCGTTATTTTTTAAAAGGTTCAGCTGGTTATCAGTTTGATCGGTTAGAACCATACGGATTTTTTATTTTAATTATTTTACTAATTATTCCAGGCTTTCAAAGATTGTTGTTTAGTAGCATTTATATTCTGTCCGTTTTATTAGGCGGGCGGATGATCATATTTTAAGAGGATTCCATGGAAGGAAAAGGTATCCAAAGATTTGAGGTGTATTGATTGTGGGTTTTTTAAAACGGCTTGGTTCCTGGAACACCAAATTAACCGGGCAAGATATTCAGATAATTGACACATACTTGGATGATTCCGGTAAATTTTTATTTTATCAAATGAGCCGGTTGGATCAGCATCATGCGCTGGCGGTCACCCGGGCTATTATAACCGAGTTGAAAGATTCGGCTTCGTCCGAGGATTATGACACCTTGATTAAAGCGGCATTACTCCATGATGTGGGAAAGGTCCGGGGCGATTTTAGTTTTTTAAGCCGTATTTTGGTGGGTTTGGTGAAACGAATCAGTCCGACTATACGCGGCAAATTGGCTTTTACCAATCCCAATACTTACTGGGAAAAGATACGGTATGGTTTTTATGTTGATTTAATTCATCCGCTCAGGGGGGCGCATATGGCCAAAATCTTCGGAATCGAGCCGGCAATTGTGGAAATGATCCGACATCATCACGATCCGCCGCTGAAAGGGCAAAGCTCCGAACTGGCCCTGCTTCAAAAAGCGGACAGCAAGAATTAATATCCAATGGATTATGAGATTCAACTTGACGTTTTTCAGGGTCCTCTGGATTTGCTATTGCATTTAATTGAAAAAAATGAAATTGATATTTATAATATTCCCATCGCTTTAATCACTGATCAATACTTGGGATACATTCATACAATCCAAATGTTGAATTTAGAGATGGTGGGTGACTTTTTAGTGATGGCCGCAACCTTGATGCAGATTAAAGCCAAGATGTTGTTGCCGCAAACCAATGTAAGCGAGGATGATAATCCGGAAGAGGAAGACCCCCGCTTGGAACTAGCCCATAAATTAATTGAATATAAAAAGATAAAGGAAGCCTCACTTAGTTTGCAAGCCTTGGAAGGCCAGCAACTTAAAATATATACCCGCACCAGTGGCGAATTTGCCGATCTAAAGGTGGTTCCTGATGGCGACCCGTTAAAGAACTTATCGATCTGGGATCTGATGGACGCCTTTAAAACCGTGTTGGACAGCCTGGATGTCAAACCGATTGCCGCGGTTCCCAAAGAAGAAATTTCAATCCGGCAACGGATGACCGAAATTTTCGATTTACTGACCCAAGAGAAGAAAGTTTTTTTTAAAACTGTTTTTAAAAACTTAAAAACTAAAATCGCTTTAATTACTTGTTTTTTAGCGGTACTGGAACTGATGCGGTTACATAAAATAAGCGCTTACCAAGATGATATCTTTGGAGAAATCACATTAACATTGATTGAAGAGCAATCCCATTGACAATTAACAATTGTTAATGTAACTCCTTACAATTATTATATTTTTAAATGGTTATATTTAATCACCGGAGTAATAATTCATTGTTCATTGTAAACTGTTCACTGATAACTATAAAAGAGGGTTGTTTCTTTGAACTTAACCACGGCACGCGCGATAACTGAAGCATTGATTTTTGCTTCATCGGAACCAATTTCCATCAAAACCATGGCAACGATTATTGGCGTGAATGAACATACGCTGAAGCAAATGATCATTGATCTTATGGAAGATTACCGGCAAAAACAATGTGGAATTCAGATCATTGAAGTGGCTAACGGCTATCAATTTGCCACCAATCCGGAATATGCGGTTTATATTGAAAAACTGCAGAAAATACCCCGTAATATCGGTTTATCTCAGGCTGCCATTGAAACTTTGGCGATAGTCGCCTATAAACAGCCGATTACCAAAGCTGAAATAGAAGCATTACGGGGGGTCAGCATCGAAAGCTCCCTGGCGACATTGGTTGATAAAAGTTTGATTGAAGAGGTCGGGCGCAAAGAAACTCCCGGACGGCCAATTCTTTATGGTACGACGAAACGTTTTTTGAAGTATTTTGGATTGAGTGATCTTAACGAATTGCCGAAAATCCCGGAATGGATCGAATCCGGAATGATAAAATACGAAAGTACGCAAACACAGGAGGTAGATAATATTGAGTAAACCGTTTAAAAATTGGTTTCAGAAACATGTAGTAAGGGATAATAATTATTATTGGGGGATATTCCTGTTAATATTGGGAATACTTTCATTAGGCTTGTATTTACTCTTTGATTTGATGGGAATTTTTGACGCCTTTCAACCGCTATCCTTTTTGATTACCTTTTTAATTTGTGGCTGGGGGTTTGTATTATTGTGGAAGAGTGATAATGATTTTCGTTTTAAACAAGCCCAGCAAAAAATTGACGAACTGGAAAGCAAACTGGCTTATTCACGGTTATTTATCGTACCCCCCCGTCAATTGAAACGGAATCGCGCTCACGCGCGGATGCGGTAGATCCGGATGTTTTCAGTTGCCTGGGGGAAAGTTGTCTCTATCATTCAAGATTCCTTGGAGATTCAAGAACTCTTGGTCTCAATCCAGGGAAAGAACCAGCCGGAGCGCGCTTATAATTACCCTGCGCTTTACCGGAAAATCGGGGCCGGGGAAACGGTTTTATTAAACACCAATGCCGTTAAGCTGGGACTTGGAACCGGTGGACGACATTTTGTAATCCCTTATTCGGAGACAGATCCGGCAAATTCTCCGGAAGAGTCTTCGGAGAGCTTACCCGTGGACGATCTGGTTTCCCGGCGCCATCATGGACATATTATGAAATTACGTTATACTCCGTGGCAGTTTCCGGTCTTGGCCGTGGAGGAAGAGGCCAGCCCTTACCATGAACAATTAAAATCCATAACGGCGCTCGATGGGACTCCTGTGGTTGCCGCCCCCTTGCATAGTATGCTGCCGGGAATCATCCTTGGATTTCGGGCGCTTTGGCTATCAAGCGGCCGGAAATTGAATCCTAAAATCGTGTACGTGATGACCGACGGGGCGGCTCTGCCCATTACCTTAAGCAATATTGTTCGTGAATTAAAGGATAAACATCTTTTGGATTTAACAATTACCACTGGACATGCCTTTGGCGGTGATTTGGAAGCGGTGAGCATCCCTTCGGCGTTACAGGCGGCGCGTGGGGTGGGAAATGCCGATCTAATCATCGTCGCTTTGGGTCCCGGAATTGTAGGAACCGGCACCGCTTTGGGTTTTAGCAGCATCGAACAATCTTGGGTAGTTGATGTAGTCACTCATCTTCAAGGTTATCCTATTACTGTTCCCCGGATCAGTGAGGCTGATCCCCGGGAGCGGCATTTGGGTATCAGTCATCATACCCTCACAATTTTGGAGTTTGCCAATCACCCGTCTTCCCTAGCGATTTCCAACTCAATGCCCCAAACGCTGAAACAACGGCTCTGTCATCAGTTATCGGAACACAATTTTTTGACCAAACATTTTATCTGGATGACCGACGATCCTCCAGCCCAACAATTATTCCAGGAAGTCCAAATGGAAGTCAAGTCCATGGGCCGCGGCGTAACCCAAGACCCGGCCTTTTTTCAAGCCACCGTATCCGCCGGATACTTGGCCGCCACTGTGGCCACTGGCAAGTTGGCAACACTAACGCGGATTCAATAAAGTATTCGTTTAACGAGAAAAATATGAAGAAACCGAGGCACGCCCCATGACGGACCTAATTGAAATCCCGCAACAAAAAGAATTGATTTATAAAGGAAACTATTTGGAATTTCACCGGGATCATGTGTTGCTGCCCAATGGAAAAACTTCAACCCGGGAATATTTGCACCACCCCGGGGCTATTGCCGCGGTTCCATTACTGGATACCGGAGAAGTGGTGATGGTGAAACAATTTCGTTATCCCACCGGCTCGGTTATTTTAGAGATACCCGCCGGGAAACTGGAACCGGATGAGAACCCGCTGGATGCCGTACGGCGTGAATTAATTGAAGAAATCGGTTATGAACCGGGACAGGTGATTCATTTGGCTTCGGTATGGACCACTCCGGGCTTCACGGACGAAATCATCCATCTTTACCTGGCCAGAGAATTAAATCCCTGCCCAGTCCATTTGGATGAAGATGAATTCTTAGAAATCATTATCATGAGCAAACCGGAATTGTTGGAATTGCTCAACAGCCCTGGTGTGATTGACGGTAAAACAACCCTCGCTTTAGCCTTGGCGCAAATGCGTAATTTATGGTAACAAATGTTTTGCCTGGGAATACAGAACATAGAATATTGAATCCAGAAGCAAAAAAGACAATATTCTTTTTTATTCCGACTTCTGACTACTGATATGTAATATTTTATCGATCATTGGCATATATTTCTTTTCCGGACCATAAATTGTAAGGTGGACAAGGGAGGGGAATCGATGCCGGCAATTTACCAATTGCGTCAACTGATCAGCGACTATTTCAAAGAACGTTTGTTTCTCCTGGCATTGGTGGCAATTTTATTTTTTATGGGGATTATTTTCGGACTCTTGACGATGAGAGTTCTGGATATGGATCAAAAAGAGCTGCTAGTCAATTTTGTTCAACAAAGTTTTCATACCAAAATGGATTTCCAAAATCACGCTTATGCCCGCCAAACCATTATCGCCAATATCCAGACCATTTTTTTTCTGTTTTTTATGGGGATCAGTGTCATTGGGGTTCCGCTCGCCTTATTATTGATTTTTACCCGCGGCTTTATTTTGGGGTTCAGCATCGGGTTTTTATTTCAAAATATGGGTTTTAAGGGTTTTATTCTGACGCTTACCGGGGTCTTACCCCATAATCTGCTACTAATTCCGGCGCTTTTTTTAATGGTAATCGCCGTGATTGACTGTGCGGCAGCTTTAACCAAAATCCGTTTTACCCGGAAACAAATCTCCATTGGTCCCGAGTTGATAAAATGCGCCATCATTACCTGTATTGTGTTGGTCATTATGATCTGCGCCGGATTGGTTCAGGGATATATTACGCCGTTTATGTCGTCGTGGCTAACGAAGATCATCTAAATAGCGGTTTATGAGTGGAATTCGACATTTTTAACACCGTAAATTCCTTAATAATCATTTTATATTGATACACAGGTTTTCAGTGTTATTTATTGATAAAAAAAGAAGTTGAAAATCTTTCCTGTCTTTTGAAAAAAGGAGTATCCTTCAAATTGTCGAATCTGTTATCGTTGTAAAAGTTAACTAAAGGAGTTGACTGAAATTGCAAGATAACTTGAATGATTATCTGAATTATCTTTTAGTTGAGCGCGGTTTAGCCCAAAATACCTTAGAGTCATACGGCCGGGATCTCCAACAATATCTTAAGTATCTCCGCGAAAAAAAGAATCTAAATATATCGGAAACTACTCAAGCCACGGTAATTGGGTATTTGCTGCAACTTCAAGCCCGGGGAAAAGCTACCGCCACCTTATCCCGAAGTCTCGCCGCTATCAAGTCTTATTATCATTTTTTAGTGCGAGAAGACCGGATCACGCGGGATCCTACCATCAATTTGGATGCTCCGAAACAAGAGAAACGCCTGCCGCGCGTCCTCTCTGTTAATGACATCGAAATTTTACTTGAACAGCCTGATTTAAAGACTCCGGTAGGGATCAGAGACCGGGCAATGCTTGAATTACTTTACGCCACCGGTTTGAGGGTATCGGAATTAGTGGCCTTAAAAACCACCGATCTTAATTTCGAAGCCGGCTATATTCGTTGCCTGGGAAAAGGCTCCAAGGAACGGATTGTTCCGCTGGGCGCCACTGCCACGAAATACGTTAAACTTTATCAGGAACATGCCCGTAAATTTTTAGCCGCCAGTCTTCACGAAAACACCTTGTTTTTAAACCATCACGGGAAAGGTTTAACCCGGCAAGGCTTTTGGAAAATAATCAAACGTTACGCGGAAAATACCCAACTCGGGGTCGAGATTACGCCCCATACCATCCGGCATTCATTTGCGACCCATCTGTTGGAAAATGGTGCGGATTTGCGTTCCGTCCAGGAAATGTTGGGACATGCCGATATTTCAACAACCCAAATTTATACCCATTTAACGAAAGATAAAATCAAGGAAGTTTATGAACATAGTCACCCTCGCGCCCGTTAACCGAATCCATGAAGGAATAAGATTACAGGTTCCAATCACCAGTTGGACTTGACGGAAAGTAATTAATCAAGGTTGAAAGCGGTGTGAAAAGCCCAAGTATTTCTAAACACACCGCTTTTTACTGTCATAATTTTAATTATTTGAACTTATATCGATAATTAAATATAAAGAAAGGTAGTATCCAAATTGAAAATCACTACTTTAGGCCCCAAGGGTACATATTCGGAACAGGCGTCCATGTTGTTTGCCAAGCGAATGGGGGTGAAGCCGGAGAAAGTCCAGTTGGAATTTACTACTTCCAACCTTTCCTTACGGCTGGTCCAAAATCGTAAGGTTGACTATGCGGTGGTTCCCGCCGAAAATATGATAGATGGTCTAATCGGTTCTACTTTCGATGCCTTAATCGAATACCAGGATTTTGTAAAAGTTTGCGATGAAGTTCATTTGCCTTTCACCCATGTTTTGGCCGCCCATCCGGAAAGCTCCTGGGAGAAAATAAAATGTATTTATTCCCATCCCACCGCGTTGAATCAGTGTCAGAACCACCTGGCGGAATTGTTTCCCCATGCTGATTTAATTTCGGTACTGTCTACCGCGGAAGCGGCTTCGATGGTTTTGAATAATCCGGATCACAACACGGCTGCGATTTGTAGCCCGGCTGCCGCCAAAGAACGTAAAATGATGATTTATAACGGAAATATTCAGGATTATACCAATAATGAAACCCGATTTTTGGTCTGCGCGCTTACCGATAGTGCTCCCACCGGGAATGATTGCACCTTGCTGGCGGTAAGATACGGCGCCAACCGGCCCGGCCAGTTACACCTCACTACCCAATATTTTGCCGATGCCGGAATTGATTTAACCTGTATTCATTCAAGACCCTATAAGATCAAACCTCAGGAATATGTTCTGATCTTTGAATTTACCGGCCATAAATCCAGTCCCCAGGTGGAAATGGCCCTGAAAAACATCGAATTACAAGTCAGGTCGCTAGATGGTTGGAAGAAAATTTTAGGAAGTTTCCCCAAACGAGAAAGAGAAGACTTGGATGCAAATATCTGAACAATTATTAACCTTCATTGAAACCCTGGAATCGGAATTACAGCCGCAATTCAACCGGATTTCCCGAATTGCCGTCCATAACCAGTTAAAGGTTCTGGAAGCTTTTCAAAGCGAACGCGTCGGGACTCATCATTTCCATCCCACCAATGGATACGGTTATTATGATTTTGGCCGTGATGCTTTGGAAGGCGTTTTTGCCGGGATTTTTAAAGCAGAGGCGGCGTTAGTCCGGCAACAAATGGTTTCCGGAACTCACGCCATCGGGTGCGCTTTATTTGGTAATTTAAGGCCGGTTGATGAATTGGTCATTGCTTCCGGTCTTCCCTATGAAACTTTGGTCAGTGTACTGGGCCTCGAACCGGTAGTAGGTACACCGTCATTGGAGGGAACCAGCACGACGGGAGGATTTAAGGTGAAGATTGTTCCGTTATGCCCCGATGGTTCCCTTAACCTGGCGGCAATTGGAGCGGCCATGTCGGAAAATACGAAGATTGTCGCCTTTCAACGGTCTTGTGGCTATTGTGAACGCCATTCTTATAGTATCGGGGAACTTGAAACCGCCTTTCGGATGGTGAAGACCACTAAACCGGATTCCGTAATTTTCGTGGATAATTGTTACGGTGAATTTGTCGAAGAAAAAGAACCCCTGGAAGTTGGCGCGGATTTAATTGCCGGGTCACTGATTAAAAATCCCGGCGGTTGCCTGGCTCCCTGTGGTGGTTATATTGCCGGAAAAAAGGAACTGGTCAATGCCGCCGCTGAAAGGCTCTATATACCGAAAATCGGAGGGGCCATCGGGCCTTCTCTGCTTGATTTACGCCCATTTTTTCAAGGCCTGTTCGAAGCGCCGCACCGTGTGAGTGAAATGATTAAAGGCGCTATCCTGGCCGCAAAATTATTTAACGCGGCCGGTTTTAAAGTGGCTCCTTCGGCTGATGAAATTCGCACCGATATCATCCAAAAGATCTATTTCAATTCGGCTTCGGAACTTATTCAATTTTGCCGGGCGATCCAAAAATATTCACCTGTAGAATCCGATGTTTCACCCGAACCTGCTCCCATGCCGGGATATCACCATCAGGTGGTTATGGGCGGCGGTACGTTTATTTCCGGATCGACCAGCGAAATGTCGGCGGATGCGCCAATCGCGCCTCCATTTATTGCATTTTTACAGGGCGGACTTTCATATACCCAGATTAAGGTGAGTTTAGCCTGCATATACCAACAGTTTCACCTTTATATACCAGTAGGGGTATCTCAAAGTTGATGAATCTTTTAAAAAATGAGGCAGGAAAAGGTAACTGAAAGTTGAAATAGTAATTACTATTTTTTAATATCGAGAGGGGTACTCTTATGCATCTGGAAATATTAATCCTAAAAGTTGTGTTTATGATACCACTGATGTTCTTTTTATATCGCGACTCCCGTGCCCGCGATTATTCCTGGATGCTTTGGACAATGCTCCCGATTACCCTATTGTTTTCAAATAATATAGGATTTACCGTTTTTTTGGCGGTAGGTATCATCGCCACTTATTTCATATTACGCCCGAAAGGAACCATTCTTAAATGTCCGAAGTGTGGCAAACCCATCCATGAAATGTTAACCGTCTGCCCATTTTGCCGGCGCGAAGCCAAACGGGAGTGCCTCCAATGCCACGAACCGGTACCCTGGGAAGCGGATCAATGCCCTTTCTGTAAATCACGGTCCTTAACCAAAGGATAATGTTTTCCGGGTGGTATAAGAAAAGGGGGATTTTTCGTGGGCTTGCAACCACAACGGATTGACAATTTACTTGAATTTTTGGATAAAATTGAATCGACCTTGAACAACTCCGATCTTGATACTCATAAACGGAATGAAATCATTGAGGATTTACGTTTGGAAGTGATTGATGTATTAAGAATCGCTTTCAGCGAAGGTGATCGGATTTTAAGAAGAAGCGCCATTTATGGTTTAAGTAAAGTCGGTCTGGATCGATCCATTGACTTTTTTATTGCTGCCTTAAATGACCAGGATGAACATGTCCGGGGATGGGCGGCGGAGGCTCTCGGAAAACTCAATGACTCCCGGGCCATTGTCCCGCTCATCAAAGCGTTGGCGGATGAAAACCATTATGTCTGTTTCAATGTGGCCACCGCTTTAAAGCACTTTACGCCCGAACAATTGCTCAACCATTTGATCAGAGCCCTCCAGAATCCGGAACACCAAATTCGGCGCCGGGTCTGTAAATTAATGGGTGAACTTAACGACCAGCGCTTTACGGAAGCCTTGATTTCCGCCATTAAGGATCAGGATTCCCAGGTACGGTATGAAGCAGCGGAAGCATTACGGAAACTAAAAAACCCGGCTGCGATATTGCCGTTAATTTCAGTACTGGATGACCCTAATTATGATGTTCGAACTGCAGCCATTGTGGCTTTGGGCAGCTTTGGTGACGAACGGGTTATTGAGCCTTTGGTGGCGATGCTGGTGGAACAGAAAGACCAGCGTAGCGCTTGTATTGAAGCACTACAAAATATTTGCGGTCCCGAAAATATCGAACCATTATTTAAACTCATGTGGAACAGTAAAAAGCTAATTACGGATACCTCGAACCTAATTATGGAGAGACTATATATAGAGGGTCAAAAAATGGGGGGAGCCCACGAACGGGTCTACCAATCCATGAGCAGTTTTTAAACCATCAACAGGTGAGAACTTGCATATATTATTGACGAATGACGACGGTTTTTACGCCGAAGGGCTGCAAACTTTATATTCACATTTAAAAACAACCACCCGGGTGACCATCATCGCCCCCGATCATGAACGCAGCGCGGTTAGCCATGGAATTACCATGCATCAACCCTTACGGGCGTTTCCGGTGGATATGGATGGCCTGAAACACTGGATGATTAACGGGACGCCGGCGGATTGCGTTAAATTGGGATTGGAACATTTGCTGCGATCCGATCCTCCCGCTTTAATCATATCCGGGATTAATCGCGGCTCGAATCTGGGGTCGGATGTATTATATTCTGGTACGGTTTCGGGGGCAATTGAAGGCGCTTTGCACCATATTCCAAGCATTGCCGCTTCACTGGTTGTTTTTGGAAAGGCTGACTTTAATCATGCTGCGTCTTTTATTGGAGAAAATTTACTAAAGCTCCAAAAATTATCATTCCGGACTACCTTGAATTTAAACTTTCCCGCTACCGGTCAAGCCACTGAAACCGTGGATCCGGCAAGCAACCAGAGATTAAATCCATTTAACGGAATCAAGTATACCAAACTAGGAATCAGGCTGTATCAAAACGTCTTTGAAGAACGAATAGATCCTCGCGGCCAAGCTTATTACTGGATGAGTGGCGAACCGATGACGGTTGAACAAGAACCGGATTCGGATATTGCGGCCATTGAAGCCGGTTTTGTATCGGTGACTCCCTTGAATCCGGATCTGACTGATCGTTGTTTTTTCGATAAAAATTCCACTGCTATGTTTTGAAATTCTTTTTTGGGGTTGAAACAATAGTTCGTTGATTATATATACATCCCGGATTGGTCTAGGAAACCCTGAAATCTGAAATTATTTTGGTTTACAATAATATTGGTGGACAATATAAAAAAATAAATAACAGTAACTTCACGCAGGATTTTTCCATACGAACACGAATAGATATATTAGGGATACACAAAACAATTATTATTAAGGAGTGATGTCTCATGGTTCAAGTGGAACGCGACGAACTTTTGCGGGCTCTCAAAGGCTTCAAAGGTATCGCCAAACAGGACTTGCTCTTAATAGAACAAACCCCTGAAGCAGAGTACCGTAAAACACACGCTGAGGCGCGACGGGAAATCTACGCTAAATTGATTGATTTAGTGGAAGGTCCCGGGATCGACGAAGCGTGTGTTTTTGCTTTATCCGAATATCATAAAGTACCGGATTTCATCGAAGGGGATGACCCCGCCATAAGCGGCCATATCCAAGCGTTGGAACTTTTCTTTAAGCTCATTGGAATTACTCCCGATAAATTTAAATATTTAAAGGCGACGAATAACGATATCAATCAACTTTTTGCCCTGATTCCACCGGTTCAAGGAAATGCATACGTGTAAATAAAAGTTAAAAGTCCAAGGCCGAAAGTCAAGTTCTTGAAGTTGAATGACTTTTCAGATTGCTTAACTTTCGACCTTGGACGATTGACTGAACTTTAGTGGAACTTACGGACCAATCCGACCACTTTGCCCAGAATTTGGACTTCGGTGGTGATGATTGGTTCGTATTTTTCATTTTCGGGCTGAAGCCGGACATGTTGCTGTTCCTTAAAGAAGCGTTTTACGGTGGCTTCCTCGCCCAGCAGCGCTACTACGATATCGCCGTTATAGGCCGAGGTTTCCTGGTTCACCACCACCATATCCCCGTCATGAATCCCGGCGTTGATCATACTGTCACCTCGCACTCGCAACATAAAGACTTCGGTTGAACTGGTAAAATCCTTGGGCAGGGGGAAATAATCCTGGACATTTTGTTCGGCCAGGATCGGTTCTCCGGCGGTTACCATTCCGACAATGGGAACGTTCACCAAATCCTTAAAACGAAATTCCTCCCGTCCTTCCATGGATCCTAAAATTTCAATAGCCCGGGGTTTGGTGGGGTCCCGGCGCAAGTAGCCCAAAACTTCCAATTTTTCCAATTGGGCATGCACCGATGAACTGGAACTCAAACCCACCGCTTCTCCGATTTCCCGAACCGAAGGGGGATAGCCCTTCGTGTCCACTTCTTTTTTAATGTAATCCAATATTTCACGCTGTCGTTCCGTTAAATCGTCCACAATGAATCCTCTCCTTAATTAAAAATAAAAGTAATGATTTCAGGATATAATCACCGGCTGAATACAGAAGTCGGAAGTCAGAATTCAGTAGGATGAAAAGGGCGTTATCCGGACTCTTCGGTATTTTTTGTCTTCTGTATTCTGTTTTCTGTATTCTCCAGAGGCCTGAATTGTTAACTAAAGTCCTAGGGTATCGGTTTATTCAGTGGAATTTCATCGAGAATATATGTTCGACTTTATACAATCATGATTATAACACACCTTAAAAAAAATTTCAAACATTTGTTCGCTTTTCTACTTGACCAGAACAATTGTTCGTGTTAATATAAATATGGACAACGAACATCAGTTTGGATTGATGGATAAAGGAGTGAACATTTATGGTAATAAACTATCATGGAACAAAATATCAATGGTATTTTTCCAAGTTTTTGGTTCATTTACTGATCGTCGTTGCGGTTATGGTACTCATGATTACATATATTTCAAATGTCGCCAAGGCCAACTTGCCGCACAAAGAAATGACCATTATTGTTCGCCCCGGCGACACCTTATGGTCACTGGCAAAAAAATTCGGGCCGGATACCGATCCGCGTTTGGTAATCCGGGATATTAAGGCGCAAAACAATCTACATAATTCGGATCTCATCGCCGGACAAAAATTAAAACTGGTAATTGGACACAATTGATTTGTTTACATTAATTTTTGGAGGAAACTATTATGAAAAAACAAGCAAAATCGTATTCCGGAAAATCTACTTTAAACAATGTATCCCCTGAAAGCTTGGACGCTCGTAAAACGGAACTGGATTATATGTGTACGTATATGACCTGGTTGACGATTAAAGAACGGTATACCAAGGAAATGAAACTAATGGCGGGTTAAAACATTATCTAAACCAAGATCTAGAATTAAGGAATTAGTATGATTTTTAAGTTCCAGGATTTGTTGCAATCGTAATCTGCCTCACAAGAAATTCAACGATTAATATCAAAAAATAGTGGATTTTATTTTTTATTTTATCCCAAAATTCGACACGCTTCCTGTACATCATGATGTAAAATAATCTTTGTGTTATGATTTTTTAAAGTGTTGTTTGTTAAAATTGGAGTGGACTGAAGAAATGGAAGATAAGAAACCTGAGATTCAAACATATCCTGGTTTTTAAAATTTATTCCCCGGAACAAGATTTGGGAGGCCTTACGGACCACCAATGGGCCAGCGGAATTAATCCGCGAAATTGTTTCCCGGGTGGTGAATTTATTCGGGCGGTTAATATTCAAAATTTACTTAAAAAATTTGTCCGGATGGCAGGATTTTTGTTAAAATTAAAGAATTAACAAATAATAATGGATAGAGGGAGTAACGACCTGCTACGCAGGGAACAAAATCGTCAATACGTCGGCGCTTAGCCGTCCGGTTTTGTTGGCCAATGGCTTCAGTGAGACTCTTACTCCAGCACAATGCTGGGATGGAGTCTTTTTTTATTGATAAATTTACAAGCCATCCCATAGCGAATCTTATTATAGGAGGAATAAACTTATGCCCCAACCATTGGAAGTCCCGGTGCATACTTTGGATACCGGGAAAGTTCTGACCAGCTTTAATACCGGGCAAGACGGTTTAAACGACCGGGAAGCGGTTCAGCGAAAAGAGATGTATGGCCGGAACGAATTGGAGGAAGGCCACCAGAAAACTTTACTGGAGATGTTTTTGGAACAGTTCAAGGATCTGATGGTGATCATCTTACTAATCGCCGCCGCGATTTCCGGTCTTATGAATGAGCTTACCGATACTGTCATTATCTTGGTTGTAGTAATTATCAATGCTATCCTTGGCGTAGTCCAGGAGAGTAAAGCGGAAAAGGCATTGGCGGCACTGAAAAAAATGTCGGCGCCTTATGCCAAGGTAAAACGCAATGGGATTATTCAGGATTTACCCACTGCGGATCTGGTACCGGGCGATATTGTGATTTTAGAGGCCGGTGATTATGTTCCCGCAGATATGCGGTTGCTGGAATGCGCTAGTTTGAAGATCGAAGAGTCTGCCTTGACCGGAGAGTCGGTTCCGGTGGAAAAAGAAACCACGGTCCTGTCCAATCCGGATCTGGTCATCGGCGACCGCAAGAATATGGCCTACTCAGGCAGTAGTGTGACTTACGGGCGAGGTTTGGGTGTGGTTACCGCCACCGGAATGAATACCGAGGTCGGCAAGATTGCCGGACACCTTTCCCGGAGTGAGACGCAGGAAACGCCGCTTCAAAAAAAGCTGGCGGAGATGAGCCGGTTTTTATCGATAGCTATTATCATAATTTCGGTAATCATTTTTATAGTGGGAATATTGCGGGGTAGAGAAACCTTTGAGATGTTTTTAACGGCCATTAGTTTGGCGGTGGCGGCGATTCCCGAGGGACTTCCGGCGGTAATTACCATAGTTCTCGCTTTAGGTGTACAACGAATGGCCCGTCAAAACGCCATTGTAAGGAAGCTGTCTGCCGTGGAAACACTGGGATCTACGGAAATTATCTGTTCGGATAAGACTGGAACCTTAACCCAGAATAAAATGACCGTAAAAGAGATTTATGTAGATAGTAATTTTGGTACCAGGGCTGCTACTCCGTCGGATGCCAACAGGCTGGGGATTTTTATGCAGGTTCTGGCGCTTTGCAATGATGCTAAAGTTATTCGCAACGAGGATCAGAGCTTGAATTTGAAAGGTGATCCTACCGAAACCGCTTTGGTAAAATTTGCGTCGGAAAACGGCTTTCAAAAAGATGTGCTGGAAGGCATGCTCCCGCGCGTTGACGAGATTCCCTTCGATTCGGAACGGAAATTGATGAGTACCATTCACCGGATGGACAGCCAATTCCGGGTGATGACCAAGGGCGCTCCGGATATGCTGCTGGATCGATGCAGCCGAAAATTGGTCAATGGACAGGTTAAAGCCTTAACCACCGAGGATAAGGTGGCGATCCAAAACGCCAATCGGGATATGGCCCAGAAAGCCTTACGGGTTCTGGCCGTGGCTTATAAAGATTTGGATGAATTACCCGCGCATCCCAAATCCGAAACACTGGAAACGGATTTAGTTTTCGTCGGATTGGCCGGCATGATTGATCCGCCCCGCTCGGAAGTCCATGAAGCGGTTCGGATTTGCACTGGCGCGGGGATTAGACCCATAATGATAACTGGAGATCACCGGGATACAGCGGCGGCAATCGCCAAGGAATTGGGTATTGCCCGGGATGAAAGTGAAATCATTAACGGAAACGAACTGAATCAATTCAACGACGATGAATTAGAGGCCCGGATTAGCCATTATTCTGTATTCGCCAGGGTTTCTCCTGAGCATAAAGTACGAATCGTTAATGCCTGGAAGAAACGGGGCAAGATCGTGGCCATGACCGGAGATGGAGTCAATGACGCCCCGGCGTTGAAAGCGGCGGATATCGGCGTTGGTATGGGAATTACCGGAACCGATGTGGCTAAGGGCGTATCCAATATGGTATTGGCTGATGACAACTTTGCCACCATCGTCTTCGCGGTGGAAGAAGGCCGGAAGATTTACAGCAATATCCGTAAAACCGTCCAGTTTCTGCTTTCATCAAATCTGGGAGAGATCGTGACCCTCTTTGTGGGTACAATGCTTAACTGGACGGTGTTATTTCCAATTCATATCCTCTGGGTTAATCTGGTTACCGATACTTTCCCGGCCCTGGCCTTGGGAGTGGAAAAAGCGGAACGGAACGTGATGCGCCAGAAACCGCGCGACGCGAAAAGCGGCTTCTTCTCCGGGATAGTTGGGATTAGTATTGCCTACCAAGGTATTATCAAAGGGCTCATTACCTTGTTGGTCTTTTATATTGGTTTCACAATGTACAATCATCGCGTGGCTGTGACCATGACCTTTCTTACCCTGGGATTGATACAATTGGCGCATTCGTTAAACGTCCGCTCGAATACGCAGTCATTGTTTAAAATGGGGGTGTTCTCGAACCGGTATTTAGTGGGGGCTATTTTGTTGGCTGCGTTTTTGCAAGTAGTGGTGGTTCTGTTACCCTCGCTCAATCACATTTTCCGGGTGGAGAGCCTGAATTTGATCCAATGGTTGATTGTACTGGCTGCAGCATTGTCCATCATTCCCATCGTGGAACTGGCGAAGGTGATTGCCAAACATATGTCGAAAGGGACGGACAAGGAATTATATTGATAATCGGATAGTTCGATTCGAAACAAATATGATTTAAAATCTTAATTCCGGTTTATGCTTGGAGAGGTGGGTAGCTCGTCGTTTGAGCTTTACCACCTTTTTTTGATTTATAAACCGAATATATCCATTGACAAAACGTAAGAGATCTTTTAATATAAAATACATACATCCCATACCGGGTATGGTATATTTTAAGGAGGTTTCAAGTTGGCAAAGTTCAAAATAATGATTCATCGATGGTCCTGGCTGGTTCTATTTATTTTTTTAGTTGCCGGATTGTTTTACCCGATTCTTGGAATCGCTGCATTAATCTGTATGTTGGCGCCGGTAATCGTGGCTTTTTTTAAAGGGCGGATGTGGTGCGGTTACTTTTGCCCCAGGGGCAGTTTTAACGATATGATTTTGGCCAAACTGTCCCGGAGGGTCAAGTTACCGGCTTTTTTCAGAGCCACTTGGTTTCGGTTGCTTTTTCTGGCCGTATTGATGAGTGGATTTGCAGTTCAAATCTTTATGGCCCGGGGGAACACGGCCGTCATTGGGCAAGTATTCCTAAGGATGGTTTTTATCACCACGCTCTTGACGATTTTGCTTGGGTATTTTTATCAGCCAAGAGCCTGGTGTTTAATCTGCCCCATGGGGACTATGGCTCATTTTGTAGCGAAAAAGAAAAGGGGCCAATCCGGAAACATCCATATTGTTTTTAAAAAAGATCAATGTAGCGGTTGCCAGCTTTGCTCACGCCATTGTCCAATTCAGATTGATGTGCATCGTTATAAGGAAACCGGAATGGTGAATCATGCCGACTGCCTGAAGTGTCAGACCTGTGTCGCCAAATGTCCAAAAAAATCATTGTACGTCGCGTAGTACCAAAAAACTAATCGCCATGATAGCGGAAATGGAAGGTCCCACACCACTGTTGGTGTTATATTTTTCATAATCCATGATGAATCAGTTGCATAATTACTGGTTCATTATTTTTATGATTGTTCCTTAGGGGTTTTTATAATATAATAGCGTTACAATCATTAATGGCCCAAAGATAGCCCCGGGATTCTTCGTGAATAAGTAATTGCGGTTTTTTTGTTTTATATGAAAAAAATTTACTTATTTCAGGATTATTTGAGTGATTGCAAAAGCCTCCGGAAGTTACCCAAGGTTTACTCGGCTGCCGGAGTCGGTGCCAGGCTTCACTACTGCTTCGATTGTAATCAAATTTTTGGAATTCAAGTGCGCCGGCACGTTGGAAAAATTCATCAAAGAACTGACGAAATAGGAGAAGATTGATATTTTAAGTAGTTTAATCGTTTTTAAACTGATAATATCCGTTGTGGCCGTGATGGCTTTAACGGAAATATCCAGACGGGTTGGACCTGCTTGGGGTGGTATATTGTCCGGTTTTCCCTTGGGGACGGGAATTATGGTCTATTTTATTGCAAGGGAACAAGGGCTTGCTTTTATGATCCGAGGAATTCCCTGGGGTATCGCCGGGCTTTCCGCTTCACTTGTTTTTTGTACTACCTATCTATGGATTGCCTTGAAAATCAGCCGACGTTTTTTATCCATATTGATGGCAAGTATAATCAGTTTTCTTTTATTCTTGGTGGCGGGAATATTGATAAGCAACTTAAAACTCAACCTGCCATTAGCGTTGATTTGTTTTCTGACAACTTTTTCTGGCAACATTATACTAGTTCGTAAAATGGTCACCCGGATGACGGTTATGAATAAAAGCAAAAGTAGTTTCAGTAAGATAATTATCCGTGGAATAGCGGCGGGAATCATTATTTTATTGACAACCGGTTTGGCTTCGGTTTTCGGATCAAAATGGTCAGGAATATTCAGCGCATTTCCTGCGACTTTATGCCCGCTATTAATTATCATGCATATTGAAAGTGGCAATAAAATGTTCCCTTTGGTAATTCGTGAATTTTCATTCAGTATCAGTACTTTAGCTGTATTCTTTATGTTTTGTTCCATATTATTACCGGCATTCGGCTTAAATAGAGGTTTTTTACTGGTTTACACAATCTGTCTTTTGTATCTTTACATTATTTCAAAGTTTCACAAGGAAAAATTTAAAACGTAATTAAGAATATGGTCCTAAAACCGGTCCATTTTACAGACGGAATTCAATCAACTATAACGATATATTTTATTCGTGAAAGGTTTTGCCATATCGGCAAGCCTTTTTTATTTATAAATTGAAGTTTGAATAACTTATATCAAATATGGATTGAAAACTATGATCTATTTCAATCAAAAGATTCCAAAAGGTTTCTTCCGGTTTTACAAAAAAATCTCCATTATCCAATATTTAAAATTGGAAACAATATACACCTTTACATACATATCATACCATCATATGATCGTAATATGATATTACCTTACATGATGGGAATATAACATGGACCGAATACGAATCCCTGAAATTAAACCATTATACGAGCAAGTAGTGGAATTAATCGAGGAAAAAATCCTGAGCGGTGAGCTTCGAGTGGGGGATAGATTACCCACCGAGAACGAGTTGACTACAATATATAAGGTTAGCCGCACCGTAATCCGGGAAGCGATGAAAACTTTAAAGGAAAGGGGTTGGGTTGAGACGCTGCCGGCTAAAGGCACTTTTGTGGTTGATCATGTGGCCAAAGGTGTAGGGCTTTCTTTTGATCGGGCGATACGGAATGCACCTGACGGCGGTTACAATTACCTGATTAAGGTTCGGGAAATTTTAGAGCCGGAGATCGCCGCTCTGGCCGCTATTGAAGCCGATAAAAAACAGATTGCGGCATTGCGGGATATCATTAAAAAAATGAACTATATCTTGAATACCGGATATAACATTGAAGAGTTTTTAAGGACCGATTTTTCCTTTCATATGCTTTTGGCTGAATCTACCGGTAACCCTCTGATAATGCTGGTATTGGACCCGATTGTCCAACTAATGCGGAAACAACAAGAATATTACTTATTGAATGTCGAGGAGAGTGGCCATAAATCATTAAAATTTCATGAATTGATTATCAATGCGGTGGAAACACGGGATGCAACTGCAGCGCGCCGTTATATGTACGAACATATCTATAAGGTACGAATGGATATTGAACAATGTTATACGGTTAATTCAAAAAACCATTCACCGGTTTCTAGGAGGGGTTCGGATGCTTAAAATACTGTTCTTAAACGGGCTTACCCAGGGCGCTTTGTTTTTTGTATTGGGAAGCGGTTTGACTCTGGCTTTCGGATTAATGAAAGTGGTGAACTTAAGCCATGGCGCTTTTTACCTGTTAGGAGGTTATATTGGATATTGGATATTGAACTTAACAGGGAATTGGATGCTGGCTTTGGCCGCCGGGGCAATCTTTATAGGCCTTTTTGGATTTTTCTTCGAACGGACCATGTTAACCCGGGTTAAGGGAGATAACCCGCAAACATTGCTTACCATTGCCCTGTCGATGATTATTGCCGATATTTCCCTAGCCTTGTGGGGCGGCCATCCGTTGACACTCCGGGTTCCCGAATTTATGAATCAACCGGTTACGCTTCTGGGAATAACCTATCCTGGCTTCCGTTACATTCTGATGTTTATCAGTATCTTAATTGCCGTTTTTTTGTGGTTCATTCTCTATAAAACCAAATTTGGCGCCGCGGTCCGGGCTAGCGTGGATGATCGGGAAACAATTAACGCTTTGGGTTTACGGATTGATACGATTTATACTTCCATGTTTGTGATCTCGGCTCTGCTGGCTGGTATTGCCGGAGTTCTCGGCGGCACTTACCTTTCATTGAGCCCCGGTGAAGATTCGACCATTTTGACATATTCGCTGGTGGTCATCATTTTGGGCGGAATGGGTAGTTTACTGGGCGCAATTGTCAGTTCATTCATTTTGGGGCAGATCCTTTCATTCGGACTGGCTTTTGCACCTGAATATTCCATGTTTTTGGTTTTCGTGCCGATGGCTATCGTTTTGGCCATCCGACCTCAAGGTTTATTCGGGAGGGGAGCATAATGTTGAACATAAACAATCAGTGCAAGCGCATTTTCGGCCTCATTATAGTGATTTTGTTGATTTTGCTTCCCTTCTATGCGTCACAGTATACGGTAACCACTTTTGTCAGGATTATTTATTTCAGTTTTCTGGCATTGAGCGTTGGAATACTCGTTGGACAAGGTGGTATGGTCAGTCTTACGCAAACAGCCTTCTTTGGCCTTACCGGTTACGTAATCGGTCTTTTAGGGGTGGAGCGGGGGTTTTCGTTTCCGATCCCTGAAGTGGCGGGTATTCTTGCGGTTTTAATTATGGCGATGACTTTTGGGATTGTGGTGATGCGCACCCACCAGATAGTATTCCTGATGTTAACATTGGCGTTGGGGCAGATTTGCTGGGCGTTTGCTCGGCAGAATACCAGCCTCCTGCATGGGTGGGCGGGCATCCGCGGTATCCGGCCGCTGACTGTGCTTGGTATAAATTTCGCCAATGAAGCCAATTTCTATTGGGCCGCGCTGATGATATTCGGCTTGGGGATTTTTATCATGTGGCGCCTCGTAAAATCACCATTCGGCTTGATATTGAACGGTATCCGGGAAAGCCCCCGGCGTATGACGGCGCTTGGATATTCTGTATTTTGGATTAGAGTGGCGGTATTTATAATTGCTGCCTTGTATGCGGGAATCGGTGGTATCTTGAGCGTCTATTCCACAGGGATTATTACACCCACTACCATACAGCTGAGCCGCACTATCTGGGTGTTGCTGGTGGTTATTTTAGGAGGGGCGAATTATTTCTGGGGCCCGGTAATCGGTACGGCCATCGCCGTTTGGCTCGATGTTATCATCAGCCAGATTACGCCTCGTTATAATACTGTAATCGGCATTATCTTTTTGGCAGTCGTCCTGTTAACCCCGAATGGCATTTTAGGATGGCTCGCCGGAATGAAAAAAGGACTCAAACTGTCATTACTAAAAAAACAGCGAGAAAAACCATAAGCGATGGCGGGCAAGTTCGATGAAACACCACGGGAACGCTTTTTTGACCCAGTGAAAGGAGTGATGCCTGGAAAACTCTGTAGATTCATTACGAATTTGGTTCCGCAATGAACAACATTATTTAGGGAGTGAGTAAAATTGTTTGCGAAAATATCCAAAAGAGTAATGCCGTTATTTATCGTCTCTGTCATGGTTTTTGCGGTATTTGCCACTGGTTACAAGATTGATTCAGCGGGATCATCGGATATTAAAATAGGGTTTATCAGCGCATTTACGGGTGTATTTTCTACGTTCGGCGAAATGCAGAAAGAAGGCGCCGTTTTGGCGCTGGAAGAGGTTAAGTATCAAGTTGCCGGGAAAAAAATCAATGTAATTTATGCCGATGACCAACTTGATAACGATCAGGCGGTTAACAAAGCCAAACAGCTTGTGCAGCAAGATAAGATTGATATCCTTACCGGGCTGGTCTCCGGCGATGAAGGTCTTTCTGTGGGTGATTACATGAAAGACAAGAAAATTCCGGTTATTCCCATGTACGCCGCTTCGGAGGACATGACTATGCGTGAGTGGTATCCTTATATTTTGCGGCCGACCTGGACCGGCGCGCAGCCGATGGATCCCTTTGGTTACTGGCTGGCCAAGGTAAAAGGGTATAAAAAGATTTATATGATTGGCGAGGACTACTCTTACCCATATAACCAGGGGAATGGTTTTAAACGTGGTTTTTATCGCGGCGGCGGTCTTGAGGTTAAGACGGTCTGGCATCCGGTGCCCACCTCCGATTACTCGTCGATTATTGCCGCAATTCCTTTAAATGCTGGTTATGATGCGGTCATGTATAACGGCGCCGGTTCCGATGCGGTTGCCTTTGTCAAACAATATGTGGAGTTGGGCATGCTGAAAAAAATTCCATTAATCGGCCAATCAAATACCTTTGAGAAACCCGATCTTGATTCAATGCCCAAGGAAATTGCCGGTGCTCTTTCCGCCCATTTAACCACCGACGATCTCAGTACTCCCGAATGGGTTAAATTTAGTAAAGCCTTTGTCAAACGCTGGGGCCATACTCCCTCCGCCGCTTCCGTATTTGCCTATGATTGTATGCGGATGATTTTACGCGGAATTGCGAAAGTAAATGGCAATGTATCCAATAATGCCGCTCTAGTTAAGGCCATGCACGATGTCAATATGTCCGATTCACCCCGTGGTCCTGTTCGTATGGACCAATATAATGCCGCTGTTGTGAACGTGTATATCCGGGAAGTGGCCAAAGATAAAAACGGCAATCTTTATAATAAAGGATTGTTCACAATTAAGAACGTTAGCCAGTTCGGCCCGTATGATTCCAAACTCTATATGAAGCAACATGCGGATTCCAGAAGTTACCCACCCGACAAACGTTCAGAGATGCCCGCTGAAATGCTTAAAGTGGACGAGGATTATAAATTCCTGCCGTTTGGCAAGTAATACCCCGTTAAATCATAGTCAAATCTGTTTAAGGAGCCAATTACAATGAATCGACCAGATCAAAAGCACGCTTTAGTAACCACGAACGTATCCAAAAATTTCGGAGGAGTCCAGGCCGTCCGCTCGGTAAACCTTGTCGTTCCGGTTGGTGAAAGGCGTGCGTTGATCGGGCCGAATGGTGCCGGCAAATCAACATTGTTTAATTTGATTGCCGGTGAATTAATTCCCGATCAAGGCAAGGTCGAAGTTTTTGGTGCTGATGTTACCAAAAAATCAATCCAGGAGCGGGCACGAATGGGCTTGGGACGCACTTATCAAATCTCACAGTTATTTTTGAACCTCACAGTGGAAGAGAACTTGTTTTTAGCCGGTGTGTCCCATACCGGGATTGAATGCTCCCTTTTCAAACGCTGGAATAAATATTACAAAGAACTTGATTGGGCGCATCAAGTGGCTGAAGATGTTAAGCTTAGTGATTATTTAAAAAACCGGGTTTCAGAATTATCTCACGGCCTCCAACGGCAGCTCGAAGTGGGCATGGCCATGGCTATGCGACCGAAATTGGTCATGCTCGACGAGCCTGCCGCCGGTCTTTCTCCTTCCGAACGGCATACATTGACCTTATTAATTAAATCCTTACCGGCGGATATCACCCTGATTATCATCGAGCATGATATGGAGATTGTCCTGGAGATCGCGGATCGTATCAGTGTATTACACCACGGGGCATTGATTGCCGAGGATACGCCCGAAGGAATCAAAGCCAATCAAGAGGTTCAAAAGATATATCTTGGAAGCGCCGTTGCAGACGTACGATGAAAACTTTTGTGGCGCATCGCGCACCATATTAAGACTTGGAGGATACTCTGATGGCAGATTCAACAAAGGAAGTTCGATTAGAAATTACCGATCTGAATGCCTATTATGGCGATAGCCATGTATTGCAAGGCTGTTCTCTTACTGTCGGACAAGAATGCGTGGCGGTCCTCGGCCGCAATGGAATGGGAAAAACCACCTTATTAAGAGCCATTATGGGTTTGACTCCTCCAAAGTCAGGCAATATCCGTTGGAAAGACGAAGAAATCTCCGGTAAAAAGCCCTTTGAAATCGCCGGTAAAGGAATCGGTTATGTTCCCCAGGGGCGGCGGCTTTTTCCTTCGCTATCGGTGGAGGAACATTTGACTTTAACCTATCGTAAGACCCGAAACGCCAATGAATGGACCCCCAAAAAAGTATTTGAGCTTTTTCCGGAATTGGATGCCCGGCGTAAGATCGGCGGTACCCGCCTAAGCGGCGGTGAACAGCAAATGTTGGCGATTGGACGCGCTTTGGTGACTAATCCCGATATCATTCTCCTGGACGAACCTTCCGAAGGATTGTCGCCGGTGGCCAATGACAGGGTGATTGAGATTAGCCGCGAATTGTTGAAAAACAATATCTCCCTTTTGTTGGTTGAACAAAACATCCGCGTGGCTGAAGCTTTAGCCGAAAGAGTATATATCATTCTGAGCGGAAAGACCGCTTATGAGTCCGATGCTGGACAGTTTTTGGATAATCCGGATTTACGCCAAAAGTACCTTGGCGTTTAGGGGAAATGGAGAACAACAATGCAAAAAACTATTGCAATTATTGGTTCACTTGATACAAAGGGCCATGAATATGCATTTTTAAAGGCCGAAATTGAAAAACGGGGTTTTCGTACCTTGGTGATCGATGTTGGCGTGCTTGGCCGCCCTCTCTTTGCACCGGATATCAAGGCCGAGACGGTGGCGGAAGCTGGTGGAGTTAGAATGGAAGATATAATCGCGCGCCGAGATCGTGGCGAAGCCTTGGATGCAATGACTCGCGGCATCGCCATCGTCGTTAGGAAGCTTTATAATGAGGGGAAAATTGACGGGATTATTTCCATGGGCGGCGGCGGCGGAACCGCCATGGGCACCAGCGCCATGCGGGCATTACCCGTGGGACTCCCCAAGCTAATGGTTTCCACGGTCGCTTCCGGCGATACCAGCCCTTATGTGGGGACGACGGATATTACCATGATGCCTTCCATTGTGGATGTATCCGGCCTCAACCGGATTAGCCGCATTATTTTCATCAATGCCGCCGGCGCTATCTGTGGCATGACGGCGGGAAAGCCAGAAAAAATGGCGGATGAGAAACCATTAATCGCTGCTTCGATGTTTGGAAATACCACCCGCGCCGTGGACAATGCCCGGACGATTTTGGAATCAAAAGGTTTTGAGGTGCTGGTTTTCCACGCTACCGGAACGGGCGGGAAGACCATGGAAATGTTAATTGAAAACGGTTATTTTGCCGGAGTATTGGATATCACCACCACTGAATGGGCTGATGAAATCTGCGGCGGTGTTTTAAGCGCCGGACCCACCCGCTTGGAAGCGGCTGCAAAAGCCAGTATCCCCCAGGTAGTCACTCCTGCTTGCATCGATATGTGTAATTTTTGGGCTCCAGAGACCATTCCCGCCCGTTACCAGGACCGGAAGTTTTATCACTGGAATCCCAATGTCACCCTGATGCGGACTACACCCGAAGAAAACGAGCGTATCGGAGAAATTTTCGCCGGAAAATTAAATGCTGCACGCAGCCCTGTAGCTGTATTCATCCCGATGAAAGGTTTCTCCGAAGTGGATGCCCCGGGGCAACCTTTCTGGTGGCCCGAAGCGGATCAAGCCTTTGTGAATGCCCTACAACGAAAGATCCGAAGAGATATCCCGGTAATCTTGATGGATAATAACATTAACGACCCTGAATTTTCGGGGAAGCTAGCGGAAACTTTGCTGGAAATGCTTAAAAAAGGAGAATAAACATGGTTATGTCGCGGAATGAAATTATGAAAAAATTTTATGCTCAAGCCCAGGCAGGTATCCCTATCATTGGCGGCGGGGCGGGTACAGGTATTTCCGCCAAATGTGAAGAAGCCGGAGGCATTGATTTGATTGTGATTTATAATACCGGCCGTTACCGGATGGCGGGGCGGGTTTCCATCACCGGTTTATTTTCGTATGGAGACGCAAACCAGATCGTTTTGGAAATGGCGGGGGAGGTTCTGCCGGTGGTTAACCACACCCCGGTGATTGCTGGAGTCAATGCCACGGATCCTTTCCGGTTAATGCCGGTCTTTCTGAAACAAATTAAGGAAATGGGTTTTGCCGGTGTGCAAAACTTCCCGACGGTGGGCCTTTTTGATGGGAAGATGCGCGCCAATATGGAAGCCACCGGATTGGGATATGACAAAGAAGTCGAGATGATCAAGCTGGCCCACGACATGGATCTTTTGACCACGCCCTATGTATTCAATGAAAGCGAAGCCGAAGCGATGACCAAAGCAGGGGCGGATTTAATCGTGGCCCACGTCGGCCTGACTACCGGAGGTTCCATTGGCGCGGCGGCTGCCATGACAATGGATCAAGCCATGGATATCACCATGCGGATTGCCGAGGCCGCCCGTAAAATAAGGAAAGATGTCTTGGTTATATGCCACGGCGGCCCCTTCGACGAACCGGAAAACGTAACCAAGGCAATGGCTCTCATGCCGGGCATCAATGGTTTCTATGGCGCTTCAAGTATGGAACGGCTTCCAGTTGAACGGGCGATCAAAGAGCAAGTAATGAAATTCAAACAAATGAAATTAGCCAAAAGGTAAAACTCTTGGTTTTTGCAAGCGGATCTGAATTGATCAATTTTCAAAAGGCAACTAAAATCCTCCTTAAAAATCCTTCCTCTTCGGTAGGCGCCGAAGAGGAAGCAATTAAAAAGTTTATTTATCTATTCGGGTTTTAATTATGATAAGATAAAAAGGAGGGTTTGGGGGAGAACGTCCCTGGTCCGGATTGCGTTGATGGAGCGGCGCGGGGGGGGAACGTATTCATGAATTCTTTGGGCTTGAGTTTTTTGGGATTTATCCCTCTTATTTGGTTATTCGCCAGTCTGGGATGGTTTAAGATTTCGGCCATTAAGGCCAGTTTAACCGGACTTGCGGTCACGGTAATTATCGCCGTATTTTTTTACAACTTTCCCCCCATCTATACCTTGGAAGCGGCCACAGAAGGGATCATCCTTGCGATTTGGCCGATTTTATGGGCAGTGATTGGAGCTATTTATTCTTATAATGTCAGTGTTGAAACGAGAAACATCGACAAGATAAAAACAATGCTTGCCGGGCTTTCCGCGGATCGCCGGATTCAAGTTCTAATCATAGCCTGGGCTTTTTCTGGATTTTTGGAGGGAGCCACAGGATATGGGACGGCGGTCGCCATTCCGGCCGGTATTTTAATGGCGCTTGGCTTTGAACCAATCTTTGCAGCGCTGATTTGTTTACTTGGCAATACAGCTCCCACGGCTTTCGGGGCCATCGGTATTCCATTGATTACCCTGTCCCGTCTGACCGGTTACGGAATTCCGGTTTTAAGCAAAAATGTGGCCTCTCAACTGACGCCGTTGATTATTATCATTCCGCTGATAATGGTTTGGCTAACCGCAAGAAAGGGAGAAGGTTTAAAAGGGGTTATCGGTATTACCCTCACAGCCGGCTTGAGTTTTGCGTTGGTTCATTATTGGACGGCTTGTTATATTGGCCCCGAATTACCTTCCATGCTGGGTGGAATCGCCTCACTGGCTTCAATTATGCTTTGGCTTCGTTTGCAAAAAGGCAGGATAGATGAAGCTCAAAATGTAGTAAAAGTCCGGCCGGCCGAAGGACTGATCGCCTGGTCGCCCTATATTTTATTATTTATATTTATTTTTACCACCAGTAGTATATTCCCCGTCATTAACTCGTTTTTTGGCAATTTTCAAAGCGAGTTACTGATTTACCGGGGAACCGGCGGGAAAAGCATGCGCATTAACTGGATTTTAACTCCGGGAACGTTTATCTTCCTGGCCGCTGTTTTGGGTGGATTGATTCAGGGCGCCACCTGGCGGCAATTAATGAGTATTTTTGTGAAGACAGTTCGCCAATTATCAAAAACAATCATCACCATATGCGCATTTGTCGCAATGTCCGAAATTATGTCATACTCGGGAATGATCGAAAGAATTGCCTTAACGCTCTCCACGGCGGCTGGAAAACTGTTTCCGTTGATTTCTCCAGCGATAGGCGCTTTGGGCACTTTTTTGACGGGTAGCGATACTTCCGCCAATATTTTATTTGGACAACTTCAAAAGCAAACCGCGCTTCATTTGGGAATCAATCCACAATGGATTACCGCCGCCAATGATTCCGGAGCCACGGCGGGGAAATTGCTCTCACCCCAGAATATCGCAATTGCGGCGGCGGTCACCGGGTTAACAGGGTCGGAAGGGAAAATTTTTCATCAAACAATCAAGTTTTGTCTGATTTACATTCTAATTTTGGGTTTGATCGTAATGTTTTTCATTGAATAAAAGAGGAATTTCCATGAAAAAGATCCCCATTGAACTTGGCCGGGAAAAAATTATTTTAAATTTGCCCAAGCAGACGGAGATTTTATCCATGCCCGCTCCTAAACCTTTGTCAAACCCTCAAAGAGCGATTCAAGAAGCTTTATATCACTCCATCGATTCCGCCGGGTTGGATGCGGTGATTGAAGCCAAGTTAAAGTTACAGCCCGGCTTGAAAGCGGTTGTCGTTATTTCGGACAACACTCGTCCGGCACCTTATCAAGGGGAAACCGGAATTTTATGGCCGGTGATCGAAAAGCTGCTGGCTCACGGGATTCCCAGGGAACGAATTCGTATTATCGTAGCCACAGGGACTCATCGCGCCTTGTTGGAATCGGAATTAAAAGAAATGTTAGATTCACGGATTTTTGACGCCGGGATATCCATCGTCAACCATCAATGTTCGGATGGGGAACAGCTGGCCTACCTAGGCGAAACCCGCCGGGGCAGCCGGATCTTTGTCAACCGCGAGTATTTGGAAGCCGGTTTGAAGATCTTGACAGGGGTAGTGGAGAGCCATTTCATGGCTGGTTTTTCGGGCGGCCGAAAATCGGTTTGTCCTGGTTTGACAGGGGTAGAAATCGCCCATACTTTTCATGGGGCGACGTTGCTTTCTTCGCCTCACGCTTGTGATATGATCCTGGAGGGCAATCCTTGCCACGAAGAGGCGTTGGAGGTTGCCCGGAAAGCCGGGGCGGATTATATTATTAATGTTACCCTGGATCAACGGTTTCGCCTCACCGGAGTGTACGCCGGGGATTTGGAAACGGCCCACCAGCAGGCGGTTGAACAGCTTAAACAATCCGTGGGAATTAAAGTGGATAAAGAATACGATCTGGTCATAAGCCATGCCGGTTATGTGGGAGTCAACCATTACCAGGCGGCCAAAGCTGGAGTAACAGCGGCCCGGATTTTAATACCGGGTGGAACATTAATTATGGCCGCTGACAACCGTGATCCCGATCCGGTGGGAAGCCCGCATTATCGCACCATTTTACATCTGCTGAAGTTAATTGGGCCGGAAAATTTCAACCGGTTGATTCTTTCCGGGGATTGGACCTTCATTCCCGAACAATGGCAGGTTCAGATGTGGACCAGGCTTTTCACCAAAATACCGATGGACAACTTCATCTATTACAGCCCGCAGTTAACCCGGGATGATTATATATATCTTCCGGGAATCGATGGCAATTTGTTTCTGCCTGCCGCTGAACGTTACCAAAGCGGGTTTCATATGATTTCCAGGGTAGTTGAACAGGCGGTTCAACAATGGATTAACCGAAAAATAAAGCCAAAATGTTTGGCCATTGCTTGTCTGATTGACGGACCATATGGCATTCCGGTACAAGGGGATGAAATTCGATGAAGATTATGGTGTGTCCGGTTAATCATCGGGATAGGCAGGAGTGCTACCAACGATGGCGGAACCGGGAATGGCAACAGCATTTTTTTAGCCGGATTTTACCCGGGGCCGGTGCGATTAAAATCTGAATGAGAAATAAACATCAGAGAAGGTGAGCCGAATTCGTGTAAATCATATTTTTAATGAACATAGTGATAAAATTACTCCCTATACTCTAAGGTACTTTTTCTGTGTGTATGCCTTGGAAAATGAGTGGTCAGTATGAGGTAGTGGGGCAGGTGGGGCATTCAAATATATCCATACGACTTTGAGTTAGTTTATCATCTCCCGAATTTGCACGGGCAGTCTGATAAAAAATCAAAAAGACTGAAATGACAAATATCGGTAAAAAAGAACTTATTAAAATACGAGGTTCTTTCATCTCGAAGGTTCTTTCCCAAAAAGGCATTATTTCCCGTATGGCAATTGAATAGTTAACATTGTTAACGGAAATGGCTTGTAATCGATAAACCGGTAGTTCTTTGGGAGATTGTTTGTCATTTTTATCTTGGGAAGGTAAATCATTTTTAGAATTGTGATTGGCGAACAAAAACAAATCAGTAGTAACGGCTGAGTTAAAGGTGGTAAGATGTTGATCACTTTTTAAAGAATCATTGGTAAAGTGAAACAAGGCCATTGTAAAAATAGCCGAAAAAGTTAAACCGATAATAAACCACCAGATTTGTTCGTTTCGCTTCATGTTTCAAACTCCCAGGTCAATTCGTCTTTGCTTTTGAACCCGATTTTACCATTTCCATTCTTTTAGCTGCCATTTTGGCTTCAATAGCTTTATCAGCACGGTGAGCGCCATAAGCAAATAAGGCAAAAATTAATAAGATCACTATAACTGTGCCCCAAACCATTGTTAAACTCATAGTTATCACCTCCTTTCGTTATTAAATCTTAGATAAAAAATAAGAGGGTAATAATTATAAATACCGGCAATAGAATTGCTCCCGAGTAAATCATGTATTCAAAGAAATGGGGCATTTTACAGCCTTGTTCTTCAGCAATGGACTTAATCATAAAATTCGGGCCGTTGCCGATATAAGTGTTAGCTCCCATGAAAACCGCACCGCAACTGATGGCAATCAGTAAATCCTCCCGGATTCCGGCTATCACCGGCAAATGAGCTAAGCTGTTTTTTGTAATGCTCTCCGCCAGAGTTATAAAGGTTAAATATGTGGGAGCGTTATCCAAAAAAGAACTTAATCCTCCGGTCAGCCAGAAAAACTGCCATGGTTTGGTAATGCCAAACAGTGCGCCTTTTGTTTCAAGTAAGATCATTAATGGCACCATGGTAACAAAAATTCCAGCAAAAAGAATTGTTACTTCGATAATTGGATGAAAAGTAAAATTATTTTGCCGCCGGATTTCTTTAGGGGTAAATTTAAGTGATAATATAAGCATCGAAAGCATTATCACTTCACGATAAGGCGTTTTCACCTGTAAAAAGATCGTTAAAATCACTCCTAGTAAGAAAAGGAGATTAAGTTTACCGGTTATCCTGAGCGGTTTGGTTATGTTTTTGTCTTTTAAAATATCAACTCGCCGTTCTTTACGGTAACAGATTGAATCCCAAATATAAAAAAGACCGAGTAAAAGACTGATTGCGGTAGCCCATAATGGAAATAGTTTTAGTGTCCATAGAAAAGGAATTCCTTTTAAATATCCCAAAAACAGCGGCGGATCGCCTAATGGCGTTAAACTACCGCCGATATTCGAGACAATGATGACAAAGAAAATAGGGACATGGTAAATATGTTTCCGTTCACTGATACTTTTTAGCAAAGGACGGATTAAAAGCATACTGGCCCCGGTAGTCCCTACCAGATTGGCCAAGATCGCCCCTAGAAATAAAAATATGGTATTATTTTTGGGGGTCGCCCGGAGATCGCCATTAATCAAGATTCCGCCAGAAATAATAAATAACGAAGCCAATAGTAGAACGAATGAAATGTATTCTTCCATTGTGCTCAATAGTTCGTGGGAATTATGGATTAATAGATACCAGGCAATCGGGATACTTAAAACTGCCGTGATAATTGCTTTATTCCGGTTCTTTTCCCAAAAGCGAGGCGCAATAAGCGGCAAAACCGCAATTATTAATAAAAGTAAGATAAATGGGCAATACGTGAATATAGATATTGGTGTATGCAAGAAAATCACCCTCTCTAATCAAAATAAAAAAGTGGGTTGCTCTAATTAAGAGCTTCCCACCCCGGAAGTTAAAATTACTCTTGAAAGCGAATGTGTTCATCCGCCCAACCGAAAGATACTATTAATATTTTTAAAATCTTATTTTAGATTAACATACTTCACCCAAAAATTCAAGTCGGGAAAAATCATACCTCATTGGTGGCTCAAGTCTATCGCGGCAAAGGTTATCTCTTTATCCCCCTAATATTGGTTTGTTCCAACGCTTCCTTTATGCCTTTTGCCAGTTTTTCCGGCGTCCCGACTCCCCAAAAATGAAGAAAGAAGATGCGAGGGGTCTCGAATAACATATGGTTATGGATGGCTGTAATTTGAATGCCGTTTTCCCGAAAGCACGCACCACCGGATTCTTTGACCAAAAGGACAAAATCTCCTGTCGTAGCGGCTTTATTTTCCACCCGTTCAAAGTTGATTGGCATCGCCAACCCCATAAACGGCGGTATTTCCATCCCATCCTCATAGATTTTGTCCGCCCGTGGAATTGAGAATGATAGCAAGTTGCCTTTTTTTTGCCCGGTGCGGCCCAGGATTGACTCGATAATAGTCCAGTCAATTCTTCTGGCTGTTTGAGCCGGTAATGATGATAATGGAGTTCCGGTAAGTTCGAGGGCATCTTTCATAGTTTCGGCCAGTTTAAGCGCTTCTCCATGTCCTTCAAAGTGCAGATACATAATATCCGGAGTTTCGCCTATCAAGTGATTGTGTAAGGCTGTGATAGCGACGCCGCCTTCAATCAATTTGGAAATGACCGGGTTGATTTCCTGGTCCAAGAGGACCAGGTCGCCCATGATCATCGTTCGGTTTCGATGCTGTTTAAAAGCAATCCAGGAGGTGAGCGCAAAGCCGGGTTCAACCGGAATTACACCGATATTTACATGTAAATCGGTGCGAGGAAAAGTCAATTTTAAAACTTGTTCCTGGACTGTTCCTTTCCGGCCGAAGATTGCTTCAATCGCTTGCCGGTTGGCTGGAAGTTGAATGTTTTCACCTGAGTTGGATGATTTTATAATACCATTATTCGCCACGTGCTTTGATGGAAGCACTCGATGGAAGTTTGTTGCGCTTGGGAGTTGATTACCTTGACTTGTACCAGATGCATGCTCCACCATCTAAAAATTGCATAACAGAATGCATGGATGTTATGGCCGATGCGGTTAAAGCGGGAAAGGTACGCAATGATTCTGTTTCGTTTATGGTGATGGATGAAATAGCGAATACTCATGGTAAAACACTCGCACAGGTGGCTATCAACTGGCTTTTGACCACCGAAGATATATGCGTCGTTCCAATTCCGGGAATGAAAAATATCCGGCAGGTGAATGACAATATGGGGGCACTTGGCTGGAAGCTAACAAAAGAAGAACGCATCCGCATAAAAAAACTAGTGCAAGTGACTGCAAAAAGTGCGGAAAATGCGAAAAACACTGTCCGTTAATATTCTTTAATAATTTACATTTAGTTCCATTTGCTTTGCGGGTGGTAACAGCTACGCTGGTATTACTCCTTATTAATGGATGAGAAAAGACGAATATTATTCATAAAAATTTGCCGGTGGAGTTCATGGATTTGGATATAAAATCTTGGATATAAAATCGAGGTTTAGGTCCTCAAGCGTTGGGTCGTATAATACATCTTATGTAAACTAGAATTATAAAAAGGCTAAAATTTTCCAGTGAAAAAGTACAAGGACAGCTAAATACCTCGTTTGCAGACAGGAAAATACCTTGTTTGGAATTCATAAATAATTTTGGGACAACAAAATATCCTGTTTAAAAATCTTTGAGATATCAAAATAACTAGGTATTATTTTGAAAACACGTTTTCCAAGATTTCAATTAGTTTATATTCTTTTTCATGCAGAATGTCCAGGTTCTTTAGGCGTAAATAAATAGCCTGTTTTGAAGTTCTTAATTCATTTACAAGAAATTTGGAGATATTATGATAATCAATTCGATTTTGAGGTTGATCATCTAAATAAATGGAGCCCGAATTTCTAATTCCTTCTTTTTCTTGCCAAGTAGCAACTAAATATTTAACTTGTCTTTCCGGCATTGATAATGAGGCGGCAAATGAATTTGCTTGCCATTCTAAAAAAGCTTTGGGGTTAAGAAATGATGTATTGCATAAAACAATCTCATCATTAACACAAATTAATTTGCGAAGTACTTTCCGTTCACTTTTCTCCTGAACTGTAATGGGTTTAAATCTATGCATAATCCAGTGTCCAATTTCATGCCCACACGCAAAGTTGAATATCGATTCTTTTTTTTCATCTGCTGCAAGTTCTTCATCAATTAATATCCTTTTATTTTGAAAATCAGTAATACCTAATACTCCTACGCCGTAAATAGATAAATCATCATATCCTATTTCAACACCATCCCGCTCCCCAATATATTCAAGAAGTTTTTCCATTGAAGCGGTTCGAAGATAACCAAGAGACTTTGGATCGAATTCTTTCAGTAGATTAGTAGCTAATTCTTCAATTTGATAAGAACTTAAAATAGGAATTCCATTGTTATCATAACTAAACATCTTTGCTCCTTATCTGCCTACATAAGTAAACTACTTTTTTAGGATCTGCAAAAAATGCTTCTTGTACTTCTAAAGGGACTTTTTTTGCTTCTGCTAATAGATCTAACTCATCATAATTAAGGGCGTTTGCAATTTTACGAATGTTATTTTCACAAGGAAAGGAACTTGCTTTTCCTCGTTCAAGTTGACTGATAAAACCTGGACTTAACTGGACAATTTTTGCAAATTCTCTAATTGAATAACCCTTTTGTTTTCGTAAAGTACTTATTAATTCTCCAAATGAATTCATGGCTATCCTCATCCAAATGTTTATTAACTAGTAAACAGTATACACTAAAAACAGAAAAATGTCGATAACATGAAAGGACTAAACTTGCATTCATTTATATTTATTAATTTTTTCAACATTCCAAACCAAGCCTAATTACCTATAAGGAAACCTACTATGACAAACAATTTAAAATCAAATACTTTAACAGATCTTAGAGATTGTTTTGTCACATTGGATGACAAACTCTCGAAATATCATTTGTTCGGCGAGTGTGAAGAAGATTCATTAAAAGCCATACTAAAAGAAATAATCGAAAAAATTTCGCGCCTTGAATTGGATGATTTTAACCGTGCCAGACTATCAGTCTTATCCATTTTGGAGGAATATAAGAATTCATCAATTGCCCTGCTATTGGTACTTGTCAACAATGCGATAGATTCTCTTAATGGTAAACCACTTTGCGATGAGATTATCCCTTGGGAAACCCAATACGACCTAGATCAAATTATTAATACCTATAGGGATTGCTTAAACGAATTTGCCGGAAAACAAATTATGTTTTCGGATTTTGCGCTTTCCATTGAATTAGAACCAACTATAAAAAAACAACTGTTAACTCATCTAATAAGGATGATTCAACATATCAATTCCGATTTCGCAGCTAATAAGGACGATAATAGTATAACCTCTTTATTATTGCTATATTTCATTGTCTATGATTTGTGCAAGAATTACAATTGTCTTGTTAGCTTCTTTTCCCTTTGGGGTGCTCTTATTTATAATTTGAATATTCATAGAATGTTTCAGTTGGCGCGTGATTTGGGCGAAGAAACTAATATTAGATGCTACAATGATGGTGTCCCAGAATTTGCTCATCTTACGTTTTTTCGTATATACAAAGATCAGTACAATCTTCTCGAATCTCTATTTTACTATCTCCTTTACATTCAGGCGTTTATAAAGAAGGAAGTAATTGTCCGGCGATCCTTCAATGAACTGTTACAGGATATATTCGCCTTATTTCGGAACTCCGGTCTGCCCTACATGTGCGACCGCATATACCATTCCGCTATAAATAATCTTGAATTAGTCGACTATGAAAGACAGAAATGGGAACTAATGTACTTTAATATGCAGATGATGAGGAAGGATAAAGATCTCCCGCAAGACGTTTTTGATTATTTAAACAAGAATTTAGAGAATGTACTGAATTATGGTGGGGCCAGCGCAAGGCCGTGGTTGACATTTGTATTAAATCTTAAAGAGATATATAAGCTTTCCACTAATATTGATAAATTCTTACAACGGGCAATCTCATCGTTTAAATCATGTTTATCTTGTGATGAAAATTTCTGGATTGAAATGATTACATCTAAGAATCCGCAACTGACTCGAAAAGACCTGATTCAAGGGATATTTCAGGAAAAAGCTACGAGGCAAAGAATCGATTACGTTAACGAAATTCAACGCTTAGTAATTCCTGCCGAAAGACTTCTCGAAAGTATTATTGATGAAAACAATATTGAAGACTTACTTCTTTGCTTTTTAATAGTGAATGACAGCAGTATTAATTTCAGTGAACAATTTGTACCAAATGGAACCCTGCGTCCAATTTCTGTCAACCAATTCAGTAATCTTAATGATGAAAAATTAGTAAATCTTAAGGATTATTACGAAAAAGAATTGCCGCTTCAGGAGAACCAGATAGCTATATGGCTATTTAAGTCAAGGGGAAACATGTTCTATGCAATCCTTCATCAAGGACACTTTAGAAGTATATATCCAGCTACTGGTTGGACCGAAAAGTTAACTCGGAATTGGGTTTGGAATAAATTACCTAAATTCTTTTTTGATGAACCTACGCCTGTCGGGAAAAACGGTGTAATACAAGTAAGAACTTTAGATGATATTTCCCAGGAGATCCACACCAATCTCGAATTTGCCTCTATTCCAATCCCTAAGGGTTTTGAGTTATTATTTATCTGTGATCTATTCTCTTCTACTTTTCCTTTGAACCTAATACAAAACAGGAATCATCAATTCCTTTCACAATTGACTCCGGTTAGTAACATATTAAATCCAGATTTGTTTATAATGAAGGATAAGACAAAAGAAAAATTGAAATTGCCTTTACAATTGACTGTATGGGCACCCCTTGTTGACTCTGATTTTACAATAAGTGCAATCTATTCAATGATCGAGGAAGATTTGAAGCCATTTTCTCCAACATATATAACTGATAGGTTTCCTCAGAAACCAATTCAGACACAAATTAATGTGTTTATCGGACATGGTTCTCGGGGTTTAGATGGTTTTAAAGCTGTTTTTACAAACAATGAAGTTAGTATCAGACGACAGGATCGCCTATTTGGGACAGGGCAGATAGCAGTTCTTTTCATATGTCATTCAGGGGCGCTTGACAAGCGTATATTCACCCACCAGTTATCCGCTCTCGCTATCACCCTTATTGAGATGGGTTACCAAACTGTGCTTGCCTCATTTTGGGCTTTACACATGAAAATCCCGACCATTTGGTTAAAATCATTTCTTTCTGCCCTTGAAACAGGGAATACAGTCTCTTTGGCCACATACAAAGCCAATGCTGACATAAGGGATGTTTTTCCCGTTCCATCCGCTTGGGCAGCAATGCACTTATACGGAAACCCAAACCTTAAAGCGGAAACAGATTCTATGTAAACAGGGTATAATGTGCCGTCAAAAAATCATAAAGAAGATATTTTGCTGTATTGAATTTACATCATCCATAAAATTTCCTACATTACCACTTCGATAACTTTTCTACTGCCTCGATCATATCCTGCTGATTAGGTTTCGTATAAATAGCTGTCGTAGCAATATTTTCATGCCCCATTAATGCCGCAGTCGTCACAATATCAAACTTTATGCTTCCGGATCAACATGGTCCCGAAAGTATGTCTCAATGAATGGGGTGTTAAATCAGTTAACCCCACCCTATTCCCATACTTCTTAATTACCTTCCATATCGCGTTTGAAGTCAATCTTCCACCCTTTTGGCTTATAAATAAAGCCTCCCCATCCCCCGACCTAACTTCCATATACTCTTGTACTGCCTTTCGAATATCCTTGTTTAATGGTACCATCCGGTATTTCTGTCCTTTTCCCTCTCGAACGACAACCATTCCTTTTCGATCTTTTAACTGAATATCCGATAAATTTAATGATTCCACTTCCCCGATCCGGAGCCCGGCGCCAACCTATACTCCGCATTCTGGTGATAAAGGAGTAGACCTAATTCTTAAAACTACTGATAAGAATATAATATTATTGTCCTAAAGTAATTTTTAGGTGAATCAAGTAATTTGTTGGAGGTAGTTGCAATGTCAAAAACTCATACGCGAAAGAACTGGCCACCCCCCGGATCATGTTGGCGGGCATGAAAGCCAATCAGGACAAATTGAGCAAACGGGGTGTCGATACGGAAGAAATCAACAGACTTGAAAATGCCATTAATATGGCAGCCGCCCTGGACGCGCCCAACAGGAAGCGCTGATGGCCCGGCGCAAAGAAACGACCGTCGCCTTGCAGGTGTGGAAAGGCCAGATCTCCAAGTCTTGCGGCAATAATAAAAAACTGGTCAAGATGGATTTCCCCCAAGAGTCCTGGCGGGAGTTCGGGATTATGGACCGGCAATAAACGAAAAATAATATTATCAAATAACCTGAAAAGCTGTGGAAAGTTAACCACAGCTTTTTTATTACCTGCATCCTGAACTCAAAACTGTCTAAAAGAAACCCTGGCCCTGAAAGGGAATCAGTATACCGTTGCATGTATTTTAAGCTAAACAAAACCGTTTCTCAGTCTTCTTATGAATCTTTTCAATTCAGCTTCTCTCCTTGCCTAAAAAAGCAGCAAAGAATTGACGAATCCCCTGTCAGGGATAGGGTTATCGACCCGCATTTTCGCTACCCGACGCCTTTTTGCTTTATACTTAGGATTTCTTCCCCAAACTCGGGGAGCTCCTCCCCAAAGTTAGGCAGTTCCTCCCCAAGAAATATTTGGTAACACAATCCCGCCCCCCGTGCATAAAGAAATTAATTTATCCGCGATTCGGTATATTAAAACAAAATCGATAAACCAACACATATTATTTTATAAAAATAGAACTTACTGATCCAGTGGTGACGGGAAGAACGGTCCGAACCGTGCCGGTCCAGTAACAGGGGACGGAATTGGTAGAACTGTTATAGTAGAGCCCACCTGTGTAGACTGTGCCGCCGGAAACATAGATGGAATTTACGTATGAGTCATAAGAAGCAGTATTATTGGAAAGATCGGTACGGACCGTGCCGGTCCAGTAACAAGGGTTGAAAACCGAAGTATAGCAGAACCCGCCGCCGGAATAGACCGTGCCGCCGGAAACATAAATTGATTTTACAGTTGCGTTATGAAGACCATCGCCGGGAAGGTTGGTCCGGGTCGTGCCGGTCCAGTAACAGGGAATCGTCTTGACGCCATCATTATAGTAACCGCCTGTGTAAACCGTTCCGTCGGAGACACAGATGGAACATACAACAGCAGAATGAGAACCGTCGCCGGGAAGGTCGGTTCGGGTCGTACCAGTCCAGTAACAGGCGACATTCTTAGCGCCATCAAAATAATACCCGGCTGTGTAGACTGTACTGCCGGAAACACTGATGGAGTTTACACGTGAGCTGTAAGCACCGGTGGGAACAGTAAGGGCGGTCCGGGTTGTGCCGGTCCAGTAACAGGGAATATCTTTGCTGCCATTATTATAATACCCGCCGGTATAGACCGTGCCGCCGGAAACATAGATGGAAGTTGCCGATGCGTTATAATAACTATAACCGGGAAGGTTGGTCCGGGTTGTACCGATCCAGTAACAGGCGACATTATAGGTAGTCGGACAATAGTACCCGGCGGTGTAGACTGTGTTATCGGAAATAAAGATGGAATATGCGTATCCGCCGTTGCCAGTGATGGGAAGGTCGGTCCGCGCCGTGCCGGTCCAGTAACAGGGAACATTCCTGACACCATTATTATAATCACCGGTTGAGTAAACCACAGGTATTGGGGTTGGGGTCGGTGACGGTGTTGCAGTCGGTGTCGGCGTAAGTGTATCTGTCGGTACCGGCGTTGGCGTTACTGTCGGACTGGGTGACGGAGTCGGCGTATCCGTTGGTACCGGCGTCGGTGTTACAGTCGGCTCCGGGTTCGGTGTTGCAGTCGGTTCCAGCGTCGGCGTTACGGGTGGAATTATATTGGGAAATTTGATATAGAGATCATCAATTCCGAATCCGTCACCTTGGTAATAATTTGTGATTTCAAATGTGACTCTGGCAATTCCCGGTCCAATCAGACTGATCGGATTTTTATTATTGAGTCCCACACCGGTTCCCGGATTTGTTACTGAAATAGATTCCAGGACAGTCGTTAAGTCTGATGCGAACGCTTTAACCGTAACCGTTGCATCCCCGACACTGATTAAAGTAACATCTACACTATTGGCGGTCGAGGGATTACCGCTATTGGGATCAACAATATTTATCATAATCGGCTGAAATGGGTCCGGATTACCAACTAGAAAATTTGAATGTGAACTGGCTTCTTGATAAAAGCCTGTTCCTGCAATTGGACCACCATATGTAGAAGAAAAAGTAGCGCCTAAGATCAAGTATTGGTTTGTTATAATCGTTCCCGGCCATTCCGTCCCATTGGATGCGGTCCCATCAATTGGTGAACCGTCTGGATAATGATCAAAATCGATATAATTAATCCCAGAGGGTAAAGTAGGAGTTGGAGTTGGGGTTATATTAGGGAATTTAATATTAAGATCATCAATTCCAACCCCATCTCCCGGATAATAGTTTGTGATTTCAAATGTGACTCTCGCAATTCCCGGTCCAATCAGACTGATCGGATTTTTATTATTGAGTCCCATACCGGTTCCCGGATTTGTTACTGAAATAGATTCCAGGACAGTCGTTAAGTCTGATGCGAACGCTTTAACCGTAACCGTTGCATCCCCAACACTGATTAAAGTAACATTTATACTATCGGCGGTTGAGTGATTACCACTATTGGGATCAACAATATTTATCGTAACCGGCTGAAATGAGTCTGGATTTCCGATTAAGATATTGGGAGATGATTGCGCTTCACTTGTGCTTAAAATTAGCGGTCCTCCACTTGTTGAAGAAAATGTGGCCCCAAAACTTGTATATTGGTTTGTAATAATTGCCCCATTAGCAACGGATGATCCATCCGGAAATGTGTCAAAATTGATATTAAATGAATTAGATTCTGTAATTGCAGTGGTGGTATGAGTAAACAATATGCTTAAAACTATTAAACTAATTAAAAAAATCATTAAACCTTTCCAAAATGTCATACTGACTTGCTCCTTTCGTCGTTTATTTCTACTGGAAATTTAATTGAAAATAAAACAATAGTAATTTCGACATTTTTACATCATTTCCTTTTTATGTTTTTTCAAATTGCATTGGGTCTTTAAAATTTTAAAATTATTGATGGTGAATTTTACTCGTTGTTATAACAGAATTTTGTTTGACAAAAGATAGTTTAAGAAAGTTAGGATGTTTGCCTGGGCTCCCGCGAGAGGGCTAGGGACAGTAGCGGTAGGTTTTTAGAGGTAAAATTAAGCAGTTTGTTTGTGTCGTTTTTATTTTGTAAAAATACGCTTTTAACCACTACCCGGATATAAAATGGGTATTTCCACACGCGGGTGCATTTATTTCGCTTATACAAAAATGTAACACAGGAAGATAAAAAGCGTATGAGACCGAGTAGGATTTGGGTACGCAAACTAATTTCAGCAGCTTACTTAAAGATTCAAAATAAACGATCTCAAAGATGATATTACTCTCCCCTTTATACTCATCACCGTCCAGAAACCCCAATAAACACCAAAATCATTATGTTATTTTGTTGAGTCGCTCAGTGCCGATTAGAGTCAAAACTGCAAACAAGAAAATACAAATTGGTATTGTTTCCAGGGATACTCGACCTGCCAATAATCCTATAAGTGGAATGATTACTACACCGCTCAAATAGGCCGTACCCACTTGGTAACCTGTTATGATCTCAGATTGAGAATTACCAAACCGGCGGGGTGTTTCATGCACCATGCAGGGAAAAACAGGTGCGCACCCGAGGCCGATAAATATAATTCCAGGTAATATCAAAGCCTTTCCCGGAAGTATCAACAACAAAGCACCGATTATTGCAATTATCAACCCTCCTTGAATCATCTGTCGGTTTGTAAATTTACTGATGATGAATCCGGAAAGGAAACGCCCTCCCGTAATACTCATATAAAAAAGTGAAATCCAAATACCTGCCGTAAGCTGATTAATATTCCGCCCTTCCACTAATAAACTGCCTAACCATACCCCGGTGCCGGCTTCTATTCCAATATAAAGTGGAAATACAATAATTGATAACCATACTCCCTTATTTTGTAGAACATTCTTCCGAATACGATTCGCTTGTTCCACATGGTCTTGTTGAGATTGCTTTTCTTTCCATAAAGGGAGAGAGAGCAAAAGGATAACTGATAATGACAACTGGATGATTCCAATGCTCCGATATCCAACTCGCCAGTTATTTAACTGTGTAATAGCATATGTCATAATACTTGGACCAAGAGATGCGCCGACACCCCAGAAACAATGCAACCAACTCATATGACGAGACGAATAATATTTCGCAATATAATTATTAAGTCCGGTATCCACTGCTCCCGCCCCAAATCCAAGGGGTATCGTAAATATTAGGAACCACATAAAGGATGGCGCAAAAGAATAACCCAACAACATCAAACCAGTCATTATGCAACTGATTAACGTGACACGTCCTGTACCTAGCCGGCTAATAATATGCCCGCTTATAAAACTTGAGATAGCAGTACACAGGGTGGTTATCATTGTAAATAACCCGGCAGCTTCCAGTGGAAGATTTAGAGTTGATCGCATGGTTGGCCAAGCTGTGCCGAGCAAGGTGTCAGGTAATCCTAACGAGATAAAAGCAATATATATGACAACTAATAAAATTGTGTTCGCCAAATTATTCCTCCTAAAAATTAACAAATTTTATTTAAACCATCCATGATTTTATCAACGAAATGCCAATTTAATGCCATTAAAGCGGAAATAGAGACTATTTTATTTCCGCTACTAATTCACACTTACAAATTCCGCAAATAATATGAATTTCAGGTTTGCCCCAAACATTCAAACGGCATACCGGACAAACATATTTGGTTTTATTTTTCGAATGTGCGACGCCAGGCGCACTCGTCCAACGGTCCACCCAAAGGAGCTTGATATTTTCCAGCAATCGGTCGCAAGTCCTGTCGAACTTACCGCCTTCGATAATTAAATGAGAAACCTCTTTTATAATTTCGATAATTTCTCCACCGCCTCAATCATATCCTGCTGACTTGGCTTCGTATAAATCGCCGTCGTAGCAATATTTTCATGCCCCATCAAAGCCGCGGTCGTCACAATATCAACTTTATGCTTCCGGATCAACATCGTCCCAAAAGTATGCCTTAACGAATAAGGCGTTAAATCAGAAAGTCCCACCCTATTCCCATACTTTTTAATTACCTTCCATATCGCATTGGAAGTCAGCCTTCCGCCCTTTTGGCTTATAAATAAAGCCTCCCCCACATCCACCCTAACTTCCAAATACTCTTGAACTGCTTTTCGAATATCCTTATTTAACGGTATCATCCGATATTTCTGCCCTTTCCCCTCTCGAACGATAACCATTCCATTTCGATCATTGAGCTGAATATCCGATAAATTCAATGACTCCACTTCCCCGATCCGGAGCCCGGCGCCAACCATTAATTCAACCATGGCGATATCTCTTTTATTACTTGACTTATATACTTCCTGGAGTAACCGGTTTTGTTCCAATTCACTCAAATGTTTCGGGGGATACTTTACCTGCTTCGCCCAGGAAATTACTGCGGCCGGGTTCTCTTGAATATATCCTTTCATTTGCGCCCAGTCACAAAAAGCCGCAATGGAAGATAAAGCCCGGTTTACTCCGGAAGGCTTCCGCTGGCCAACGGTCAGCATGTGGGTTTTATAATGGGCTACATCAAGTTTGGTGATGATGGAAGGTTTAAGTTCAACTTCCCCGTGTGTTCCTTTGAGCCAGATTTCGAATTGTTTAAGATCTGACAGGTAAGATTTAATGGTATGTTTACTTTTATTTTGGTCCCGTAAGGAACTTTCGAAATCTTCGGTGTAAGTCATCGGTGCCTCCGATGTAATTTAAAACATTAGCTTGTCTTTTTCTTGGGATAAACAACACTTTATCTATCCAAATAATACCATCTTAAGGTCGAAAAAGCAATATAATAAATATTATCTTGCCTTTATTGATAGCCTTTTTCTCTCCGTTTCATGGCGATTTTATCATTATCTCTCTTTTTATTCCCGCAAAAAGTCTATTTCGATTTATCTCGTATAAACAATAAAATTATTGGACAAATTTAAATCGTACTATATAAAAGGGGCGGCAAAACCATGAAATATAAATCATCAAACAAATTCAGGTTCCTGATTATCATATTTACTGTAATACTTGCGCTTTATTTGTTGATCAGCTATATACCGGGATTATTTCCCAAACCAAAACCAGTCCGGCCTCACCCGGTACAATACCCATATTATCAAATTATCGACCAGGCCACCGGAAAAACACTGACCTATGTATCCTCAATACCCGTGAATGTAGGAGATGAATATGTAACGGGAAGCAACCGGCGCTATGTAGTAATAATCGTGAAGGGAAATAAAGCATACGCCAAATATGCCGGAAAGGCAAATGGTAAATAAATAAACGCAAAACACGAGGATAAACTTACCCCGTGTTGTTCTTTTTCGCGTGTCCTCAAAGTGAATCGCAAAACGTGACGTTTTTTATCCCTGGTGAAAATTCCGGGTTGGCAGACCGAGGATTATATTATTGTTTCCCCCATGTGGCTCCCCAGAGTTTCATGGCCTTTATAATCGGCTTAAGGCTTTGTCCCTTTTCAGTCAGGGTGTACTCCACAGTGGGAGGAATGGTGGCATAGGCCTTGCGGATGAGGATACCTTTCTCCTCAAGGTCCTTTAACCGCTCCGTCAATGTCTTGGGGCTGATTCCGGAAAGAGATTTTCATAGCTCACCGAAGCGCCGGGTACCTTCAAACAAATCCCTTAATATCAGGAAAGTCCATTTCCCGTTTAGAACTTCCAATGCTTTTTCAATGGAACACTCCACATTTTCAGGACAAGCTTCTTGAATCTCTTGATTCATCCTTATTCAATCCCTTCACTTTTATTATAAAAAACCGATATTAGTTATTAGTTAATGGTTGGTTGTGAAACCTATCTTGTCGTGTTAGTTACTATAATGAAACCATATGATGAAAATGTAACTACTTTAAATAGTATACTAACAATGGTACAATAGTCAATAACCGGACAAAAACGAGGAGGTAATTGTATGGCTTCAAATGTGTTGTTTTCTTCCGTCAAATATGATAAATATGCTCCTGACGCCACACTTCCGGCGAAATTCAGCAGACTCATCGACCAGATGGACATGGAAGAAACCGTAAAAGACAAATGGACCGTGATTAAAATGCATTTGGGAAGGAACATCGGCTATTCAACCATTCATCCGATGTTTGTCAAAATATTGGTGGATAAACTCCAAGGATACGGAGCCAAAGTATATATTTCCGACCAGGAGGTCGCCGGAGCAAAAAGCAGGGGATATTCCGAGGATTATCTGGGGGTCCCCGTTGTCCCGGCCTGTGGTGTTACCGGCAAATATTATCATGAAAAACCGGTGGATTTCAAGACCTTTAAAAATGTTGATATTGCGGGGAACATCTACGATGCGGAAGTGATGATTGTATTATCCCACGTCAAGGGGCATGGCGCCTGCGGCTATGGCGGCGCCTGCAAGAATATCGCCATGGGCTGTGTGACGGACAGAACCAGGCAACAACTCCATGGGCTCGAAGGCGGCATCGACTGGGACGAAAATCTGTGCAGCCACTGTGAAATGTGCATTACCAACTGCAATCATCATGCCAACAAATTTGATAACGACGGAAAATATAAGATATTCTTTCATCACTGCACATTCTGCCAGCATTGCGTAAAAGTTTGTCCGACATCGGCCATCAAAATGAATGCCAACCGTTTCAATGACTTTCAGACCGGAATGGCGATATGCACTGATGAAGTCTTAAAGGTTTTCAAACCTGGTAATGTTTTTTATATTAATTTTTTAACCAACATCACCGCGCTGTGCGACTGTTGGGGATTTACCACGCCTTCCCTGGTGCCGGACATCGGAATCATGGCCTCAAGGGATATCATAGCAATCGAACGGGCGTGTCTAGACGCAATTAAGTTCGAAGATCTTCTCCCCTCCGGAGTCCTCCAGGGAACGGAATTGGGCAATTCAGGGCACCTGTTTGAACGGCTCCACCATAAGAATCCCTTTATTCAATTAGAACAGTTGGAAAAGCGAAATTTGGGGACTCAAAAATATTCTATCCAGGAAATAAGCTAAAACTCACTCCGGCTCTTTTTGCAAGATTCATTCGATGCCTGTTTTACTTAAAAAAGCTTACCTGACAATAGGTTCTCTCCCTCTCTTTCCAAAAAGAAAAGAGAGGGAGACACAAGAGGGTGAGTTGATCTCATATTATTAATTATAATTATTTGCCCCGAAGAGGCGTTCCGTACCGCAATGTCCGACTGGCGTTAAATACCGCCAACACCGTCACCCCCACATCGGCAAATACCGCTTCCCAGATGCTGGCCACACCCAAGGTTCCCAGGAAGATGAAAAACCCCTTTACTCCTAATGCCAGATAAATATTCTGCCGGACAATACTTCGGGTGCGCCGGGCGACCTCCACTCCCAGCGCCAATTTGGAAGGTGCATCCTCCATCAACACCACATCCGCGGCCTCAATGGCGGCATCGCTACCCAATCCTCCCATAGCAACTCCGATATCGGCCCGAACGATCACCGGAGCGTCATTAATACCGTCCCCGACAAAGGCCAATCTCTGTTTGCGCCGGTTCTTGAGTTCTTTTTCCAATTCTTCAACCTTGCCGACTTTATCTTCCGGTAAAAGTTCCGCAAAAAATAAGTCGATTCCCAATTCCCGGCTAACCTGTTCCGCCACCGATTTTTCATCCCCGGTAAGCATTACCGTCTTCCGAACCCCTAATTGTTTTAGGCGGCTGATGGTTTCTTTGGCATCTTCCTTCAGTTCATCGGAGATCAGGATATACCCGGCGTATTTGCCGTCAATTGCCACATAAACGCTGGTCCCAATGACATTACAATCTTCGTGGGCAATGTTTTCCCTGTGCAATAACCGATCATTTCCGGCCAGGACTTTGCGGTCATTTACCACGGCGCTAATTCCATGCGCTGGAATCTCGTGATAATCCTGTACTTGTTCCCCGGAAACCTTTTTACCGCCAATCTCTTCGTATGCGTTCCGGATTGATTGGGCAATCGGGTGATTACTGTAGATTTCCACACCGGCCGCGGCAGCCAGCAGTTCATCCTTGGTAAAATTATTTTTCGGCACAATTTCGGTAACTCTAAAAACCCCTTTGGTGAGAGTGCCGGTTTTATCAAAGACGACTGTATCCAGTTCCGCCAATGCGTCCAGAAAATTCGCCCCTTTGACTAAAATTCCCTTCTTGGAAGCGCCTCCGATACCACCAAAATACCCTAATGGAATTGATACCATTAATGCGCATGGACATGATATCACAAGCAGTACCAAAGCCCGGTAAAACCATTGGCTAAAGGTAGCCCCAGGCAATAATAACGGCGGTATAACGGCAATAAGAGCCGCCATGCCAACCACTACCGGGGTATAGTAATGGGAGAATAAAGTAATAAATTGTTCAGTCGGGGCTTTTCGTTCGCCGGCCTTCTCGACCAGATTCAAAATCCGGGCCACCGAAGATTCTTTGAACAATTTTAATGTTTTTACAGTTAAAAGCCCCTGGCCGTTAATCATTCCGGCCAAAACCTTTTCACCATGCTCCACTTTACGAGGGACCGATTCCCCGGTCAAGGCCGAAGTGTCCACAAAGGAGGTTCCTTCGATAATCTCTCCATCCAACGGAATCTTCTCCCCCGGTTTAACGATAATCGTCCGGCCAACTTCCACTTCTTCGGGTTTAACTTGCCGCAAGCCGTCATTTTCCTTTAAATTGGCGTATTCCGGCTGAATACTTAACAGAGCGGTAATAGAGCGCCGGGATCGATTAACCGCCCGGTCTTGAAAGTATTCGCCCACCGTGTAAAAGAGCATGACTCCGGCTGCTTCGGGCAATTGATGAATGGCGATAGCCCCGCCGGTGGCGATGGCCATCAGAAAACTCTCATCAAACAATTGGCCGCGAACCAGCTTTTTCACCGCACGGGCCACCACCGGCCAGCCAACTAACAGATAAGCCGTGAGTAAAACTGCATACTCCGCCCAGGAAAACGGCGTTTGATGCAGTGGTTCGTTAAATATGAGCCCGATAAGAAATAATATTCCGGTACCGACAATCAGCCCAAGTTTATTTCTTTCATTTGTTTGGGTGTTTTCCAGTTTCTTGACTTTTTTCAACTCCGTATCGAGCTTCACCGCGCAATGGGCGCAATCCAAACCGTCCGTCGAACAGCGAAGGGTGGTTTCTTCATTCGGTTCCAGTTTCACTTCCGGTTCGACCCGGTCGATTACCGCGCGGGCTTGTGTCTCCAACTTTTCCGGCAATTCAATACTTAACGAGTTAAAATTGACGGTTACATTCTCCAGACCGTTCACTTTCCGGAGTTCCCGCTCGATTTTGGCGGCGCAACTCGGGCAATCCAGTCCCACCAAAGAATAGCGCATTTTTATTTCCTCTTCTCTCGTAATTGTGTCTATATTGGGCCATTTTTACCTTCCTTCGGCAAAATGCTCCTGCGCTTCGCGGATCAGATTTAATATGTGTTCATCGTCTAACGAATAGTAAACCATTTTTCCGTCGCGGGTATACTTTACTAGCCGAAGGGCTTTTAGGAGCCTCAGATGATGGGAGACCGCCGGGAGGCTCATTTCCAGAATTACGGCGATATCACAGACGCAAAGTTTCCGGTGGGCCAAAAGGTATAATATTTTTGTCCGGGTCTCATCGCCTAAAACCTTAAAAATTTCCGATAACCCGGCAACTTCCAAAACTTTTTCCCGTAAGCCGTCAATGCCGTCTTCCGAAGGACAAAAGTTGTCGCATACGTCCGGATTATTTTTGGTTGGCTTAATTTTACTGGTCTGATCCATTGCCTACCTCTCAATATAACTATTAAGTAATTGCTTAATTGTAATTATAAAAAAATTAATTTCGGTTGTCAAGTTCAATCACGATGTTAAAATATTCCAGTAACCTTTCGTGATATTATTATAATTGCATACTGTTTCCACGGTATCGACCCAAGCAAAATCAGGCTACGGTTCCGGTTCTAAGATTGGTTTTCCGGCCTCAATCAACACTTTGTTGCTAACTATGAACATACTTTGGACCAACAGCAACAAACCGGTTCCGATCAATAACCATTCTATTTTAACAAAGTCGGCTACTGGTCCAAACACCAGCATTCCCACCGGCATCATAATGCTGGTAATCATCCCCAAAACACCAAATACCCTCCCCAGAAAATCCTTTTCCACCTTCTGCTGGAATAAAACCGTAGCCGGTATATTAAAGATTGGCATGGCGATTCCAATGAGCCCCATAAAAAACAGATAAATCCCGAAAACAGGAATAACTCCCAGGGAAAAAGTACCGGCTCCAATAACAAGGTTTGATAGCGCCATAGTGTGAACCTTGTTTTTGAAACCGCCCCAAGAAGCCATGATGATGCCGCCCAGCATCATACCAACAGAAAAAATGATTTCAATTGCCGTTAAACGCCAAACATCGTTGCCAAAACTACGTGTGACCTGTAGAGGCGTTAAAAAGGCGACGGGAGCCGCTAATATAAAGAAGATCGCGTTAAACAAACAAAATGCCTTAATAAAGTCATGATTTTTAATATAGATGAAGCCTGCGCGCATATCCCCGAAATAGCTGATTGTTTGCTTATTTAAGGCTTTTGCATGAGCCGGAACATGCAAGAACAAAAGTAATATTAAAATCGCTATCGCTGCCGTAATGACATCGATAAAGAATATTGCTTCGATGGTAGCCAGCGTTAGCAGTGCGCCGCTGAGCATCGGAGACACCAGCATAACCAATGATTGTATACTACTGTTGGTTGCGTTTACCTTGGTAAGTTTATCCTCCGGCACAAGTTGGGGTAGAATGGCTCCTATCGCCGGCGTTTGAATTCCCGACCCCAGCGCGCGGATGGCGGACGCCACAAAGAGCAACCATACCGCATCATATTTCATAATAAACAGTATGGCTAAAATTAGCGTTGCTATTGCTATCATACCATCGGACAACATAATGAGCGTTTTGCGATTATACCGGTCAGCCCATACCCCTGCAAACGGTGAAAGAAAAAAGGTCGGCAGAAAACCGCAAATTATTGCGATGGTCATCATTACTCCGGATTGTGTTTGTAAGGTAATATACCATGTAATCGCATACTGAACCAGCATTGATCCAAAGAGCGATATGTTCTGGCTAGCCAAAAAGAGTATGATATTCTTTTTCCAATTTTGATTCATAGCTAAATTCTCTCCAATCATTTTTATCTCCGAAAGTAATTTTCTCCGGTCATTATCTTATGATAAAGCGTCCTACCCGAATCGTGAAAAAAATTTCGTTTTCATTTTGAAGTTTGTATGGTCATATTAGTTACTCCCGTATTATCCATCCTATTTTCATCATTTTGTTTGGAAATAAAAATGCAGATCACCGTCTGCAAAGCAGGCTTTGATCTGCATATCCACGATAAAAAGATAAACGAATAAAAAGGGTAACTTTAAAAAGGTCCAACCCCTATTCCATGTCCTAATTCGTAAAATAAGCAGATTAAAAAAGCCCACTCTTGTGGATGGTATATTACCGCTTTTTCAATGGTAGCTTATCGTAAACGAACAGAATACATGGAATTGTGTCCTCCAATTCATATATTGATAAATACTATCATAAAAGCACGGATATTTCAAGGTGGTCCTATTATTTTTATAGTCTATCTTTCAGGCGCTTCAGTTCGTCTAATAATTCATAATATTCCTTATCCAGCAGGGGTAGTTCATCCTTCTTTAATGGCATCGATAATTTTCCGATGACTTCCGAAAGGCGGTTTTGCAAAATATAAATCTGATTTTTAGTATCCGCTTGATTATCATCGACTAAACATTTATTTCTTCTGTCCGCCAAATATTCGTCATAGCTTCCTTGAAACATCGTTATTCCATGATTTTCAATGGTCATTATGTGATCCGCCACGGAACTTATAAATCTTCTGTCATGAGAAACAAACAATAAGGTTCGATCATAGTCTCTAAGCGCTTCCTCGATAACTTCCAGCGAATTAATATCCAAATAATTCGTAGGCTCGTCTAAAATCAGCAGATTTATTTCTTGTAAGAGTATTTTGGCGAAGGAAACCTTAACTTGCTCTCCCCCGCTTAACACATTTATCTTTTTATAAACATCCTCCCTTTTCAATAACAATCTTGCCAGGAGTATTCTGGCAAAGGTTTCATGGTAGATGCTCGTTTTCATTATATTTTCCAGGATAGTCAGGTTATCGTCCAAGATGCTCATATCCTGACTAAAGTATCCTATCTTGGCTCCTTGGGCAATTTTAATTGAATCATCATGATTGATTATCAGTTTGATTAAAGTAGTTTTCCCGCATCCATTAGGGCCGATTAAGGCTATCTTGGAGCCATTATCGATATGAAAATCCGCATCTTTCAATAGGATCTTCTCACCAAATATCTTGGTTATCTTTTGGCCTTCGATAATTATTCGGCTATGGAGCTTCGTGGAATCCATTACATCGAACTTAATGCGCTCTTGTTGTTTAGGTTTTTCCTTAATCTCTAGCTGGTCTATTCTTTTTTCAACATGTTTCACTGCTTTCTCAAGATTCGCCTTTGCCTTTTGATTTCCCATTTTGTGAAGTCTAGCCTCGGAATTACCCATTCGTTTTGGAGTCTTTCGTATACTCTTTACTTTTTGATTGGTTTCATGGATCACTCCTTCAAGGCGTTTCTTTTCGGTTATATACTCCTCGTACTCAAATTGAGCTTTTACTCTCTCATGAGTCTTTTGAGTCGCATAGTCACTGTAGTTGCCATTATATATTTTAATCTTACCATCCTCGATCTCCAGTATCTTGTTGCATAGTTTATCTAAAAAGCTTCTGTCGTGCGAGATAAGAACCAATGCTCCCTTGTATTCTTCAAACCCCTTCTCGATAAGCTCAATGCCTTCCATATCCACATTACTCGTGGGCTCATCGGCAAATATCAATAAACTACCCTTACTTAAGCTTTCGGCAATTTTAAATCGAGTCTTCTCTCCACCACTCATAGTCTCATTCCAAACACTCTCAACCTCGAATTTTGAGGCCATTTCGTCACTAATCCTTCTGCTTTCGGCTTCCTCAAGCTGGGATATATATGAATATTTTCCGTATAACTTAACCCATCCTTCATCAGGCTCTAATCTCTGGCTTAAAATATTAATTAAAGTGGTTTTACCTACTCCATTGGCGCCTACAATCCCTATTCTATCCTCGGGATAGATGGTTAAGTTATCGATATCCAATATCAATCGATCACCAAAATATTTTTTTATCGTACGACACTCGAGCAATGCCATAAAAAAACCCCTCCTGTATCTTTGGAGAGGATAGCGTCATATCGATATAAAAACCTTCTGCATCAAAATAGAAATTTGACCATGTGTGTACTAAGAAAGTTTATCAATCCATCAATACATAATACATGCCAAAATTCCAATGCAAATTAAGGTTAAAGTATATCTTCACAGGATACCAACAGCTCTAAAGACGCCATCCACTCACAAATTCTAATAAAACGCATAACAACAAAGCCTTTTCTTGGGGCTTTATTTGCTTTTACATAAGATTTGAAGTGAATTATATCCTCATGGCTGCCAATACCTTGCCCTTTCTTATAATAAAATTCATAAATCAATTAATAAATCTTTGATAATCTTTAATTATCATTATACAAATTACTTCGTTGGTTGTCAATCGGATGACCGTACTGGGAACCATTAAATATTACTAATGCCGCACCCGAATTATCAAACTTGCCATACATGGAAATATACTTCGAAAATCGATTGTCCGGCAGACTCCTGGCCCGGGATATGTTGAGTTTTGGATAGAAAATTGATGGAAATACGTCAAAAAACTTGAAAAGTAAATATTCCATGGTATACTACTACATAGTATATAAACTATATTCTTAATGGAGAAAAAACATGAGTCATTATGTAAAAAAGTATGGTTTATTGATAATCTGTCTTTTTTTAGTTATTCTCTATTTCAAAGCCCCATTTCCAATTCAGGCGGAGGATGGTTCCAAAGAAAAAAATATCCTTGTCCTCTGTTATCACCGGGTTATCCCCAAACCAACCAGCGACTACGATCTGACTCCCGAACAATTGGAAGCTCATTTTCAATATTTTATGTCCAACGGATATACTCCGATTACAGCCCGCCAATTTTTGGAGTATCGGAAGAAACCTGCTTTATTTCCTGAAAAACCTATCATTTTAACCTTTGATGATGGGTCAAAATCGCATTACACCCAGGTATTGCCCTTGTTGAAAAAGTACGGGTTCAAAGCAACTTTTTATCTATTTACCAATGCGATAATGCATGGTTCCAAGGAACGTTGGCTTACCTGGGAAGAAGTAATGGAAATATCAAAAGCCGGGATGGATATTGGCTCCCACACAGTAACTCATCCGTATTTAACAGCCCGGAACAAAATGGATGAACAGCAGTATAAAGTCTGGCTTGAAAAAGAATTAACACAATCCAAAAAGGTTTTGGAGGAAAAATTAAATATCCCGGTTAATACCTTGGCATACCCCTTTGGCTTATATGATACGGAAGTGGAAGCCGCCGCGATACGGGCGGGTTATACAGGCATGCTAACTCTCAATGCGGGTTTAAACGGGCTTCGGGATAATCCACACCGGATGAAACGGCGCATTATGGTCAACTCGATAGGTCCAAAAAGTTTAGAAAAGATACTAAACTAAAAAGTTCCAGCCTGATTTCTGGAATTTTTATAAAAAATCGGGTGAAAAAACAGAGTAGAAAGGCAGATCTTTTTTTATTTTTCCATCCCGCCATTGCGCATCCTCCGGCTCTCATGTATAATAAATGATTGTTGATAACCGTATAAAACCCGGAGGAATACCCCATGTCCGAACAACAGGAACTCTTAAAAACCGAAGTTAACCGGCGCCGTACTTTTGCGATCATCTCCCATCCCGATGCCGGGAAAACTACTTTGACCGAAAAACTATTACTCTATGGCGGCGCCATCCACCTGGCCGGCTCGGTAAAGGCCCGCAAAACCCAGCGCCACGCCGTTTCCGACTGGATGGAGATCGAGAAACAGCGGGGGATCTCAGTAACATCAAGCGCCCTCCAATTCGAATATAACGGTTATAAAATTAACATTCTGGATACCCCCGGCCACCAGGACTTCAGCGAAGATACCTACCGGACCCTGATGGCCGCCGACAGCGCGGTGATGTTGATTGACGTCGCCAAAGGCGTCGAGGCCCAGACCATTAAGCTCTTCAAGGTCTGCAAACAACGGGGCATCCCGGTCTTTACCTTCGTCAATAAACTGGACCGGCATGGCAAGAATCCTTTCGAACTGATGGAGGAGATCGAGAAAGTACTGGGGATCGTCTCCTACCCCATGAACTGGCCCATCGGAATTAACGGTGAATACAAAGGAGTATACAACCGGCAACAAGCCCAGATTGAACTTTTTCAAAGCGACGGTTCCCACGGCCAATGGGCGCTGCAGTCCAATATCGGCAACGTCGGCGATCCCGCATTTCGGGAAATTCTGGGGCAAGATGTTCATGAAGCGCTTTACAACGATATTGAGCTTCTGGATACCGCCGGAGAACAGTTTGATTTGAAAAAAGTCCGAAGCGGAGAATTAACACCAATGTTTTTCGGCAGCGCAATGACTAATTTCGGGGTCCGGCCTTTCCTGGAAGAATTCTTAAGGCTTGCTCCGGCGCCGCTTTCCCGGAAGATCGACTCCGGTGAAATTGAGCCGTTATCCGAAAACTTCTCGGCCTTCGTCTTTAAAATACAAGCCAATATGAACCCGGCCCATCGCGACCGGTTGGCCTTTATCCGGATTTGTTCCGGAGTCTTTAATCGGGGTATGACCGTCCACCATGTCCAGACCGGCAAATCACTGAAACTGGCTCAGCCGCAACAATTCATGGCTCAGGAACGGGAGATCGTGGATGAGGCTTATCCCGGAGATATCATCGGGCTATTCGACCCCGGTGTTTTTGCAATTAGCGACACGCTATGCTCCGAAAACCATAAGGTGAAATTCGAGGACTTTCCCGTTTTTCCACCGGAACAATTTGCCCGGGTACAACCCACTGATACGATGCGGCGTAAACAGTTTATAAAAGGTATCACCCAACTGACCCAGGAAGGAGCGGTCCAGCTTTTTAAGCAACCGGACAGCGGGTTTGAGTCTTTTGTGGTCGGCGTGGTCGGAACACTTCAGTTCGATGTACTCCGTTACCGTCTCCAGGGAGAATACGGAGTGGACATACAACTGCAAAACTTGAATTATGTCATGGCCCGGTGGTTGGTGGGCCAAGGGATTACCTCCAAATCAAAAATCGACCTCCAGGGAGACCTTCTTTTGGAGGACGGCCAAGGACGGCCGGTGGCGCTCTTCAGGAGTGAATGGGCATTTCGTTATGTAATGGAAAAGAACCCTAAAATTCAATTCCTGACGGTGCCTTCCCGAGAAACCATCGTTTAATTTAACGTTTAAAAAAACGGAACCTGCAATGACCTTATCTCCGGCTACCGCACCGACCTTGCCATGATCCGCATGGAAAAAGTAAAAGAGTTTTAGCGGAAAATCGATTTAATATTCAGGAAATTGCCGGAGAACAGGTTATTCCAATGCCAAGCATTAGAGATTTTTATTTTAAATAATTACCAATTGAGCCTATCTTATTGCTTCTCATGCCCTTTCTTCGCATCTCTAATCACTTCGAGAAATCTTTGCGCCATTTTGCTAATTTCATCCCATTTTTTTTCGGCGACTAATCTTTTATCAACCAAGGAACCTCCGGCGCCCACAAAACAGGCGCCGGCTTTGATGAATTCGCCGGCATTCTCCAGATTGACCCCTCCGGTCGGGGTAAGTCTTACCTGGGGTAACGGACCCAAAATATCTTTAAAAAATTGCGGTCCCAATTTTGTTGCCGGAAAAACTTTAACGACATCAGCTCCTGCTTCCCAGGCGGTTAAAATCTCCGTCGGCGTAAATGCTCCCGGAATACAAAGAACGCTATATTTCCGGCACATTTTAATCATGTCCAGATTCATTACCGGTCCTACGATAAACCGGGCTCCCGCCAAAATTGCCATCCGGGCCGTTTCCGGATCGAGAATACTACCGGCCCCGATCACTGCTTCATGTCCAAGCCGTTTGGATATGTCACTGATAGCTTCCAAGGCCCCGGGTGAGGTCATGGTAATCTCTAAAGCTTTCACGCCACCTTGATTTAACGCCAAACCGGTTTCCATTAATGATGCCGAATCATCAACCCGGATCACGGCAACGATTCCGGTTTCAATAAGGAGTTCAAGGTCATGTTCCTTCCGTATCATGTAACGCCCTCCTTCTGGTCATCTTCTGATTATCGACTAAAACTACCAGCTTGGAGCCGGTAGTAGTTCAGTTTTATTTGGGTGTTACAGCCAAAGCCCTGGCGGGGTTAGTGATCATAAACTTGGCAATGGTTTGTTCCGGCAAATACTGCTTCAATCTCGGCAAAAACTTCTCCAGCAGGTAACCCAATCCCGGTCCACCGTCAAGCGCAGTCCAATATGATCGCAACGCCAAATCGGATCCGAATAAGATTTGATCTTCAAAGCCAAGGGAGCACATCTCCATAATTAACTCGATAATGTCGCTGTCGGGATTGTATTTCACCCGTGAAGGACCATCATAAATAATAAATGCTCCGGACTCCAATACGGTTTTATGAACATAAATATCCGGATTGCGGTCGAGATGTCCGATCAAAATCCTCTCTGGTTTAACGCCATAGCCGGTTAGTAACTTCAACTGCTCTTCCGCCATGGTTCCGGACTCGGTATGGGTGCTTACCGGAAGGCCGGTTTCAACCGCGGCAGCAGCGGCGGCATTGATCAGTTTGCAAGTAGTCTTGGTTATACACTGATAATCGGTGGCGATTTTCATAACACCCGGGCGGATTGAGCCCCGTTTTACCAGTGGTCCGGTATATTCGTTAATATCGATACCCTGAGTAATCTCATCGGTTAATATTTGCGTCAGTTCGTCAACGTTATAGCGGTAAATCCAATGATCCGGGCAATAATACATCTCTTTGTGAAAACCGGTTGCCGCAATGATATTAACTCCTGTTGTCCGTGATATTTGGGCCAGCTTTTCTACATTACGCCCGCATCCTACCGGCATCATATCGACAATGGTTTCGCCACCGGGGCTGGCAAATGCTTTTAATTCGTTGACGGCGGTTTCGACGCTGTCCAGTTTAAGCGCGGGAACCTTAAATGTTGCAAAGCTGGTATCAATGATTAGGTGTTCATGGCAATATGTAACACCGAGATCCACGGACTCCATTTCGCCAAGAACGGTAATTATTTTACTCATCGTTACTTCCCCCTTGATCCAGAGCTTTCTTTAACTCGGTCATCTCACACTTAACCGTCTTTAAACCGTGTTGGATACTTATCCCTGCGGCGTAACCGGCGGCGGCACCCATTAGCATGATCTGGGCAATACTTCTGGCGGAAGCGTGGGCCCGGTGAGATGCCGAACAGCACCGTCCCGCGACTAACAAATTATCAATTTCCTCCGGTACTAGACACCGGAATGGGATACCATAGGTAACTCCTTCTTCCAAGAATCGCCAACTAGTATCGCTTGCGGCATGATGATCCTCGATGGGAGCGCCGCATTCCCCGATATCATCCTCATGTTTCCGGCCTGAAACGACATCCGCTTCGCTCAACACATATTGCCCGATGATCCGGCGGCTTTCCCGGATACCGATGAAGGGACTGATCCAAACCAATTCTCCTTTTTCAAATCCCGGGACACATTCCTTCAAAAACCGGAAGAATTCCATGACTTGCCGCCGGCCTTCCATTTCCGCCCCGGTCAGTTCGACGGCGTCAATGGGGTTGACATTGGCAACCCGTGTCATGTTGGTTAAAACCACCCCGTCAACCGGCGTCATATGAAAACTGCCTTCTTCTCTGGGCAAGTGATAACTGCCGCTTGCATTGGCTTGTTTCATTAATTCGACCAATTTCGTATGGGAAAAATTTCGCAATACTTTAGGATCGGTATTCGCTATTTTGAACGTCATCGTCAGGCTTTGTCCCCCTGCGTCCCTGCCAATGACCTCACAAGGCACCCCCGCCATATAGGCGACATCGGCATCCCCGGTTGTATCAATGACTATCGCCGGGGAGATATGCCTGGTTCCAAACTTGCCGTTAACAATTACATCGACGATCCGGTTTTGATGGCGGACGATCCCGCTGATTTCAGAATGGAGCAACACCATTACTCCAGCTTTTCTGATCATCTGATCATAAATACATTTTAGTATCTCCTGATTATAAGTGATGCCATCACCGGCTCCGTAAGTATTGGGCCGGACTAAACAAGCGTTTTGGCGTTCAAGTTCGCGAACAAATTCGTAGGGTAAACCGCCGATGATCCGGCGGGGTTTCTTTCCGGGGGTAAAAAAGCCATACATGGTATCGATAACTCCAGTGCTAATTCCCCCCAGAAATCCCTCCTGCTCCACGAGTAATGTTTTGGCGCCGGATCTGGCGGATGCAATTGCCGCATTGATTCCCGCCGCTCCTCCGCCGGCTACCAGTACATCAATCGACTCAAAAGAATTCAAACCAGCTTTTGAGCTCATTGTTTTGACCTCCCCGATTTTCAATTATTGCATAAAATTCCAATGATCTTGCATCACGGTTCGCAATTGTCGGTATCGTTGATAAACCGTCTGATATTTCAAGTAATTATCGAAATTTGGATCGATAGACCCTTCAATCCGGACTACTTTGGTAACGGCCGCTTCAATATTTGGATAAATTCCAGCGGCGACACCCGCTAAAATGGCAACTCCCCGGGCACCGAATTCGGCCCATTCAGGAACGAAAATCGTTTTACCGGTACAATCGGCAATCATTTGTAATAAAAAGCGGCTGCGGGCTCCCCCGCCACAAATTGTCAAACTGTCACATTTCCCGGACATGTTTTGGTAACAATCATGAATCGATAACGCTAAACCCTCATATACAGCTCTGGCCATTTCCCGGCGTCCGTGATTGACACTTAATCCCGAGAAAATCCCTCTGGCATAAGGGTTGACAACAGGAGAAACAACCCCCGTGGTATTTAAATAGGGAAGATAAAGTATCCCTCCCGACCCAAGCGGAATGCTTTGGGCCATTGCCTCTAGCGTGGCGAAATCGTTTTCGGCCAGGTTTAAAGTATTTAAAATCCAGTCCAGATTAACAGTTCCGGCAGTATTCACCAACGATCGAATCCAGGTATTCCCGACTGTCGCGCAACTGATACCGACTCCTTGCGGTTCGAATATTGGTTCGGAGCTAATCACGCTGTTTATACAACTGGTTCCAATCACTGAACAGGCAGTACCCGGGAAATAAGCCCCGGCCCCGAGGGTTGAAGCGGCAACGTCCACCAGTCCGGCCACCACCGGCACATTTTTACCCAAGCCCAGTTCACGAGCGATCTCTGATGTAACAAATCCGGCCACACTTCCGGAATCCCGTATTTCGGGCAGCTTGTCGCGTAACTCCGGTACTCCGCAAAGGTTAAAAAGTTCATTGGAATAGCTCCTCTCACGGATATTACCAGGCAAATAACCCACATCGGAAGGGTCGGTAGCCAATTCACCGGTCAGTTTCCAGCGAATCCAATCCTTATTAAAGATTACATGACGAACCCTGTTCCAATTTTCGGGTGAGTTTTCTTTCGACCATCGCGCCAAGGCAACCGGATAGCCTGGAAAAACGGTATTTCCGCCGATTTCAAAGATTTGCCGTAGGGTACCGGCTTTTTCCCAGGAGGCAATGATCGCCGCGGCCCGCCCGTCATTCCATAAAATAGCCCGTGAAACCGGCCGGTATTTTTCATCCAACGCCCATAATCCGGAGGCGGTACCGGAAATTCCGATGGCGCTTATCATCTCACCACGGCGTGTCAGCCCGGTTATGGCTTCCCGTATACAATCTTTGGTGAGCTCCCAAAGCGATTCCATATCGATCTCCGAATACGCGGCTTCCTCTCTGATGACATTGGTCTTCGCGCGGGCACAAGCCAGTTCCCTGCCTTCGGGGTCAAAAATAACACATTTTACGACGCTGGTGCCGATATCGATTCCCATTAACAACCTTCCATCCATCGTAAAAGTCACTCCTTCCGGCGGCTGATTGAATTAAAGACTCCCACGGTTACAATGAGCAATAACCCCCGAATGATATACTGGATAAATGCCGGTACCCCGGCAAAATTGAGAATGTTTCCGATGAATACAATGATCATAACTCCCGGTACAGTACCTAAAACACTGCCGATTCCACCACCAATAACGCTGCCGCCCAAGACCACGGCCGTAACCGAGTCAAGACTGAAATTTTGGCCGACCAGGGGATCTCCGGACCTAATCCGGGCGGTTATGAAAAGACCGGCTATAACCGCCATAATACTGGAAGCGATGAATGTCGTAAAAGTAGTTTTCGATACGCTGATCCCGCAAAAATGGGCATTATCCTTACTATAGCCCACGGCGTACAGTTCCCTGCCCGGGCGGGTATAGTTCATCAACCACCAACATAAACCGGTAATCGCTATGCAAATCAAAAGGGCATTTGGAAAAACGGCAGTGGTTCCGGTAAAAAACGAGGCAAAACTCTCGGGAGCCAGTCCGTCGGGGGTTGGTAGAATAGCGAGCGTAACTCCTTTTACAACGGTCATGGTGGCCAAGGTCATCATGAAAGGATTAATGGAAAGTTTGGCAACCCCGTAACCATTTAAAACCCCCACAAGTATACCTGCAGCCAATGCGCCGGCCACGCCCAAAAAGATTGAGCCGGTGGCAGTCATAATCAAAGTGGCGATGGCGGTAGTCATGCTGATTGTGGAACCTACTGATAAATCCAACCCACCGTAAACCACCACGGCTGTTTGTCCTAAAGCGACTATCAATAAAGCGGTAGCCTGCTGGATCAGGTTTGCGAGATTAAATCCACTGATGAAGCGGGGATTAATCAATACTCCGATAATCGATATCACCAGGCATATGGCATAAGCGGGCCAAAACATTCCCAAGGCGGTTCCAGGCCGGTACGTTTTAAAACCAAAACCCGCTAAGTTTTTTTTCGAAGTCATGTTTTTATTGTCACCTCTTCGGGCTCTATCCCCAGGGCTGCTCTCATAATTGATTCTTCCGTAGCTTGGTCGCGATCGATAAGTTTGGTAACGGCTCCCTGATACATTACGGCGATGCGATGGCACAATCCGATTAATTCGATCATTTCAGTGGAATATAAAATTACCGCAATGCCGTTTTTAGCCAACTCATCAATGATTTCATATATCTCACATTTGGCTCCGATATCGACTCCCCGGGTAGGTTCCTCCAGCAATAAAACCTTTGCCCCGGTAGCCAAAATTTTTGCCAAAACCACCTTCTGTTGATTACCTCCACTTAAACTGGAGACCGGGTTTTCGAGTGAAGCAGCCTTGACTCGTAACTTCTCCATAAAGTCCAACGCGGTTTTCCGTTCATCTTTTTTTCGTATGAAGCCCAACCTTTTGGCTAAACTTACCCTTGAAAGAATAATGTTTTCCCGAATCGATAAATCCAATATCAAACCCTCAATCTTGCGGTCACCGGGTACCATTCCCAAACCCATTCGCAGACTCCCGGCCGGATGATTTACGACATATTCTTGTTGATCAATTTTGATGCCGCCACTTCGATAAGAACCCGTAAAGATTGACTGGAGCAATTCCCGTTGCCCCTGACCTTCCAAACCGGCCAGCCCAAGTATTTCTCCTTTACGCACTTCGAGACACAAGTTATGAATTTTCTCGGTATTCAGGTTTTGGATGGCCAAGGCGGCACCACTGTGGCGAATGTTTGGCGGTGCGGGAAAAATCTGTCGCAACTCCCGTCCGATCATTAGTTTCACCACTTCGCCCCGGGATACATGATCTTTGGCTACGGTGCCGACTCTTTTCCCATCTTTCATCACCGTTATCCGATCCGCAATTTCAAAGATCTCATCCATCTTGTGAGAGATATAGACGATGCTTTTCCCTTGATTCACCAGTTCATGAATGACTTCAAAAAGTTTAGCGACTTCTTTTGGCGCCAGACTCGAGGTCGGCTCGTCCATAATAATGATTTGCGCCCCGGATACTAAAGCCTTTGCAATTTCCACCATTTGCTGATCGGCGATACTTAACTCTCCCGTTGGCACCCTGGGGTCGCAATGAACACCCAACCTTGTCAAAACATTTCGAGATTGTTGCCAATCGGATTGCCAGCCAATCTGGAAAAATTGCCCCCAATCGGCCGAAAACATCAAATTCTCCATCACACTCAAATTGCTATAGAGGGATAACTCTTGAAAGATACAGCTTACACCTTTTTTCCGGGCGTCCCTTGGCCCGGAAAAATTAACCGGGCTATCTTGAATGAATATCCGGCCGGAATCGGGTTGAAGCACACCGGCCAAGATTTTCATCAACGTTGATTTTCCGGCGCCATTTTCCCCAACCAGCGCGTGGACCTCCGCTTGGCGGATTTCAAATCCAACATCATCAAGCGCGTTTACTCCACCGAAGGTCTTAAAAATATTCTCCATCGTAACCGGGGAGTTCATTTTTCAACCTCACCTCTTTTGAAGAGGCGGGCCGCTTTCCGGAGCCCGCCTCGGCATGATGCATTATTTATAAATCTCTTTAATTGTGGCGATGGGAAGATGGGAATCCAACCAATAACTATCTGAAAGGTCAGACGCTACCACTTGCTTGGCTTGTGTCTGATCAATGGGCGCAGGCCGTAATACATAATCCCGGTAGACTTTTTCTCCTTTTAAAACTTTAACAGCAGCTTTTACGGCTTCGGCGCTAATCCAGGTCGGATATACCGGAGCGACGCTAGGAAAATCATACTTTAACCAGGTTTTAACAAAACCGTTATTGGCTTCACCGGTCATTGGAACCAGTTTCCGGTTCGCATTGACAAAAGCTTCTACCGCACCTTGAGTCATGGCGCCACCACTCGACCATACTCCATTGATTACCGGATGAGCCGCCAATAGATTCTCTGTGGCCATTTTACCTTTATCGAAGGCCCAGTCGGCGAATTCCTGCCCAATGACCTTAATTTTGGGGTACTTTTTCAAAACATTTTGAACTCCTTGCCATCTTTCTTGTTCCGCGCTATTTCCGGCAATCCCCCGGAGGGCGATGATATTTCCTTTGCCGCCAAGTTCTTTGGCCAGCCATCCCATACTGGCTTCCCCGAAATATACTTCGTCGCCTTGAATGGAAACCACATATTTATCGGTTTTGGCGAAAGTGCTGAATAAAATAACCGGAATCCCCATCTTATAAGCTTTTTCGATGACCGGAACCAGCGCCGTCGGCGAAGCCGGGGTGATGATTAGCGCATCAATACCTTTGGCCAACATATCTTCGACGTCGGAGATTTGTTTGGCGATATTGCCTTCGGCGTTCGTTACAATAAACTTGGAAATCTCGGGATTCTTTGACGCTTCATACTCCGCTTCTTTAACCATTTGAACCCGCCAGGTATTTACCACCGAAATGTTGCTAAAACCAATGGTCCATCCTGGCTTCTTAACCCATTTCGCGGTGTTAACGGATTTTGAGCCTTTGACAACTTCTACCCCGCCGGAAAATTGGGCCTTTTCTGCAAATGTATATTGGGTACTCATGATAAGTATTACGAACAGTAAGACTTTCAATATTGATTTTACTTTCACACTAATCCCCTCTTTTCAGTATTATAAGATCCAAGGTTCCTAGACTCTTTTTAATTGGCTGCGCTGCGACGCCTGTACATTGTCATCGCCGCTATGATAATCCCCCCTTGTAAGATTAGTTTTACGGGATATCCGAGGTTGAACATGGTAAAAAGACTTAACAATAACAGCAAGAAATACGCGCCGGCGGCACTGCCGGTAACGTTTCCCGCCCCGCCTTCAAGGCGAGTGCCTCCAATGACTACGGCGGCTATAGAATTCATCATATAGTCGTCCCCCAACCCCAAAGCACCCGTTCCGATATATCCCGATAACATAACGCCAGCCAAGGAAGCCGTAATTCCGCAGCATATATGAGAAATAACAGTCACATCACTGGTGCGGACCGCGGACATGAAAGCTGCCCGAGGATTTCCTCCGGTAGCGAAGAGCATTCTCCCCAAATTCGTTTTAGTCAAAATGAAATGAACCAGAAGAGTCACCCCCATCCAGACGATAAAAGCCACCGGTATCATGAAAAGTTTTCCCGCCCCCAAAAACCTCACCATACCGGATACCGATCCTCCCGGGGCCCCTTTGCTCAACATTAATGTAATTCCTTGAACCGACAACATTGTTCCCATCGTCATAATGAGCGGTGAAATTCGAAACTTGGCAATCCCTATACCGTTAATCCATCCGATCAATGCTCCCACCATAAGGCAGAGAAGAATTCCAACGACAGCCATTGCGCCGTTCGTAAAAAGCGGTTTTGCTAAAATTACATTTACCAACCCCATTGTGGCGCCCACCGATAAATCAAAACTCCCCGCAATAATTGTCGCAGTCTGTCCGGCGGCCGCCACCCCCAAAGGAGCGGTCTGGCGTAACAAATTCAACAAATGATTACCGGTGATAAATCCAGGCAGAAAAACGGCGCAAATTACCAAGATCAAGCCCAGTAAAAAGTATACGCTATAATTGCGAAACGCGTTGCCAAGGTTAGTCAGGATGAAATGTTTGTTTTGATTTATCGAAGCTTGAATGCCCATCGGAATCCTCCTTACAAAGTCAAAGAGTTAAAACACCAATTTCATCTTGCTTTTCAGCAAATCATGCTCAATTTGTTCCAAATGGAGATTGTCCAGGATTTCGTGAAGAATATTATCGATGGCCCGATCGGCTGTCAGTCTTACAATTGCAGTCCGGCTTAACTCTTCCGTGATATCCATATTGATGTTATGAGTCAGCGATAATGTTTTTAGCTTGTTATACCCAATCGGAAAATTTAGCGTCGAACTGTGCCAAATGGTTCCATCAATCACTTCATCAACGATCATATCCGGAAAGGATAAATAGCTACCTTCAATCAACGTAATGTTTTCCTTGCCAAACTCAATGGATGTTAAATACTCATGGTCGGGGGAGGAACGGTCAATTCCCAGCCGTTTAATATCCGAAAGGTTGTCAATATCATTTCGGGTTAATACAACTACGGAGTCGAATTTATGATATGAATTCTTTTCAAATAGAATACTTTTTGAAAAAATCTGATCTTTTTGGGTGGCAATATCTACGGCGTATTCGGACATTAACGTAAAATCACAGCGATTGCTTTTTAATAAATCCAGCCGGTTTTTGGCGCCATCAAGAAAAATGAAATTAAACGGGAGTCCGGATTGATCAAACCTCGCCCTGATTGCCGCGGCAATCAGGCGGAACTCTTTATTCGAGGGGAGGGGCATGGCCCCGATGATGGTTTTATTACCAATGAACCGGCAAAGCAGTGGAAGATTTTTGGCAATCAGAAAGGTTCCCTGATGACCCCTGGCTTCCAAACAAATGGCACCCGTTTCCTCGAAAACGGCAAGTATTTTCTGGACTGTCCCGAATCCGATATCATGTTGGGCGGCCAATTGTTGGGTGGTCGGAATCCGTTCCTGAACCGGCCAGGAAATCATGGCCGAAGCGATTTCCCGAGCTACGGCAAGATTACGGACGGACAATTGTTTAAACTGTTCAATTTCTTCAATCGGTGTTTTGGGATGACTCATTTTGATAACCTCGTCTATGTATTTTTTTAAAATACCTATTGTTCAATTTTCAGTTTCCTGTAAATTGTATTGTGATGATCAATTAGACGTACACTTGTAAAAATCCTTCTTTTTATAAAATTTTTTTAGTGTGTTTTTCGTAAAAAGGAATTATAAAATTATCCTTTTTTGATCCCAGAGCGATCTGGTACCGGGCGGAAACATGTGCCCGATGGCCGATAAACAAATCATTCAAAGAACTTCATCCCAGTGGGCCGGGTCCGGATTTACACCAATCAATAACTGATGATCCAGATTTAATTCCTTACTTAAAAAGAAAAACCTTCCAATACAAAGGAGGGAAGGTTAAAGTACATACATTGGAAGGCAAGGTGGATTTATTTTAATTCATCATAAAATCAATACCAAGTCATTGGCCGGTTTCTACCTCATATGGCCAATTAAAGATGCCGCCCAAATCGTAAACATGGGTATATCCAAGGCCAATAAGTTTATCTGCCGCTATTTTGCTTCGCCGCCCACTCCGGCAATAAATAAAAATCGTTTCGTGTTTCGCGGGGATCTTAGCCTCCACTGCTTGTTCCAGTTGGTCAACCGGAATTAAAATACTCCCGGGAATGTGCTGTTCGGCATATTCTTCCGGAGTCCGGACATCCAGTAAGATAATCCTTGCCTCCGCTTCCAGGCGTTTTTTTGCTTCCGCCGGGCTGATGGTCCGGTATTCGACAGGTGGCGCCGGACTGGAATTATTTTGAGCCAATAAATAATTGAAACCGGCTCCGAATATTGCCACGATTACGAAGATGAATATCTTCATGAAAATAACCTCACACCCTACTGGATTTCTAATTTAACAAACGGAAATAATGCGGGTTGGTTCCAATATAATCATATAAATCATTTTCCTAAAAAAACTCCCGCTATACTCATTAATATGATGAAACCCACTCCAATCCCCATCAACACATTCCATTTTTTAGCCGGTTTTTGATACCAGTAAAAAAACGCTAACGAAAACAACAGCGTTTGGAAAATCACCTCGGGTAAACCCAGTAAATGATAGCTTAGCGGCAGTTTGGTATAAATCAAACCCTCAATGGAACCGGGCGTAGGACCTGCCGTCCCGAAAACGGCGAATCCCAGAAAGATCAGCCATAATTTAAACCAGCCCCGGTTGGTTTTCAAAAAGAAATCTTTCACCGGCCACAATGCCAACGCAAACACAATCCCCCGAATGATCTGAAGTGACGGCCCGGCTGCCACCCAGGGTGAATCCGTCGGGCGCATGAATGCGGAAAGCATTGTTTTTACAAAAGCCTCCCGGTAATCCAACAGATTTAAAGCAAGTATACCGGCGATAAAATACGTAATGATATGGCATGCGGATACCCGCCACCAGAATTGAACCCATGATGTTTTTTGATTTTCTTGCATTGGAATCCCCCTTTTGTTTTATATAATCACCATGTACTGTTTATCTTTATCATATCATTGGAGTAAGGATCGGGCATCCGCCGAAAGGCTGATTTCTTAATCATTAAAAATGCTGAGTTTTTATCGTAACCGTTGTTACCCGTTCCTAAAAAGAAACGGCGCCGCAAATCAATGCAGCACCGTTTTCATTCAATGATGGCGATGGATTAATTGTGATTAGGGCTCTATCCCCCAGTTAAGCGCTCCGGAGACATATCCGGTCACTTTGGTCCAGTCAACGTAATTGGTAGCCGAAGAGTTAAAGCTATAATCATTGGTTTGGGTGTAATTCGACCAATCGCTCTTGGCAAGTCTCGCTTGAATTGTGGTGCTCCCACCAGCCGCCAGATTTCCGGCTCCGCTGGTGAAGCCGATTTCCACATAAGTATCAGCGCCGGTTTTAGTGGTATTCATGGTGAAGAAGGCGCCGGTTATGTTCCCGGAGCCGATAGGTGTATAATCGCAATAGAAGTTCTGTGATTTAGCGCCGTCAATCGTATAATAATAACGAATTTTTACATTGGATAAGGCAATGGCGCTGGTTCCGGTATTCATCAACCGGATATTCAAATAAATCTGATTGATGGTGGCGGCAGTGCTTTGATTATAGAATTGCACCGTAATATTCCCGGTAGTCGGAACCGGAGTTGGAGTGGCCGGAGGTGGTGTCGCCGTTTTAACCGGAGTTGCGGTTACAACAGGAGTTGCGGTTGCTACCGGGGTTGCGGTAGGAACCGGGGTAGCCGTCGGGGTTCCGGTTACTGTCGCGGTAGGCCGCGGTGTCGTATTACCCCCCGGAGGCTCCTCTCCCCAAAGTAACACACCATTGTCATAGATTGGAATATAAGGTGTCATACCGGCAAAGGACTTGGCGTCGTAATCCGGCGGTCCGGTTAAACCTTGGTAGGACCAGTCGTTGGAGGTTCCACCGGCGCCGTTGGGAAATTTGATACTGACATTGGCTTCTTTCTCGCACAACTGCCATTCGGCAGGCATAAGCTTGGTTCCGGTGAAATCAAGCACAAAATAATAAATATTGCCGGACCATTGTTTCAGGGCTGAAACGGTGGCGCCCTCGTTGGTTCCCAAGGTGATGATAACGTCGTTTACGGTATAACCACTTTCGAATACTTCGGTCAGATCCATAAAGTAACGGGCGGAGAGTTTATCCTTCATCGCCGGCGGCCAGGCTGAACGGTTGTTGACTTGGAAAAGCAAGTTTAGGGTGCCATAGCCTTCATAAACAATCCAGCCGCGTACAAAATACTCGTTCAGGGTGTCTTCCGCGGGGCGGAAGTCTGACGGTTGAGGCCAGTTGACCAACGGGGTTCCGCCGTATAATCCGTACATTCTGGCCAGGGAGCCGACAAAACCGGCGTTATAATCCGTGGCTACTTCGTTTAATGTGTAATCGGTGACATCGTCTGCCCAAGCGTCGTTGGAACCCGGTCCACCGACCAGCGCGCCATAGAGAATATGACGGTGGAATGACGGTACCGATGGCATGCTCAGCCAGGAACCATGGGCAGTCCGGTGATGCGGATGCTGAGGTGCATTGGCTCCGAAGCCCACTTCGTAACTGCCGCCACGTGGGTTATCGCCTAGGGCATAATTAATCTGGCGTTCAGCGAACTCACGGTAGGCTTGCTTCTTGGAGGCAGTTCCCACAGTGGCGTCATCCGCCCATACAAAGGCCAAAAAGGCCGCCGTGGAAGCATAGCGCAACGATCCCCATTGAGACAGCCAGGCCAAACCGCCCGGTGTATAAGTGAGGCCGCCGTTTGGCATCCACCAATCCAAGTTTGACTCCACCGCTTGGGCATATCCCGCGTCCTTGGTAATCTGCCCCAGCTTGATGGCCGCCCCGTAACTTACATCGTCCCAGCAGTGGGTGTGATGGCCACCCAGTGAGGTGGTGGGTATGTAAGACTTGGCCTTGTTCAGGTAAGTAGTGTCGTTGGTCTTCAGGTAGAGCCAGACAGCCCCCCAGGTCAGGTCGTCCAGATAACCGCCGGATTGGTAAAAGTTATCCAAAGGGTTCTTGCCCCGGTAAGTGTCGGCGAAGTTAAAGAGTTGTTTGGCGTGAGTCAGGCAAGTGGCAGCGTAAGCCGGATCGGTGGGTTCGAAGATGATTGAAGCAATAGCCAGAGCCGCAGCGGTCATACCGGCCACATCCGAACCAGGGGTATTTTCGTCAACCTTAAATGATTTCCGGTCGGTCAGGTGTTCAAGCAGTTCATGTGGAGCCCAGACGGAATGGTCGGACTCCCCATAGCCACAGTCATAGTAAAATACGTTGGCGCTGGGGTGGGCTTTGATAAAGTAGTCGGTGGCCCACTTGATCTCATCGAGGATTACATTCAATTGACCGGAGTTCTGGAAAGCGCTACGGTATTCATAGACCGCCCAGCCCAGTTGAGCCGCGGCATAAGCCATGGGATGGCCGAACTTGACTCCGTCCCCGGCGTCCGCCCAGCCGCCGGTGAGATCCAGTCCGACATCCGCGCCGTCGGTCATGGCCGCATCTGTCCGATAAGGCAACAGATAATTATCGGGTAAATTCCCCAGGCGATTGGCCTTGTAAAAGAGGAGCGATTTTTGCAGCGCTTCCCCATAGTTGTAGTAAGCGCCACCGGCGCGAGGTGAAGTGGCGGCCCGCAGATTCGGAACACCAATGAACGCAACAGCCAACAAAAGAACCAGAACCACCGTCGCGATTATTCGCGCTACTTTTGTGTTCAATTGTTTCATTTTTTTCATTTCCTTTTCTCCTTATCTTGACTCTCGATTGTTGTCCACGGATGTCCTGGAACATCCATTATGGATAGTGTCAATGTGGTTTTGCCGCAATGATACCAAAATCAACTTTTTTAATCCCCTTGTAACGGAGAAAAATCAATGTTCGCCACGGATCACCCCCTTTTACAGCGAGTGCTTTTTTACGGGTACTTGTTCTAGGAGTCTGTGCGGCTAATCGATTTTCGAATCATATTTCGAATCAAGTGACATACTCTAATACAACATATAGTGGTTTTAAGTTATTGAAACGTGTTACGCGCACAGACTCCTAGCAAAATCAGCCCCGTGTTTACACACGCTTCATATATTAAATCCAACACCGGTAAAGATACCGGTAATTTTTAATCTAATTTTAACAATTCTATTATTACTTTGCAATGCAATAAAATACAGTAAACGTTTACATACAAAGTCGCACAAAATCATTATTTGACGATTGAAAATATATTAACAAAAAAATGGAGTCATCCGCTAATAGAAATGACTCCCCCGTTTTTTATTGATGCGGATCTTTTTTATGATGATACGGGTATCGCGATGGGCCGATGATTGACTATCTCGTTGGTCCATTTACCGCATTTGTCACCCCAGCGGGCAATAACCCGGTCTTCCGCGGATACTTCAATCACTTCGCAGGCGTTAGGACAACCATTACAGTTAAAGGTACTCGGGTTAAAACTGATATCCGTCGTCTCAAACCCGATAAACCGGGTAGGTAAACCGGTCTTTTCAAGATAATCCTTGGCCAGTAGCGCGGCTCCAACCGCTCCCATTACATTGAAGTATTTGGGAATAATGATTTCATGCTGCAACTCTTTTTGAAAAGCGGCAATGATACCGATGTTGGCCGCTACTCCGCCCTGAAAAACAAAAGGAGGTTTCAAGGTTTTACCACGGCCCAAGTTATTAATATAGTTCCTCACCAGCGCTTCGCAAAGCCCTTTAATAATATCACCCTTGGAAAAACCGAATTGTTGTTTGGCAATCATGTCCGATTCGGCAAAAACGGTACATCGCCCCGCAATACGGGTTTCTCGTGTCGAATTGAGCGCCAGTTCCCCGAATTGTTCAATCGGTACTTTCAACCGTTCGGCTTGATGATCCAAAAAGGAACCGGTTCCAGCGGCACAGACCGTATTCATGGCAAAATCGACAATCATCCGGTTCTTGATGAGTATTATTTTTGAATCCTGTCCACCGATTTCAAAAACGGTCCTTACATCCTGATGAAAATGAATGGCAGCAGTAGCATGAGCGGTGATTTCATTTTTAATAATATCAGCCCCTACGATGATTCCGGCGAGTTGCCGGCCGCTGCCCGTGGCGCCCACTCCGATAATCTCCTGATTGTTAAATTCTTTCGCCACTTGCTTTAAACCATTTTTGACACATTCCAAAGGCTGTCCGTTGGTTCGGATATACTGACTCGATAAGACTTCATCGTTATCATTGATAGCAACAATATTCGTGCTCACCGAACCAACATCGATTCCTAAATATACTTTGTTCATCATGATACTCTCCTTATCCGGCTTTAAGCTGCTTATGATTTTTTACCAACTCGACGAACGCTTCCAAACGGGTCAAGGTATTGGCCGCTCCGGACTGTTCATCAATGGCTAAAGTTAATATTGGCATCGCTAAATCCGCGGATATTTTCGGAATCAAACTTTGCGTGACTAATTCCGGTAGACATGCAAAGGGCATTAAATGAACGACACCGTCAAATCCTTTATTTTTATAGAAAACCATGTGTCCGATGTTATGAATTTCATGCCCGCCAATACCAATTTCCATATATTGTTTGCCGCTTTTCAATATGGTTGCATCTGATTTTCCCAAAAATTTCGGTAAACTATGATCAACCCATTCTGAGACATATAATGACCGGGTTACTTCGCAGCCCAGTTTGTTAAGCAACTCCGCAATCCCCATATTAATCGAGGATTCGATGACTACATAAATCTCTCCGACAATCCCAATACGGACTTTCCGGTTATCTGGCGGCTCATGAACGGGAATCGAATGAAACAGCGTCATCCCTTCTTGTTTCAAACGGCGGATATCCTTAATCGTGTTGGCTTCATTCGCGAATTTTTGACTCATCATCTCAAAAACCGCTGAAAAAGAACCCGGTTCCAATTCATAAGGCCGTTTAAGCTCCATCACTTTCTGAAGAGAATCGATGGCGTGCGCCAATTCATAAGCCGTATAAATTGCTTTAATAACCCGTATCCAGGATTTACGATTCTTAATCTTCCATAGCCTTTCCATGAATAATTTCGGATTACGGTATATATCGTCAAATACGATCATTTCTACATCGTAACCCAGATTTAGAAGTGTTTTACGGTGAACTTCGTTATAAAATCCCGCCCGGCAAGGCCCGTTTCCACCCGAAGTAAGAATTGTATCCGCGCCTAACTGAAGCGATTCAATATACGAACCGAGCAATACTTTATAGGGAAAACATGCGAATTCCGGGCTATATTTCACTCCCAGATTAATTGTATGTTGAGTTGGGCGGGGTGGCATAATAACTTCATGATCCAACAGTTCCAACACTTTTTGATAAATAACTGTTGAACCCATATATGGAAAGGTTATTTTCATGGATGCTCACTCCCCTTAAGCCGTTTTTAGTGGTTTGTTTTTGGTGATCATATCGATAAAAGCCTCCACTCTGGTTTGAAGATGGTTTTCACCGGTGTGTTCATCGACTCGGATGGTCATAAATGGTTTTTGATATTGATTGGAATCTAATTCCAACAATTTTCCAAGGAAAGAATCGGGGCCGCAGCCAAAGGCGGTTACATGGATGACTCCGTCGATGGTAGGGTCGTTAAAAAATCGATAAGCGGTGGCGTATAAATTATTCGAAAAAGTCCAGAATAAAGTCTTTTTAAAATCATAAAGATGATGGTTGATTACTTCATTTCCGAGCATTTCAAAGGTCACGGCATTGACGCCGAGTTGATACAAACGGTTTAAAATGTTCATACTGAGTATATCGTCATAAACATTATAAACATAGCCAATTACCCCAATTTTTATCGGAAGGTCTTTTATTAAAACCGTTTTCCCGTTGAATACTTTCTCATTCGCCATTTGACAGTTATATTTATTCAAAATGCAATACTTTTGAAATTCCAGCCACTTTTCACATCCGGCTTTGATTGCATTATTTATTTTACGATAACTATTGGTAAACCGCCGACCGATCGCTGCATAATTCTTGAAACTGGCAATATTATCCTGTTTGGCATTTATATAATGAGTCAACATTTTTGGGCTCAAATTCGGGATAGTATATTTTAACATATCGGGGAGCCCTAAAAATTTTGGACAGAATGTATCTCCTTTTTTGATGGAAATAAATCGCGGAATATATATCAAATCGACTCCTCGATCCAATAAGTCCGCTACATGTCCGGTATAAATTTTCATCGGAGCGCAAATTTCAGGAACCGAAAAACGAATTCCTTTATTTAAGATTGCTTTGGTGGTCGCTCCGGTCTCAATGACGGACAAACCCAATTCTTCAAAAAAAGGTTTCCAAAAACTTCGATAATATGGATCCATTAAAGCCGTAGGTAAACCAATTGTTGTAGTCAATTATCATTATCCTTTCTTTAGACAGTTTGTCTTACATTAAAAAAACAAACACCGCATTTTAAGAGTCTCTATGCAAGTAAACTTTTTCGACGTATCGACGTATAATTGAAAAAGAAGGATAAGTCATTTATTTAAAATCAATAACCGCAAGAACATTATCGATTTCTTCCTCCATCTGTCCGGACTTAAATTCAACTCCTAAAAAATACTTCTGCAGGGCAAAAGAGATTAAAGTGCCGATCATAATTCTAAGAATAACTTGCGCTTGAGCATCGGAGATCTGCATTTTGGCACATATAATCAGCCGGATATTTTCCGTAACTTCGTAAACCTTCGGGTAAATTGTTTTTTGGGTTGATAAAAGCAACTCATTATTGTATTGCATTTCAATCACCAAAATTTTGACCAATTCGAAATTTTGATCAAGAAAATGAAATCGTTCCATTATGATCGATTTTAGAAATTCCTTGAGTGGGTAATTCTTAGCCGCTTCGATATTTTTAACCAGGGGAATCAACGAAATATTCTCAAAGATCTGCTCAATGGCCAGATTGCCGATTTGTCGCAACAGGTTTTCCTTATCACCAAAATATTTAAAGATAATTGTCTCCGATAAACCGATCTCTTTGGAAATTAAGGCCGTTGTAGTCGCATTAAATCCGTATAACGAGATGAGTTTTATGGCGGTATCGATAATTTTTTGTTTGGTCAATTCTTGTTTTTTCCCCACGGAGTCACTTCCTTAAAAATTTAGTAATTAATTACTAACTTTTAAGTCCAATTTTACTCTTCCACAATCAATCTGTCAATCTTGATTAAATAATAATACATGGAATTTCTTGTTTTATCGTAAGCTTTTGTTGGATATGATAAGATTTCACACCTTACGCGCATCATTAAGAAATATCGAATTGGTAAGTTTTTATTAATATCATAATCAATTAATATAATTTTTTAAGTTATAATTAAATATTAAAAAAGATGGATTGTTCCGTCAAAAAAATTGACACCCAATCCATCTTTATTTTTTAAGGTGTAACGATATTATTCTCCGGGAGTCTGTGCGTGTAACACTTTCGAATACCGATAAACCGCTATATGTTGTATTAGAATATGTCACTTGATACTAAATATGCTTCGAGAACCAATTAGCTGCACAGACTCCTAGGACATTCACCGTAAAACCTTCATCAAGTTATCCGCCCGGTTTTCCGGCTCAAACATGCTCCAACCAGGATTTGGATTTCAAGGTCAGCTCGTCGGAAGTACTGCGCAGGTCATGATATTTGCTGCCTCTGGCAATATAAACTTCATTGCTCACTTCTCCCGTAAATTCCCGTTTCAACTTCCCGATAACGTCGTTATAATCAAAGAACCGGCATGAGAATATATCAAAGTACGCCTTGCCTTGACCGGGAAAATAATGCAGGCTGATATGGCTTTCGGCAATCATGGTCAAAATGGAGATGACTTGTTGGCCTTGATATACGCCTTTGGCGGAATAAGGACGCATAATCGGGGTCATGCCGATCTTATAAGGCATAGTGTCAAACAACGTAAACAAATCATCCATGGTGACCGGACTCGTATATTGATCGAAATCAAGCATAACATGGGGGCCGAAATCAACCGCCGGATCGATGGCAATATTCTTGAATGAAGACCGGCTATGGCCTCTTTCGGTGCAATCGGTATTTACAATTTCCGCCGGAAAAGCGCTTTTGATCCGGCTTTCAAGCATCTTCGCATCCAATGGTTTGGGAGTGACCAAATCAACAAAAAAGGCCTCCCGGAACGAAAAAGTATGAATGGTGAAATGCCCTCCCGCTAAAAAAACAAAGGCGCTGATGCCGCAGTCTTCGGGAATTACCCCATTATAATACGGTAGCACAAACGGCGGCATCACCGTTTGTAAGCCCATCTTTTCGGGAATTTCCTCTAACAATTCATGAATTAACAAGATGTCGTCCAATCTGGACCGATATCCTTTAAACGCATCCATCACAAAGTGATTCACGGTAACCCTCTCCTTTATTGAACTTAATCAAGTATCTTTGGCTTAAAAACATTCTTAATAGATTATAATACAAAAATCAAAAAGATCCAGTATCAATTTTGGGGAATGATTCTCAGGGATATAATACACAAAAGGGGATTGATGGATTACCGGAGTAATAAGTTTCGTTCATTATTCAAAACTCTTTCTACCCATAACCCATAAGTATGTTGATTTTTCCATGATTTCCTCCGGTTTTATATCTCTCGCCGGATTTAGTTCTGTAATTAACGTCCCGAGTACATTGTGAAAATAATTAATATCCGTGAATTTACCATGATATTCATCTTTCACGACAGTCAGAACGGAAACCGTCTCAGCGTTCCCCAGTAGTTCAAATCCCGCCGGTTGTAAAGCGGCCTTGATTTTTTCACTGGAGTAATTTTTGAGCAGAATAATCTGATCCAAACTTTGAAATTCGGCGCAGCTTTTCGAAATAATATTGGCCACTTCCATGAAATTTCCCGGGTTTTGTGCAAAAAAATCACACCAGTACCGGGCTGGCGGGAAGGATGATTTGTGATGTCGGCTGGTTAAAGGATGGCCTTGGGAAATAACCCGGAAACCGAGATGACCTTCCTCATAATACGGCAAGAGTATCCGGTCTGGAAACCGCTCTTGCAATTCGACGAACACATTTTCATGGATAGCCGAGGACATGATATGAATAATGATACCGCCAGGTTTTAAAACTTCAGCAATTATCCCCAGATTTTTTACCAAATCCGGTGGTGAAAATGTATCCAGTACATTGAAGCTGATTACAGCGGAAAAGCATTCCCGGCCAAAGAGGGATACAAGATCATGGATTCCGGCGTTGATAACGTACTTGCCGTGATGTAAATTCCGGGTGACGATTTCCGGGGAAATTTCAGTTTCAACCAGCCGGTTGCGGAGATTTTCCATGCCCGGATCATCGCTTAAGGATAATAAATACTTTAAATACCCATCACCACTGCCGATCTCAAGAAAAAGACCACTTTTTAGATTGCCATCCAATTTGGACAAGAACTTTCGAAAAATAATCTCCAGGTTTTTTACATTGGCGTGCCTGGTGAATAACTTAGGCGCCTTCACCGGTGTAATTATCGGGCCGTTTGCGATTAAAGCGCCATTTTTTAATAATGAATCAATTACATCACGGTTTTGAGCGGCAATACCTTGACTTAGCGCCAGAAATAATTCCGACGGCGAATTTTTATTAAACATGGCCATCAAAAAACACCCTCATCGAATCGATAATTATATTCTATCCATTTCATCGGATAAGTCAAATAAAGTTTTATCCGTTATCGATGCTGTTGGTTTCCGCAGTAGTGGGAAAAACGAGGAATTAATCAAAGCAGTCCAAGAATTCGGGAAAAAATATAAAAAATAACTGAATAACGGCTGTCTATCGACAGTCGTTTTAATTTATTATAAGTCCAAATCCTTGAACAAATCCCGTTTTATAAATATTGACTTGATCATCCGGCCGATAAACTTGGGCCGGGTTAACCAGGCAAAGTGGGCGCCGTGTTTTTGATTGGCCAACATCTTTTTGACGAGAAATACAGCCACATTTTCCGGTTTATCGGCGATCAGGTTAATGACCTTTTTCATTTTTGCCAGGCGCGCTTCATCGTTCAGCAATGGTTTGACCAGAAAATCGGTGACCATCATCCCGGGGCTTAAGGTTCCCACAATGATCGTATAGGATTTGGCTTCCTCGATCATTCCTTGGGTGAAATAGCGTAAGGCGCATTTGGAAGTACCGTAGATGTTTAGATTATTCATATGGGCACCGTCACTTCCCCAGCCCTCCATATTGTAAATTGCTCCATGGCCTTGCTTGAGCATTCCCCGCATGGCGATTTGGGAGCCGTGAATCATACCGGTGATATTGGTGGCTGTGATTTCCGCCACCCGCTTTTCGGATATTTCCCAGACCGGGGCCTCCGGTTGATTGATCCCGGCGTTATTAATCCAGATATGGACGCTCCTCCATTGGTCCATGGCAAAATCCCAGAGGTGGACGATATCTTCAAATTGGGTCACATCACATTGGGTTCCCCGAACGTTTTGGGCATATTCCCCCAATTTACCCAAGGCGCTAGCGATTGTTTCCGGTTTGGTGCCGGAGATAATTACATGATGGCCATGCTTTAAAAACTCCTTGGCCATGCAAAACCCGATACCGCGAGTTCCACCGGTAATTACGATATTTTTCGGTGAATTCATGGTTTCCATCAGTTTGCTCCCTCCATCAACGAATTTAAAATTACAAATACCTCAGCCGGTGCATCTCAAAGCGGGCATCTTTTAATTCGACTAATATCATCTCCCGTCCTATCATGTCGGTTTCGTGTTTGGATAGCCGGTCTTCCAGCCAATGTTTCAAACCGCCTAGTACTCGCTCCAGAAACTCTTTTTTCGCCGTTTCAGGGTATAAGGAACCCGGAATCGGATAAAAGTACAACGCCGGTTTTAACTGACGGTCGATAAAAAGGCTGACTACCACGGTTCCCTGTATTTTCGGCCGGGAGCTACAGCGTGGATCAAAGCGGAAGCTTTTCTGGGTTCCGAATTCAATTCGCAGATCAGCCAATCCTTTGGCCCATTCTTGGATCTCCAGGACCGAACAGGCATATGTTGTATTCGGCGATAGTTTTTTAAAGGTTGCTACTTTCACACTCATGGATAAACCTCTTGATCGAATTTAGCGGATCATTGATGATCTCCTTTATATTTTATCCATTTCACCCAATTAGTCAAATAAAGTTTTATCCGGGATTCAAAAGAAATCCCCTACTCTTTTGATGAGTAAGGGATTTCTTTAACGTTCTTCGGAGAAAGTAATCCGTAAATTTTTTTTCTGTTTTTTTCGAACAATAACGGTGTTCACCGTATCTCCGGCTTTGAAAGCCCGTTTTATTTGGTTGACCTCTTGCATGGTCTCTACCTTTTTACCCGCCAGACTGATCATAATGTCCTTTTTGCGAATACCGGCTTTGGCGGCGCCGCTGCCCGGTGAAACCGAGACAATATAGATGCCGACTGGAAAGTGATAATATCGGGCCATTGCTTCGGTAATTTCCTGGCCGCTGATCCCGATTAACGGCCTGCCTTTTACATAACCATACTTAATTAATTGGCTGACAATCGGTTTGGCATCATTCACCGGGATGGCGAAACCCAACCCTTCGACGCCGGATACGGATATCTTGATGGTATTGATCCCGATGACTTTCCCTTCGGAATTGACCAACGCTCCGCCACTATTCCCGGGGTTAATGGCGGCGTCAGTCTGGATTAAATTCAAGGTCCGGTCTTCAATGGAAACCGTACGATTTAAGGCGCTAATCACTCCTGTGGTAACAGAACCGGCAAATTCCAAGCCCAAGGGATTCCCAATGGCAACCGCCAATTCCCCCACTTTCAAACGGGAAGAATCGCCCAAATCGGCTACTGGTAAATTTTTAAGGTTGATCTGGATCACGGACAGATCATTGAGGGGATCACCGCCAATAAATTTAGCCTGGGCTTGCCGTTTATCAGGAAGAAATACTTCCAGGGTTACCCTTTGCTGATTGGAATTGCGGGGATCAGCATACTGGACTACATGATAATTGGTCATGATGTAGCCGTTTTTGCTGATAATGACTCCCGAACCTTCGGTGGCGAATTGTTTCCCGCCCGTATCAAAAAATTGGTTTAATTGGGCCGTAACAACCATTCGGATTCCCACAATGGATGGGCCGGCTTTTTGCGCGATTTGGGAAATAGAGGTTGAATTTCCGGGAAAACCAGCCCTTAAAATATTCAAATTGCTCGGTTCCCGAAGTTGACGTTTGAATTCGGCCGTATGGTTCAGCGATAACAAACCACCTACTGTAATACCGCTAAGTAATGCGGTGATAATAATGATCAATAGGTTGGATTTGATTTTGGACAGACTTTTAAAGATTGTTTGTAAAATATTGGATGTTTCATCACTTTTACTCATCGAAACCCTCCTTTTCGCCAGGAGATCATAAGTATCTTCTTGATCAGATACATCGACTCCCCGGCTTTCTACGGCTTCCTTAATCCGTTGAATATCAATGATCCCCGTATATAAAAAAGAGAGGCCGGCCTCTCTTTTTTATAGTAATTGATTTTGTAGCCAGTATCATTTGATCCAATTGTCCCGGTTGCTGAACCGCGTTTTGTTCAGCGCAGGCGAACCTGGTTCAGGATATTTGCTCGCTTTAATCTCTTATTGTTGGGTTTGTCTGATTAACGCTTTTTCAGATTCCCGGTATGAAGTACTTAATTGAATTTCCGGGGATTCGTAAGGTTTAATCCAGTCCTGTTTTAGGGCTAAACCGAGTTTCATGGGCCATTAAACATTGGGTAAGATATTCCCCGAAAAGCCTGCGGACTTCCGGTGTAGTGGCTTCTAAAGTGGCGAATTAATGGCGTTAACTCCGGCTTTGGCTACGCTAAGTGCATTGGTTTCCATCTTTATTTTTGTTTTAAATACCAAATATATTTTTCATGATTCTCTAAAAAAAATACCCGAAATACCCAGGATATATTTTCCACTGCCAGCGGCAGATAACTTTTTTGCATCCAAACCGGCGTTCTATTCTTTTTTCATCTTGGCTTCTATTATTTGTTTTTCCTTTGGATCTAAAATCGAACTCCTCCTTTTTTATCCGGCAACAATAGTATAACTTGATGGCCGACGGTTCAAAATATATACGGTTAATTGGCCGGATGGTAAAAAATTAAGGAAGCTCCGGTAACCCGTTTTCAATAAGACTTTTGAAACGAAAGGAATTGGATTCATGACCAAAGATGTCATTGCCGCAATTGAAGAACGCCGGAGTATACGGGAGTTTAAAGAAACCCCCATACCTGATGCCACTATCGGGAGGCTGATTGAATCCGCCAGGCTGGCGCCGAGCGCTGGAAATTTGGAACCTTGGAAATTTGTGGTTGTTAAACGGGACGACTTGAAACAAGCTTTGGCATCCGCTGCATTCGGCCAGAATTTTATCGGAGTTGCCCCGGTTTGTATTGTGGTCTGTGCGGAACCGGAACGTTCAGCCGCCCGGTACGGAGAACGGGGAGCCAATCTTTACTGTCTGCAGGATTCCGCCGCCGCCGTTCAAAACATTCTGCTTACCGCCACCGCTTATGGTTTGGGAAGCTGTTGGGTCGGCGCTTTCGATGAAACCCAGGTCAAAGAAATACTGGGTCTGGCGCCCAAGTATAAACCTGTGGCTATTCTACCCATTGGTTATTCGGCGGATGAACCGATGGAGATTCCCCGGCGGCCCTTGGAGGAAACAACGCTGATTATGTAGCGTAAAGATTGAGCGTATCACGGATAACTTCATTTAAAATGGAATCCATTGACCCGAAAAAGCTTTATACATTCTTTCACAACCTCGGGTTCATAAAATATACCCTGCTTTTCCTCTATCTCCGTGAGCGCTTGGTCCAAGCTTAACGCCACCCGGTACGTACGATAGGAGATTTTTGCCTCCACCGCATCGGACACCGCCAGTATTTTGGCTTCCAATAATATATCCGGGCCTTTTAAACCGTAAGGATACCCTGAACCATTAATTTTTTCATGATGTTGCAGTATTATTTGAGCGATAGGCCAGGGAAAATCAATATTTTTCAAGATTTGATACGCAATTTCGGGATGGCTTTTAATGAAGCTGAATTCCAACGGAGTTAACTGGCCCGGTTTATTCAGGATCTCCGAAGGCACAGATATTTTGCCCAGATCATGAATAATTCCGGCCATTCGAATTCCTTCAATACGATCCGGCGCCAGCTTCATTTGTGCGGCAATCGCGGCGGCAAGATCGGCAACGCGGTGCTGATGCCCGGCGGTAAAGGGATCTCTGATTTCAACGGTTAACGCGATAGCTTGAATGAATCCGTTGATAACTCTTCTGGATTGGGCCAAATTATTACTCAGTTGTTCTTTCTGAATCCGGAGCCGGCCGGCCTGTTTCCAGATTTGTTGGAAGAGAATGGCTGATTGGATGGTACTACAGATTATCCGGCGTAATTCGCTATAAAATCGCCCATCCGGTAGACCCATTTCAAATAAAATGAATCCCAACTGGGGTATGGTTAGGTTGATGGCCACGGTTAACATGGTGAAACGCCGTTCATAAGAGAATAAATTATCCGGTAATAATGTATGGGATGCAAATACTCGCTTGCTTTGGGTTTCTTTCCGCCCGTGCTCGTCATACGCCAGAATAAGTCTGGCCATCTCTTGTTTTTTTCCTTCAAACATTACCAAATAACAGCTTTTAATCCCCAATCGCGGTAAAGTGAATGCCAACAGATCCATTGCCTGATCCTTATCCACCGAGGCCAATAATTTTTCCCGTAAGAAACCCAACTCCCGGTTGACTTGGACTACGTCGCGGTGCGAGGAAATTTCCATGGATAAAATTTTTTCATTCAGCATAATTTGGGCTTGTTGTAACAAATCGCCGGCTTTTTGTAATATTTGCCGGTTTTGAAGGTATGGCCATACCAAGTTTCGAAATACAGTTAAAACCTTATGCCATGAATCCAGATCATCCTTCATGTTTAATACGCAATTCAGTATTTCATCCCACATGTTAAAAAATGTGCTGATTTGGGGTTCGGCCAGGTCGCCCAGAAAGGTGTCCAGCAGTTTTGTGATTATGTTGCGGGTATTAATACGCCGGGTATCGAAAAATAATGGCTGAATGTTTTGGTTTATTTCAGTAACAATATTTTCTCGATTGTTCATCAAAGAAGAGACGACTGCCTCCGGGCACAATTCAAGTTCCGGTTTAAAATTAAAAGCAGTATTATTGGGTATCCCGGAACTGCAGCCGCACGATTCACGGATGATCAATTGCGAGGGAATCATCTCAATCATGGGCTTTTTTTTCCCGGCAATCATATCCAACAAAATCTCTGCCGCCCGCCGCCCCATTTCGTAAATGGATGCACCCACCGTGGTTAAGGTCGGTGAATAAATCCCGAGATCGAAATTATCAAAACCAACCACGGCTATTTCTCCGGGTACATTAATACCTCGCGCCTTTAGTTCACGTAACGCGCCGGCCGCCATTGCGTCATTGCTGGCGATAATCGCTTCAAACCGAACCCGCCGTTCATCGAGCAGAGTCCTTACAGCTTTCTCGCCCGAGGCCGCGGAATAATCGCCTTCAACAATCAGGTTTTCATCGACGGGAATTTTATATTCAGCCAATGTTTCTAAAAAAATATGATACCTTTTGGTTCCCGGACTTTTGATAAACGCAAAAGTACGATAGCCATGCACCTTGATTAAGTGTAAAATCAGATCTCGAATTCCGTAATCATCAATTAGACATATCGGAATCCCGGGTATTTCAAAATTAATGGATACCAGAGGCAATGGTTGGTATTTCTTGGAAAATTGAATAATTTCATCGATATTGGCAAAAATACCCAGAGAACCAATAATCAGACCATCAACATTTTCACTGCTGGCAAATTGGTACACGATATTGCCCCGAGCTTCCAATGTGTTTTTGGCATGAAGAGCGCCGCCTTCAAAACACAGTAAATTGACATCCCTTTCCTTGGCTAGATCATTAATACCATTCAATATGTCCAATTGATATTGATCATCAATCCAATCGGTAATCAAGCCTATCGTAGGACGGGAATGGGCCGACGGTTCATTATCTCGTTGTTTCAATCTTGTTTTTGACGACCGCATTATTTACCCTCCGGACGATAATCTGGTAACCCAGAAAAATTTACGACTTTGTTACAATTAATCATCGGCTTAATTAACCGCGAAATCAAGGCTAATTTATAGGGCCACAACCCGCAAAACAGAAAATGAGGGATAATCATATCCCCCATTTAAATGGTAAGTTGTTAACACGATTTAAAATGAACCTGTTTTTATAATAAAAGAAATTAATGTTATGCTTCTCCCCGGCCGCCTACTCCCTTGGTGGATTCGGTAATTTTGCGTTCCGGTTCTTTGGGCCTGAGGCTTCTGGCCGCAGCGCCCGCCTGCCACATCTCGGAATTGCGAATTTCAGCCAACTCGGCGTTCAATTTCGTCTGGTAGTCCGGTTTGCTACATTCACTGATAACCCGGGCAGTTTCAGCTCCCTCTTTGACCTGTTTATATAAATCTTTAAATGTCGGCAATACGGCTTCCTTAAAACGCGGTTTCCAGTCCAAAGCGCCCCGCTGCGCGGTGGCCGAACAATTGGAATACATCCAATCCATACCGTTTTCATCAACCAAACGAATTAAGCTTTGAGTTAATTCTTCAACGGTTTCGTTGAAGGCTTCACTGGGGGAATGACCGTTCTCCCGCAGTACTTGATATTGGGCTTCCATGACTCCGGCCAAACAACCCATCAAAACACCGCGTTCACCGGTGAGATCGCTATACACTTCGTTTTCAAAAGTGGTTGGGAATAAGTAACCGGAACCAACTGCGATTCCAACAGCCAGGCAGCGGTCCATAGCCCGTTTTGTTGCATCCTGATATACGGCAAAACTGGAATTGATTCCGGCGCCGGACAGGAAATTACGCCGCACCGATGTTCCGGACCCTTTCGGGGCCACTAGAATTACATCCACATCATCCGGGGGGATGACCTGAGTTTGATCCTTATAAACAATGGAAAAACCATGGGAGAAATATAAAGCATCCCCTTTTTTCAAGTTTTTCTTCACTTGCGGCCAGATCTGCCGTTGGGCGGCGTCGCTTACCAGCATCATGATAATTGTTCCCTTGGCCGTGGCTTCTTCCAGGTCAAACAGATCTTTGCCGGGAACCCAGCCGTCTTTGACCGCCCGATCCCAGTCTTTCGCGAATTCCTTGGATTGGCCGATGATTACATTGATGCCGTTATCTTTCATATTCAACGCTTGAGCCGGGCCTTGCACACCATATCCTAATACTGTAATCACTTCATCTTTTAAAACTTCACGCGCCTTGGACAGAGGAAACTCGTCGCGGGTGATTACCGTTTCAATTTCTCCGCCGAAATTAATCTTCGCCATAACCTTACCTCCTTTAAATTAACCCAATTGGTTTTAACTTCTCTTAATTATATAATAATATACCATATTGAAGCCCCAGCTTCAATCAAAAATTATTTTTTAAATAATTACATATTTGAAGCGTCCGCTGCAATCGCATTAAACATAATCTAGATTCGTTGCGCTTTTAATGGCAAGTACCGCAACTTCCGCCATGGCATGAACCGCAAGAATGGGAACCGCCAATTGATTTGGTTCCTTCACTTCCCGAGCTTTTCGCCGCGAACATAGAAACTCTTCTTTCGGTATTTCCGGAAGCACATTTGGGGCAAGGCACGGACTTGCGCCCCATGGCGCACAATTCCTCAAATTGCTGGTTACAGTCCAAACAAGTAAATTCATAAATCGGCATTTCTATAATCACCTTTATATTTTTTTGTTAAATACCAAGTTATTTTATTACTATTCCCCAATCGCCATTGGATAAACCGGCGGCGTTGGCTTCATCAGTATCGATGTGCATATCCATTTTAAAATTTGGGTTTACCCTGATTAACACATTTCCAAATGTGGTTTCCCGGTCGCCCGTAAATTTGACTGACACCAATTCCTTATCCTTTAAACCTAATTGAGCTGCCTCATCGGTTTGTAAATGAATATGGCGTTGGGCGATAATGACTCCTTCCTTCAGTTCGATTTTACCGGAGGGACCTTGCAAGGTAATCCCCGGTGAACCGCTCAGGGAACCGGAATCTCTGATGGGGGGGGTCAATCCTAAAGCGAAACAATCTGTTTTCGAAATTTCAACCTGACTGGCGGAACGAACCGGGCCTAAAATTCGCACCCTGGAGATTGAACCTTTGGGACCAATCAGCGTTACGGTTTCTTCGCATGAAAATTGGCCGGGCTGCGAGAGGTCTTTAACCGGAGTCAATTGATGGCCTTTGCCAAAAAGCGCCTCCAGATCAGCCTGTGCAAGATGGACGTGGCGGTTGGAAATTCCTACGGGAACTTTGATTTCAGACATGGTATAGCGCCTCCATAGTTAATATATTGAATTAAATTGACTATTTTTGGACATAAAAAAACCGGCTTTGGCAACCGATTCGATTTAAGTGGCAGGGGAGACAGGACTTGAACCCGCAACCTACGGTTTTGGAGACCGCCGCTCTACCAATTGAGCTACTCCCCTGTTTTCTTGCCTTTCTTAACATGTTGTACCGCAACTTAATTTTGCTTTTCACATTACTAATAAATTATAGCCAATAAACTTCATTTTGTCAATTTTATTTCCGAGAATCGCAATATTTTTATGTGGAGTTTTACAGATACTTTCCTTTTAAATCCTGACGGACTTGGAACCGGGCTATTTTCTCGAACCGGCCAGGTTGATACCGATAATACCGCCGAAGGTACCAATGAATCCATTGATCAGCATCTTTACCAAAAAAATTCCCCATACCAACGGTTGGCCGATAAAAGCATTTAAAACAATGAAAACCACCGAACTGGTTAAGCCCACTCCTAATCCGGCAAACCATCCCTTGGTATAGCTTTCGCGGCCAGCCATAACCGCTCCGGAAATAACCGCCAGATACCCGCTAAATAAATACAAATTGTCGGCATACGGCTTTATAACGGCTTCCCAACCAAGTTCCGTCAATACCGCGAATATTAATGTCAAAATCAAATTAACCCCTAAGGTTACCAAAGTTCCGTAAAGGATTGAACCCACCGGAACCATTGTTCTTTCTTGTTCGTATTCCATTGTCAGCACCCCCTATTAAAACTTATGGGGATACGACAATATTTATGACTATTACTCCGGTAATTAAACATAAATGCTTTAAAGTATTAACTGCTATTGGAACCGAAGCAGTAATTCTGCCACGCATGTTTTAATTCTTTAACCAAGCTTAAAATATTACCCGGTGGGACGGTTAGAATTCAGCTGGCGATTCACCGGCCGCCGCCGCTTCGATGGGGGCTGAGAATACCGTGATTGTTTTGGTGAGCGGTTCAACCATCAAATCAATATTCAATAACTTAAAATAACTTTCACTGGAAAGGTACAGGTTATTGTCCATGATCAAAAATTGGTTTTGACTCGGATAAGGTTCTTTGTTTAATTTATAGTTTTGAGGGTTGCTTTTCATTATTTCCAGAGTAATTCGGTCTCTGTTTATCGTATAGGCGGTTTTATTTTCGAAATAGGTTATACCTGATTTTGCCACCGCACCGAACGCTTTGGGAGCAATATAGACAGTGTCGTTTTGATATACCACGGATGGGGTCGGGTCAAACGTGGTATCGTCAAATTTCAGTTTAAAACGGTTAGCCTTAAAAGCGTTCAGAGTAATTAATTTGCGGTTTTGGGACCATAGCAGGAGCGAATCCCGGCGATTGGCGGGAATTATTTGAGCAATGCGCCCGGTTTGACAAGTGAATTGTTCCAGCCATTTTTGGGTTTTAGAATTATACTCGTAACAATGTAACTTCCCGGCGGTATCCGTTGTAAAAAGTTGGTTGCTATCTTTTTCGTTGATCAGGGATAGTGTTTCCGCAATATAATTGAATTCGGTGATCCGGTTTTCAAATTGATAAGCTTTGTCGGTACTTCCCAAAATATAAATCACTTTTTGGGAAGTGCTGATTAAAAGTTCAGGCAGCTTGTCATTATCCCAGTCACCTTCGGTAATGGCCAGGGCTTTACCCCACATATAATTATCCCAGGCGGAAACAATCTGGCTGTTCACCAGTTTTAAAACTGCTATGCCCCCGGTTTTATAGCAGACGATAATTTCATCCTTGAAATCCCGGTCGATATCCGAAACCACCAAGGAAGCGATCTGCCGCCATACGGTCGGACTCTTCCATACAATATCCAACGATTCGTCGGATATTTTCAATAAATAAAGAAAACCTTCCTGGTTTTGGACCAGGAGATTCGTCTGTAATCCGTCGAATTTTCCAGCGGTAATTTGGGTAATGGCCGACCAGACATACTTATCATAGTGATTTAAGATCCATTTGCCCTGTGCTAAATTATAAATATAAATATAGCCGGGTTCGGCGGTACCGGTAATGATTTCCGGAATCCCATCATTGTTGATGTCCTTCGTGGCAAAGGCGGTTAATGGGATTTCCGAAGGTTTCAAGGATTGGGCGGCAACCCAGTTGGAATGTTCATCCAGCGTGAAAATATTCAATTGATCTTGTTCAAGAGAAATGGCGGTTAATTGGTTCTCGATAACCAGCCATTGGGTGTTGGCGGGGTTGCGCTCGAAAGATTCCCCGACGGTAATGCTATAGTACCAGTTCGGCGGTTTAACGGCCGTAACGGTGGCTGAAAGATGGCTGGCCCATATGGTGACGAAAATCATAAGTATAACTAAGGACCGGAAAAACAATCGACGTACCAGAGTGGCGGGTAAAGAAATACACGTTTTGAGAGATATCAAATGACAATCTTCCTTCCCCATTAATGACTCGCGCCGGCAAATAAAAATTGGAGGGTTTCTACCGGTGAATGATTGCAAATGCGGATTAATCAATTTAATAATTCAATATTTTTAGCAGAAATCCTTTCATCCAATTCTTAAAAAATGAACAATAATAGAGTTGTGATAAACAATATCACAACTCTTAGAGTAATACCGGATATTCCCGCTTAAAAAAATAAAAAGTTTGTGTATAAACTACACAAACATTAATTGACTGGTCGGGCAGGCGGGATTTGAACCCACGGCCCCCACCACCCCAAGGTGGTGCGCTACCAAGCTGCGCTACTGCCCGTAAATAACAAAAATTATTTTATCATTAATTGGGCAGCGCGTCAATACTCCGTTTTCGAAACGGAAAAAAAGTTTTAAAAAAAGGATCAATCCGGCCTTGAACGGGTTAATCCGGCGCCGGTTGATAATCGGGACAACCGGTTTCACTACTCCACTTGGTTTCGGGAAACGCCCAAATCCGGCAACAATTCCGCTCGGTAAGATTCCGGCATTTGGTGTGCCCCTGCCCGGCACATTGAACCGGCGCCAAGATATTCAACCCGGGACGGGTAAGGACTTTGACGGTTTTAACAACCGTCATACCGAAATCCGTTTACTCTTTAATACATTGCCGAACTGATCCACGGTAATCTCCAAACGGTGCATAAAATCCCCCAGAGAAGCCAGTTTGGATACGCTTTCCAGCCGCATGAAATCAGATAACATGGTTTCCAGTATTTTATATACTTCCGCTAATTCTTCCTCCCGCTTTTTCAGGCGTTCCCGGTCCTTTTCGGCCAAATAACGGATACTTTGATTTTCATCCATTAGATGTTGAATCTCTTCTAAAAGTTTATCCTCTTTCTTTAAATCCCGTTCCACCGCCAGCAAATGTTCGATAAAGCCACGTAAATCCAATTGGTGACGTTGTTTTCCCTCCACGTTGGATATTCTTTCTTCCATGACCCGGATGGTATTAGGCAATGAAGATAATTGATAGAAAAATGAATTGTCAGGGGCCGGATTCGATTCGGGTTTTACAATATTTTCAAGGCTGATATCAATAACCGGAGTAGCTGTTACCGGGTCAGACGATGTTTCCTGTTTGGCCAAACCGATTTCTTTCAACGGGTTAGATTCTTTCAATGTTACTTCCCCGAGCAATTGCTTGCCAATTTTAAGCAAGTCTTCATCCGAATATTGCAATCGCTTAATTAACCGGTAGAAGCGCAATTTCAACGCGGCGGAAGTAAAGGGAGTCCCTAATTTCTTTTGCAACTCTTCGCAAGCCGTGGCCCGGGAATTTCCTTGGGCTTGATGTTTACAAAAAGCTTCCAATATGGTCCGATCAATGGTTTTTAATTCGCGGCTTCTTTTCCGGGGAGCGACGCCGGACTCATTGGTGTATTTCGATTGCATCATGTTGTAATAATCTTGATTGGTTAGCCCTTTTTCCTTTAACAGACGGCAAAATTGGCTGCGCAACGCGCTCATTTTCCGGCCCAGGTTACCCACCAGCTCCCGTCTTTTCTGGGGGTTCCACCATGATTCAAATAATATTTTGTTTTCGGCCTCGGTATAACGCGGTTTTGATTTTTGTAATGATTGATTGGAAGTTTCGGCAACCGCCAAAGCATTCTTGGTCATTATCTTCCCTCCTGAAAAATGAAATCCTGATGACCTGTGTAAACTTTAGGTCTTATCATATTTTGTTCTACAGGGAAGATAATTATGCCGGGTTGCCGAAATTTTTTACGGAATTTTAGGGGGAATATTCGTAAAACGGTGTTGGAATATCACAAAGGAATTCGCTTAAGTTTACTCCAAGCAGCCGTTTTATCGTCTTTAATCAAAGATACACCGGTTACGTCCGGGATGATTTGGCAAAATCGATAGCGGCCCATAAAACGGGGGCCTCGGTAATCAAGTTGCCCGCCGAAGCGTATCTTCATGTTTCAGTGAGAACCCCCGTTTTTATGATTCCCCGGTTTTGCCGGGCATGCCTGAGTTTTACTGTTGTCAACTTCCTTGGCCAGTTTATTCAAGGTCATATATTTCTTGATCACATCATTATCCTTTTTTAATTGCAGAGGCATGGTGGCCACCACAATATGTTTGTGGGTCAACAGATCCCGTTGGAGAAACAACCGGCTTTGGTTATGCAGGATAATATGCCACCAGGTACGAACCGCGAATTGAGCCAAAATAACGGTGATCATATCACCCCGGGTATAATTATGCTCTTCATAAGACTCGATAAATTCCAGTAAAGGTTCGATAACTTTACGGTACGGTGAATATTTGATGATTAACGGAATATCGGTATGCAGCATTTGCCATCGTTCTCTGGTTCGCCGTTCACTTTCCTCGTCAATGGCCACATGAAAAGCTACAATATTATTGGAAATAGTTTTGGCATACCGTAATGCCCGGATACTCGCTTTATTGACGCTTTCAATCGGTACAATCACATGGTTCCGGTAAGTGTCTTTCGACAGGTCGATGGATTCCAGTTCCTGGGGTTGCAGCCGCAACTGCAATGATACCGCCAGATAGTGCCGCTTGATTCGCAAGAAAACGAACATCAAAATTGGAACAGCTACTGCTACAATCCACGCGCCCATAAAAAATTTCGTATAAGCAATGACAAAGACGGTGAATAAAGTGACTAGAGTCCCAAAACCGTTGATTGCCGCTTTATAACGCCATCCTTTTTCCCTGGTTCGGAGCCACCGGACAAACATTCCCGCTTGCGACAAGGTAAAGGAGATAAACACTCCGATGGCGTATAATCCGATTAAGCTGGTAACATTGGCTTTAAACACGACAATTAAAATTCCCGCCAACAATGTTAATACCAGGATACCATTTGAATAACTTAATCGTTCGCCGCGCTGCGTTAACTGACGGGGAGCGTAACCATCCCTGGCCATCAGTGAAAACAGCAACGGAAAACCTGCATATGCCGTATTTGCCGCTAATCCCAAAATCAGCATCGTCGTAATCTGGATGAAATAAAACATAAAACCACGGCCGAAAATTTGTTCACTGATTTGCGAAAGAACAGATTTATCAGGAGATATCCCCACCTGGTACAGGCTCGCTAAATAGGATATCCCGCCGAATAAAATTAAAATAATAATGGATAGCATTAATAATACGGTATTAGCCCGTTTGGGCGCCGGTTCCTTAAAATTAGGAACGGCGTTGCTGACCGCTTCCACCCCGGTTAAAGCGGCACAACCGGATGAAAAGGCTTTTAAAATTAAGAAGAACGTGATCGGTTCAAGGACCGTCACCGGTATATTCCCCGATGGTTTTGGGGGGATACCAAGGACTTTGACTTTCACAACCCCCACTATAATTAAGGAAATAATGGCGAACATAAATGCGTATGAAGGGATTCCAAATATCTTCGCCGATTCCCTAATTCCACGCAAATTTCCGATATAAAGGAAAAATAATAAAGCCAAGGCGAACGAAACCTGATAATCGAGTAAAACCGGAAACGCCGAGGCAATACTAAAAGCGGCGGCGGAAATACTAACCGACACCGTCAGGATATAACCAATGGCCAGAGCCGCACCGGCGGCAACACCCGCATAAGGACCCAAATTATCGGAAGCGACTGTATAAGCTCCTCCACCGCAAGGATAAGCTCGTATAGTTTGACGGTAGGAAAACGTCAAAATTGCCAGCAAACCGATGATCGCCCACGAAATTCCAATCAATGGCGTAAATGACAGCACACCGATAACCGGGATTAAGACCAGTAAAATTTCCTCAATTGCATAAGCCACCGAGGAAATAGCATCGCTTGCCAAAATGGGCAATCCCCAAAAAATTGAATATTTCTCATGTTTTAAAGCTTCGTTTTCCAGCGGTTTTCCGATTAATAACCGTTTTAACCAATCCATTGAATACTCGCCTCGCCATATCATTATATTTCTACCAATAATCCCGAAATAATACATAAAAATACTACACCAGGAGGTTCCATGGTGTAGTTACGGCTGCTACCATAAGCCTCTTGCCCGGTCTACGAGGTTAGCTGACGGGTTCGGGTCGCAAAAGTTAACCCTTAAAATCGGCCTCCAGCACGATTCATTCACCCCTGATCGAAGAGTTGCCCGCTTCAATCAGATAATTATCCTAAAAAGCATTGGAAAACGATCAAACTTTTTGGAATAATTATCTCTCAATGGTTCCCCCGTTTTCTCATCCGAGAAATTTGACCTAAAATCGGTTTCATCGCGGTTTAAAATTTAATCCGCGATAAGCATAATGTTAAATTTACCACCATTTTTGATTGGTAGCAATCTTGTATTTGAGCAGTTTTTTGATTTTTTAAGTGAAATCAAGTCTATTATTGCGATAGTTGAATTCAATCTCATTCAGGCTATCGGATGCAACTTTTTAGACCTGTTTTTTTCAAATTTAATATTTAAAAATTTTTCGCATAATAATCCGGCCAATATAAAAATTGAATTTTCGAAACGATGACCAATGTTTCGAAAAGGGATTATAAAAAATATATATTTAACGCCTTGAATTGGCGGCGCGTAGTCGATTTTTTTATTAAGCCGGTATTTGCCGAGTGCGTATTAAAATGATATAATAATTTCGATTTTGACTGGAAACATGATATCTGATTGAGATTTGGGGAGGGTTCCAATGAAGTACTTGGTGATATTAGGAGATGGAATGGCCGACTACCCGGCGCCTGAGTTGGATGGAAAAACTCCACTTCAATGCAGCCGTAAACCGAATATGGATAAAATCGCCCGGGAGGGTGAAGTGGGTTTGGCGCGGACCGTGCCGTCTGGGTTGCCGCCGGGCAGTGACGTCGCCAATTTATCGGTGATGGGTTATGACCCGTTAATTTTTTATACCGGCCGGTCACCTCTGGAAGCGGTAAGCATGGGAGTCAATCTGCGGGACAATGATGTTGCGTTCCGCTGTAACTTAGTCACCCTCTCCCCCGAGTCCGAATATGACGCCAAAACCATGGTTGATTATAGTTCCGATGAAATCACCACGGTGGAGTCCGCCCAACTGATAAAAAGCATCGCCGCCGAACTGAACTCGGATACGGTTACCTTTTATCCCGGCATCAGTTACCGCCATTTGATGGTCTGGCGTCATGGGCCGTTGGATAGTAAGCTCACTCCACCCCATGACATATCCGATAAAAAAATCGCCATATACTTACCCCAAGGAAACGGGGGTGATTTTTTGCTGGATTTAATGAAAAAAAGCCAGGCTATTTTAGCCAATCACCCGGTGAACCGGGAGCGAATCGCCAAAGGGTTGCGCCCGGCCACTTCCATCTGGTTATGGGGCCAGGGGAAAAAACCGAATTTATCAGGTTTCTATGAAAAATATAAGCTTCATGGTTCGGTGATCTCGGCGGTGGATCTGGCGAAGGGTCTGGGAATTTGCGCCGGGTTAAAAGTGATCGAAGTTCCGGGGGCTACCGGGAACGTGCATACCAATTTTAAAGGCAAAGCCCGGGCGGCTCTAGACGCTTTTAAGGAAGGGCAAGACTTTGTTTACTTGCATATTGAAGCTCCCGATGAAGCCGGACACCGGGGTGAAATCGAAAATAAGATTCTATCCATTGAAAAAATCGATGGTGAAGTTTTAGGTCCAATTCTGGCGGAATTGCCAATGATCGATCCCGAATATCGCATATTAGTCTTACCCGACCATCCCACCCCGTTAGCCTTAAAAACCCACGTTTCCGATCCGGTGCCGTTCATTATCTACCAGTCAAATAAACCCTTGGAATCCGGAATCGTAAGCTATGATGAAACCAGCGCGTCACAAAGTGGTATCTTGATTGAAAAAGGGTTCACCTTGATGGATCGTTTTATTTTCGGATAATTTTGACCGGACTATTTCATCATCGCGTTTTAAACGTAACGGCATGGTGGCCACCACGATGTGTTTATGTTTTAATAAGTTCCTTTGAATCGAAACGCGGCTTTGATTATGCAGTAATATATGCCACCGGGCCCGGACTGAAAACTGGGACAAAATCACGGTGATCATATCCCCTTTTTGATAATTGTGATGTTCATAGGACTCAATAAACTCAAGTAATGGCTTAATCACCTTGCCTTGAGGCGAATATTTGATAATTAAAGGGATATCGGTCTTTAACAGACTCCACTTTTCCTTGATTCTCCGTTCATGTTCCGCGCTGATGGCGATATTAAAGGCCACCACATTATTAGAAATGGTCTTGGCGTATCGCAAAGCGCGGATACTGGTTTTATTAACGCTTTCCACCGGCACGATGACATGATTACGGTATATATCCTTTGATAAGTCAATTGCTTCCAATTCTTCGGGGGGCAGGCGTAATTGAAGCGATACCGCCAGATAGTGGCGTTTAATCCGCAGCATAATCAGCATCAAGATGGGGATGACCACTATAACTATCCAGGCTCCATGAACGAATTTCGTAGAACCGATGATTATTACCGTAATTAATGTGACTACCGCCCCTATCCCGTTGACTATCGCTTTATAAACCCAACCTTTTTCCTTGGAACGGAGCCATTTTACAAACATACCCGATTGTGAAAGAGTAAAGGAAATGCATACTCCCACCGCGTAAAGCGGAATGAGACGGTGTGTGTCCCCCTTAAAGACGATAATTAATAATGCCGAAATCAATGTCAAAACGGTAATTCCATTGGAGTAGCTGAGGCGTTCGCCACGGTACGAGAGTTGCCGGGGCGCAAACCCATCCCGGGACATTACCGAGAATAGCATCGGAAAACCGGCAAAAGCGGTATTGGCTGCCAAAGCTAAAATTAACATGGTGGTGATTTGAAAGAAATAAAACATAAGACTGCCGGCGCCGAAGACTTCTCCGGCAATCTGGGAAAGAACCGTTTTTCCATGAACCGGAACCACATGATAGATATTCGCCAATACCGAGATGCCGCAAAAAAGTAGAAAAACCAAGAACGATAATAATAATAAAACAATGCGGGCATGTTTGACGGCAGGTTCCTTAAAATTAGGAACGGCATTACTTACCGCCTCTACTCCGGTCAATGCCGCGCATCCGGAAGAAAACGCGGTTAAAAGTAAAATCAGTGATATGGGTTCGATTCCGTGGGTTAATTGAACCTGAGGCTCCTTTGGAACAACGCCGAAAATCTTAACTTTCAGGATACCCATGATTATTAGCGCCAGGATGGATAATATAAACATATAGGTCGGTATTCCAAAGATCTTGGCGGACTCCCGGATTCCCCGCAAATTGCCCAAATAAAGCAACAATAAGATAACCAGACAAATTTCCACCCGGTATTGAAATAATTGTGGGAAAGCGGAAGTAATCGCGGCGGTTCCAGCCGATATACTTACGGACGCGGTCAATATATAGTCCAACGCCAACGCCGCTCCGGCGATTACTCCAGCGTATATCCCCAGATTATCACTGGCCACAATATAAGCTCCGCCACCGCTGGGATAACTTGTAATCGTTTGGCGGTAGGAAAAAGTTAAAATTGCCAGCAAAAAAACAATTGCCCCCGAAATCACTGATAATGGCTGGAATGCCATCAATCCGATTACTGGAACCAAGACAAGCAGTATTTCCTCCGTAGCGTATGCCACCGAGGAGATAGCATCACTTGATAAAATCGGTAGTCCCCAAAAAACGCTATATTTCTCGTGTTTGAGCGCTTCGCTCGCCAAGGGCTTCCCTAATAAAAACCGCTTGAGCCGACTCATATGAATCACCTATTTTTATAATTGATATTTTTTAAACTGATTTCCGTCTATCTAATTTATATAATGGTTGATTATAGTCCGTCGAATATTGGAAATAAAACTGACTGTAGCTAGCTATCCAAAAAAATCCGTTCTATCAGGAGTAATTAAAACGGATTAGATGGACCATTCGTATTTATATCTCGTTTATCTGCGGTTTTCTATCGGTATGATGAAATGACATTTTTTAGGAATAGGCTTATATTAATAAATATCCGGGAAATGGTTTGATTTTTCAGTTCCCTAGTCGAATAACTTTTACTGGAAGCTATATTTCAATATGTTGGTGATAAGGATTGATGGCATGATCAAAACATTAAAAGGCCGGATTTCATTGATTTATTTTTTTTTGGTGGCGTTAAGCGCGCTCATTGGAATGACGGCGGCGGTAAGTCTCTACAAATTGGGGAATTCCATCGATGGCTTGATGACTGCCAATTATAAAAGCATTAAATACATTAACCGGATGATTGAAAGTATTGAAAAACAGGATTACGCCGTGTTACTTTATATTCGAATCGGCAACAAACCGGGAATCGACTCATTTATGGCCGGCCAAAATTCATTTCTAAAATCCTTTAATATTGAAAGTAACAATGTTACCGAATCCAGTGAACAAAAAATGGTCAATACTTTAGATAAACAATATCTTGAATATCTTAAGGCCTTTTCACAATTGCAAGAGATAAAAAACAGAGAAGGCATTGACCGGGCTCTTGCTTACAACGACTCCGTGATCCGGCCCAAATCCGAAAAGATCAAACGCCTATTGCACCAGTTGGCTTATCTTAACGAAACCGCCATGTTTAACAGCAAGGATCGCGCTACGATAAGCACCCATCAGATGCTGTATATCATTTTGGCGATTTCTTTCATTGCGGTAATCGGTGGCTTTACGGCGGCCAGCTTCTTTATCAACCGGTTTCTGAAACCGATTTATATGTTGACCGAAACGGTAAAAATGGTGAAAGCCGGAGATTTAAACCGGCAAGCGCCGATTATTTATCATGATGAAATTGGCGCATTAGCTGCGGAATTTAACAATATGACCCACCGGCTGCTTCTTTTTGAACAAAGCACCATCGGTGAATTAATGGCGGAAAAGAATCGCACCCTAACCATTGTCAAAAACATCACAGATCCATTAATCGTTTTGGATCAGAACTTCCGGATCTTGCTGATCAATGCCGCCGGAGAAGAAATCTTCGGTATTGATGAATCCCAGGTTCGAAATCGCCATTTTTTGGAAGCTGTCAAAAATGGTGAACTTTTCGATCACATTGCCGGTGTTTTTGGTTACGGCGATGAATTGAAACAAAAAGTTATCCCCATTAACGCCCGGGATTCGGATTATTTTTTCAATGTGATTGCCAAAGCGGTGAAGGAATCGGATTCGGCTGTCAACAGCATCGTGGTTTTATTTCAAAACATCACCCAAATCAAACAAATGGAAAGGATGAAAACCGATTTTATCGCCACGGTATCACATGAGTTTAAAACCCCGCTTACATCGATGCTGATGGGGGTCAGTCTGTTGATGGAAGAAAAAATCGGTTCCTTAAACCCGAAGCAATTAAATACCGTCCGTACCATAAAAGAGGATGGAGATACTTTAGTCAATCTCGTCAATGATTTACTGGAGATGGCCAAAATTGAATCCGGGAAATCCATTTTCAAAAAAAAGAACTGCTCCATTCGGGAACTTATTATGAATTCCATGAATAAATTCGCGGAGCACACCAATGTCCGGCAAGTTCATCTGTATTTCGAAGGGGATGCGGATTTGCCAGGTGTGAAAGCTGACCCTGACAAGATACTTTGGGTATTGAACAATTTAATCGGGAATGCGTTAAAAAATACCGGGGCCAATGATGAAATTACCATAACCGCGGCGGTTAAATACGATAAAATGTGTATCGCCGTGAAAGATACCGGCAAGGGAATTCCTCCGGAATATCTGGATAAATTGTTTGATCGATTTGTCCAGGTTAAAGGCGATGATTTGGAAGTCCGGGGAAGCGGTTTAGGTCTAGCCATTGCCAAGGAAATCGTGGAAGCGCACGGTGGGGAAATCTGGTGTGAAAGTGAACTGGATGCCGGTAGCGTTTTCACCTTCACTCTTCCGTTAAGTTGAGGTAATATGATGGATAAAATATTAGTCGTCGATGACACCAAAAATATCCGTAACCTTTTGACCACTTGCCTGGAGATTGAAGGATACGAGGTTATGACTGCCAATAGTGGCAAACAGGCATTGGATTTATTGCAAAATAGTAAATTTGCCCTGGTTTTTTTGGATATTAAATTACCGGAATTAATTGGTACTGAAGTTTTACGGCAGATGCGAAGGGCGGGTATAAAAACACCGGTGATTATTATGACCGCTTTTGCCACGGTAAAAAATGCCGTTGAATGTACCAAGCTTGGTGCGGTAGCATATCTCCAAAAACCTTTTACCGCTGAAAAGGTGCGCCATGTCTTACGTGAAATTCAAGGAATTATTAATAGCAATTCGGTTAATGTTGATGATTTATTAAACGAAAGCCTGGAATTAATCACCGGGCGGAAACTTGATGAAGCTTTTGAAAAACTCAAACAAGCGTTGGCCATGGATCCGAATTGCGGTAAAACCTTTCAATTGTTGGCCCAGCTCTATGAAGCCCGGGGAAATACCAGGGAATCGGAACTATTCCAGGCCATCGCCCGGCAGTATCGGAATTGATTTATTTCATAATTCCCCAGACTCCTAATATTAGCGCCGCATAAATGAAATACTTTCGTTGGTCCGCATCCGCCCGTACTTTTTCCAGTTCCGCTTTCAGTTTGGCATTTTCATCCTCCAGCTTCGCGACCCGGTCCTTTACTTCCAACAAATCTGCTAATATCCACTGGGCTTGCCTTTGTAACTCATTTTGCTCGTCTTGAGTCTTGGTAATATCTTCTTTTATGATCAGATCTTGCTTATTCAAATCATCCGCCCGTTTATTAAAAAGAGCTACTTTCCGGACCGCTTCGATTAATTCGCTGCGGTATTCATTGGTTACTTTGGCAATTAAATTCATATCGTCTTTATTGATGCTAGCCTGTCCGGAAGCGACTTCATCTAAAATTTTGGCCACTATCGTCGCCAAAGTATACCGGTCTACCGGTTTGTCGCCTTGAAAGGTCTGATCTTGATAAAGCTGTAAATAGCCTTTATCCACTAAAAGCTTGACCGCTTTATAAGACCAGTGGTTAGGCGGAACGTCCTCCGGCTCAGCCGCTATTGCCGGCCGGCTTAATCCTATGATGCACAGTAAGATAATGCTGATTTGCAACATCGTTTTTAAACGGTTCGACTTCATTTTTTCGCCTCCTCGATTTGGTAAACAGCGGGGGCCAGGCTGCAGGGAATTTGGTTGCCATGAGAGTCCGTAATTTTTAAATTGTTCACTTCCACCTGTCCCGCTCCGGTTCCGATGACCCGGAAATTCAGACTCAGCAAAACCGTTTTTTCATCACTGAACGGCTGAATTCGAATTCCACGGATATCTTTGACCAGCCCGGTGTAATTATCAATCGATCCACTCCACCACTGGGAAAGGGTATTGCCCTCCACCAGAAAAGTCCCGCGGGAAACATGGATCAATTTTAATTGTTGGGAATTATATTTGATATTCAAGTCGAACTGTTGGATATCTTTTAAATTGTAAGCCAATAAATCCAGCGTGAATATCTGCTTTAACTCAAGTTTCTCCGGGATGGAAAAGACTAATTTGGTGGGGAGCGCCGGAATCACCAGTTCCCCCGGTATTACAAGCGGCGCCACTCCGTCACAGGAGATGGTTATTTTAAATTTTCCGGTCTTAAAACCGCCGATGGGCTCCAACTGCCAGGTTAGTTTGGTTTGATCACCTCCTGCCAGGTTAGCCGTGAATTTTTCCGCCGGTTCACCTTCCACTAATTGCACTCCCGATTCGCCGCTGAACACCGCTTTCAGGCTGGAGGTTTCCGTTTCTCCGAGATTTTTAAGATGAATGGTTACCGGTACCGGGTATGGGTCAAAACGGTTGGCGACGACTTTTAAAGCGGGAACCGCCAGCGTGGCTTTTAATACCGGCGGGCCGATGATTCGTATCTTCCGGCTGACCTGATTGGCTTCCAATCCTTCGCCGGTAACTTTGATTTGAAAGGCGGTGTTGCCTTGATATAAACCATTGGGCTTAATCTCCCAGGAAAATTGCCTCATGACTCCGGGCATTAACTCCGGAAGATGGATTTGCGGACTGCCGGATACACACTCCAGTCCTTCAGGTAAGATTAAATTAATGCGGGCATTTTTCGCCTTGGCTTCACCCCGGTGTTCCATATACATGACGATGGAAAAATTAGCGGGATTCGTGGAATTGTAGCGTACTTCAGCCGGAGCGGATATCCCTAAGAAAGTTTTGCCGGGTGAAAAAGTTACCCCTCCCAAACCAAAATAGGCAATAATCTCAAAAACTTCTCCGGGGTTGATTTTCCGGGGCATCCAGTACATTACCACCGCACTGTCGAACTCATCCTCACCCATTCGCAAAAAGCTGGTTCCCGGCTGTAACGAAAAATCCCATGGGGAATCGGCCGCCTTGCCCCAATTGGTATAAATAATTTGATCGGGGGTGGTTATATCACCGCCCCGGAGCGTTCCTTGAGCAATAACCGCCGGTTTGGCCAATGAATCAAAAGCTTGCCAGAAGTCGGGGGCGTCTTTTCCCTCGCTGCTATCTTCATAAGTAATCTCCTTATCGCCCGAACGGAATGGAGCGCCGTCATTATCCCCCACCATGGTATCCAAAAGCATTCTTACCCCAACATCAACAGGAGTACTTCCTTCGTTTCGGACGATATATTTAATTCGGGCCGTGTCCAGGGCGCCCGTGCTGGGACTTCTGGCCAAATCAAGAATTTGGCTAACGTTCACCGAATCATACCGGCATTTCATCGTTAATTGATTGGCGGCGAGTGCCGGCGGTTCAACGATGATTCCGCCGGAAACCGAAGCCCCGGAACGTTTGGTGGTCGCTTTACCGAACACAAAATTCCGGCCGTTAATCCGGATGGTCGTAAAAGAAGTCCATGGCTTTGGATGCCCGTAAATTAACGGCTTACCGTCATCATCCGGCCGGTTGGGATCTCCCTTCGTGACATCCACCGCAAAACGGCCGGTTTCCTCAGTGCTGTTATTAATATAGATCTTTATATACTTGTTTTCCAGTGATAACAATTCACTTTCCGCCCAAACTCCCGACGAAACCATGAACAGACTAATCACCAAACATTTGATAATCGTTTTCTTCATCGCGCCCTCCCCCCAAAAATCAAACCGTTTTAAACGGTTACCATCCTCACCTGTTTCAATCCCCGTCACTTGCCGGTTTCCGACTTGATAAATCGGAAGGTAACCCCGGATTGAAGATTGAAAATAAAAGCTAAATCAATATAATAATCCTTCGATACCGGTTTAAACTGCCAGTCCCGGGTAATGGTGTTGATGGTTGTTTTATCCAACCGGGCGTCACCCGACGATTTACGCAATAGTACTTTTTCCAAATCGCCATTGGCATGGACCAGAATTCGAACCGCCACTTCACCCTCTTTCCCTTCGTTCATGGCGTTTTTAGGATAAGGAGGCGGAGGTCCCAATCTTGATACCATTCCTTCCCCGGAACCAAAACTGATGGGTTCGTCAACCGTTGGCCCCTTGGTATCGTTACCGTCACTACCGACCGGTTTTCCTTGTGTATCCTTGCTTTTAACAACTCCCGGTTTATCAGGTTCTTTATCCCCGGAAGGTTCGGTTACTTGAGATTTTACTCCGTGAGTTCCTTCTTGCATTTTTTTATTTTGAAGCGGGATCTCGGATGAAGGTTTTTCAGGCTGGCTCTTTTTTGGTTGGCTGGGCTTTGTTTCTCCTTTGTTGGGATTTTTACGATTATCACTGGATATACCGGTTATTACGGCCGGTTGGGTACGGAGACTACCGGTGTTTTGGGCAAGTTCAACCATACCCACCGGATAAGTCTCTAAAGTAATCGGTTTAGGTTCCATGCTTTTCAGAAAAAAAATAAAAATTAATATTCCGTGAAAAGCAATTGAAACAATTACCGCGATCTGATAATTGCGACGTTCAATGCTAGTCATATCGCATGCCCCATTTTTAAATTGGTAAAAAGCTTCATTGAAGATTATTTTTCGGTATTTGTTTGCGATCGACTCCTAATAAAGGTTTTTCAACTCCCGCGCCGGACAGGGTATCCATTACTTTAATCAGTTCTCCGTAAGAAACAATTGTATCCGGGTTTATTATTACATCGGTTTTTGGATTCTTTTGGAGTTCCAAACGAACCTTTTCCGCCAGTTCGTTTAAGTCCAACCTTTGTTTCCCTAAAAAAATTTGCGAATCCTTATTAATACTGATAACTATCGAATTAGTTTTCACCGCGCCCAATTGGATAGTTTTGGGTAGTTCCACCGGTACCCCACTTTGGGCGGTATTAAAGGTCGAGAATAGCATAAAAAAGATCAGCATAAAAAACATCACATCGATCATCGGTACCAACTCTAACCGGGGCTGTCTCCGTTTTATTTGAAGTTTCATTGTGCCACCATCCTTATCCAAAACAAGCGCCTTTGTACAA
>JAEZJQ010000127.1 GCA_023436305.1 Bacillota bacterium
ATTGCAAATGTTTAAAATATATCAAAGTCTCATTTCAAAGCTGTAAAATTTATTCCCCATTTTTCCGCCTTCCCTTTCCCTTCCTAACATTTCACTTGGTTTTTGCCGATGAATTCTGGTATAATGAAAAATATGCTTTTGATTCGACATAACGGGGTGGTTTGTGATGAATATCGATAAAGTCGCAATCCTTGATTGCGGCGGCCAATATACCAAGGTCATCGACCGGAAGGTTCGGGAGATGTCGGTGCAGTCAGAGATCTTTCCACTAAATGTCCCGGCGGCGACTTTGAAAGAGTTTCAGGGAATCATATTATCGGGGGGGCCGGAAAGTGTCTGGACGGAGGGCTCGCTGGCATACGATGCGCAAATCTTCGATTTAAAAATTCCCATCCTGGGCATTTGTTACGGGATGCAGCTTATCAATCAACATTTCGGCGGGGTGGTCCGGCCGGGGCTGAAGACGGAGTATGGGGAAACGGAGATCGAGGTGGAACCGTCCTGCCCGTTGTTTCACGAGCTTGAACCCAGGCAGCATGTGCTGATGAGCCACGGGGACTCGGTGGCGGAGCTGGCACCGGGCTTTAAAATGGCGGCCAAATCCGGGGAGGTCATGGCGGCGATTTTTAATAAGGATTTGAAGATATACGGGGTGCAATTCCATCCGGAGGTGGATCTGACCGTCCACGGTAAACCGATGATGGAGAATTTCTTAAAGCGGATCTGTGGCTTGACTGGTAATTACCTGCTGGAAGACCGGATTCAGACGGCTATTGCCAAAATTCAAGAGAAGGTGAAGGATGAGAAGATCCTGGTTTTGGTCAGCGGCGGAGTGGATTCGGCGGTGAGCGCGGCGTTGTTAATCAAGGCTTTAAAGCCTGAAAATGTGTATGCCATCCATATCGATCACGGCCTCATGCGCAAAGACGAGAGCGACATGGTCTGTGAGAACTTGAAGGATCTGGGGATCACCAATCTCATCCGGAAAAACGCGGCGGAACAGTTCTTTAACAGCGTGATTGAGGTTTCCGGCAAGCAGATCGGGCCGCTTACGGAGATTATCGACCCCGAAGAGAAGCGGAATCTTATCGGCGAAGTTTTTATCCGGGTGGTAAAGCAGACGGCGGACAGCCTGAATTTGGATTTTGACAAGACTTTTTGGGCCCAGGGCACTTTGCGGCCGGACTTGATTGAGAGCGGCAATCCAGATGTGTCCGGGTTTGCGCACAAGATTAAAACCCATCACAATGATGTGGATATTGTCCGGAAAGCCCGGGAAAAGGGGCTGGTGGTGGAAACCAATTGGGATTGGCATAAGGATGAGGTCCGCCAGGTGGCCAGGACTTTGGGGATCGATGAAAGCATTGCAGGGCGGCAGCCGTTTCCGGGTCCGGGTCTGGCCATCCGCACCATCTGTAATGACGGAAAATCACAAATTACCGAAGCGCAAAATCAGACTTTCCATAAACTCATGGCCGAACTGGGCGAACCCTATGGCTACCAAGGAGCGGTGATCCCCATCAAATCCGTGGGAGTCCAAGGTGATTGCCGGAGTTACCGTTATCTGTCCATTATTTCCGGGAAAGGCGCTTCGTTTGAAACCGCCTTAGAATGGGATCGGATTTATCAGATCGGAAAAAACTTGCCCAACCGGGTGGACTTTATCAACCGGGTGGCCTATGTTTTGAATAAGGAACGGCTGGATCGGGAGATTGCCTGTTACCCCATGCATCTCTTGCCCGAAAATGTGGATCTGCTCCGGGAAGTGGATGATCTGGTGGTTAAACGGCTCAATAAAAAACCGATCAGTCAAGTATTCGCGGTGCTTTTGCCCATCGGTCTCACCAAAAAATATTCGGTGGCCATCCGGACTTTTATTACCAATGATTTCATGACCGGCAGACCGGCGTTTATCGGGGATGACATAACCCGGGAGACCGTCCGGGAACTGGTCGCCGACATTGAAAATAAAATTTCGGAGATTGACTTGATTCTTTACGATATTACCAGCAAGCCCCCGGCTACTGTTGAGTGGCAGTAATCCGTATCCATCAAATCCGTGTTTAAAGTTTCTATTTTTTTTACCGATTAATAGAAGAGACACATCAAGTTTATTTTGATTAAAAATTACAATGGTTTATTAAATGTTTTATCGCAGGTGATTTAAGGGTGTTCCCTGAAAGCATGGATCGGCAACCAACAGTGAAAAAGAACTTGAGGATGTGATTGGATCTCATGTCGGTTGATAAACTTTTTAAGTTGCGGATGTATGCCGAGGTTCGTTTTTCTTATAAGGATTCTGTTGATCCGCTCTTGGAACTGAAAGAATTGACCAGGAATACCTTTGATTGCGAAGAAATCTCTTCGGATGAAATGGTTTTAAAACCAAAAGAACAACTGCAGGGAAACTGGGAAATACGGATTAAACCCAGAAGATTGACGTTTACGATGGATTCGTGCCCCAGTTATGATATTTTTGTATCAACTCTCGAGTCAAGTATGGATGTTATTTCGAAAGTAATCACTCCTCAGGAAGTGCTTAATATCGGTGTGCAAGGGTATTACATGTATTCCATAAACTCATTGGAAGATTTTTCGGAGGTTGTTTTGTCCTGGAGCCAGAACTATACGGTGATGAGTTCCGATTCGGTGGGGATCAGCGACATCGGGGTGAATGTTTTTTTAAAGGAAGATACCTTATCGGTCAATATTCTATGTAATTTCTTATCCCGGGCTCAAGCCCTTCAAATTTTTCCAAGTGATGACCCGAACTTGATTTCCGATCTAAACCTGTTTATTAATATTAATATTTCTACCGGAGACATTTTGGAATTAAAAAAAGTCTTATCGCCGAAACTAGTATTCGCGATAAAAGCCCATATCAATCAAGCAACCAAAAAATTGGAGGAGAGGATAGAGGGTTTGCTGAAAAGTGCGGGGTAGAATTGCTTACGACATTATTGTAAATGGCGTCGTAGACTTTTGGGGAGGTATAGGAACTGAAATCGTTTCGGAAAGAATTGTTGTTTCAAACCAGAAACCGGGTGGAATTCCTGAATATTACTCCGCAGGTCGAAGCGGCTTTGGCCGAGAGCGGAATTAAAGAAGGTTTGTGCCTGGTCAATACCATGCATATTACGGCCAGTGTTTTTATTAATGATCACGAAAGCGGTTTGTGGAGCGACTATCAAAACTGGCTCGAAAAACTGGCGCCCCATGAACCCATATCTCAATACCTTCATAATCGCACTGGTGAGGATAACGGGGATGCCCATTTAAAACGCCAAATCATGGGCCGGGAAGTGGTGGTGGCGGTAACCGGGGGAAACCTGGATTTCGGGCCCTGGGAACAGATCTTTTATGGTGAATTCGATGGCCGCCGCCCCAAACGGGTGCTGGTCAAGATCATCGGGGAATAACCCGCTTGACTTTTTTTAGTAGCGGTGATATATTTAAATTCTAAAGCAATGATAGGAATATGTTGTTGGAGCGCTGATTTACTAGAGATGGGGAGACAAAAGCTGCAAGTCTTCCTTAAATCAGACCGGCAATACCATCCTGGAGCGGCAATCGGAAAAATGATGAGTGTATTACTATCCATCGTCGTATGATTGCCCGGTGACGCCGTTACCGTTTGAAGTTGGACAAAACCCCGTCTATTATCGTGCGCGAGAACGGGCGGCGTTTGGTCAAAAAAGGTGGAACCGCGGAAGCAAAAGCTTTTCGTCCTTTAAGGGATGAAGGGCTTTTTTTATAATTAAGAGTTTGAGAATTGTAAAAAAGGAGGTTTTATTGATGAAAAATCATGAGGTGAATGTTGGAATCATCGGGCTCGGAACGGTGGGGACCGGGGTGGCCAGAATCTTGCTTGCCCAGCGGGAGTTGCTGCATACGCGTACCGCACTGCATTTCAATCTTAAAACCATCTCCGAAATCGATTGGAACAAGAAACGGGATCTGAATTTAAGCGGTGTTAAATGCACTTCCAATGCGGATGAGTTATTGACGGATCCGGATATTGATATTGTGGTGGAAACCATTGGCGGTTACGAGCCGGCTTTTAGTTTCATCAGTAAAGCAATCCGGAATCGTAAACATGTGGTCACCGCCAACAAAGCATTGATTGCCACCCGGGGGCGGGAACTTTTTAAACTGGCGGAGGAAAATGGGGTTGATTTGTTATTCGAGGCCAGTGTGGGTGGCGGTATTCCCATCATCAAAGGATTGCGAGAAGGGTTAGTGGCTAATACCATCGAGAGTATCTATGGGATTTTAAACGGCACATCCAACTATATTCTCACCCGGATGCACCAGGAAGAAATGGAATTTGATCAGGCTTTAAAGGAAGCCCAGGCCAAGGGCTTCGCCGAGGCTGATCCCACGTTGGATGTAGGCGGTGGGGACGCGGCCCATAAATTAACGATTTTAGCGTCGATTGCTTCTTCGGGTTTCGTCGATTTTAACCGGATTCATGTGGAGGGAATCACCGCCATTACCAAACTGGACATTGGTTTTGCGAAGAGCTTCGATTATACTATCAAATTATTGGCCATCTACCGGCTAATGGAGGATGGCTTGGATTTAAGGGTTCATCCCACTTTGATTCCCAATACCCATTTACTGGCGGCGGTCAGGCAAGAACTGAATGCGATTTTTGTAAAGGGTGACTTTGTGGGCAGTACCATGTTTTACGGTCCGGGAGCCGGTGAGAGGCCTACCGGAAGCGCCATTGTTAGCGATATTGTGGATTTATCAAGAGATCTGCTCTTGAAAGAGGGAGAGCAATTCTGCACTCGAACCATCAATCCGGCCAAGCTTATCAACGTCATTCCGATAGATCATATTAAAAACCGCTTCTATTTGCGCTTATTTACCCTGGACGCCCCGGGGGTATTATCGAAAATTGCGGGCGCTTTGGGTGATTGCGGCATCTCCATATCGTCCATGGTGCAATTGGAGACCCATGGTAAAGATAACTACGTGCCTATTGTCTTACTTACCCATGAAGCTTCCGAAGCGGCAATGGAGAAGGCGTTGCAGAGTATCCGGCAGTCTAACCTCGTTAAGGATGATTACCTGCGCTTACGGTTATTTTAGACCCGGACTAAACGGATTCAATGGAGATGTTTGTCTCAACGATGGGATTCAGAAACTAAATAACTTAACGAATCCATAAAGGGGTTAGCGATGGCGAATTCATTTATCCTCAAAATAGCTGATCTATTTATTAAACCGAAGCAATGGTATGAGTATTCCGGGCTTACTATCGAGGGTTTTTGTTTCATTGGCAACAAGGACGACCAGAAAAACGCCGGGTATATCCGGAAAACGCCGAAACCGGCCAATGAAGAACGAAAACGCAAATTCGGGATGAATCCGGTGAAGCCTTACCGGGATTATTACGGCAAGTTTACACTAAAAACCAAACTTTTACCGGGTGAGTTGGAAGTTTTATTCGCGCTGGGTTATACCATGAATCAAAAAGTGGTCACCGTCGATGATTATTCGAATTTTAGCTGGCTGCGGCTGGCAACGGGACTGAATGACATTATTTATCCCAATCTGGCGCATCAAAAACAATTGCTTGATTATTTGATGAAGCATTCCAAGTATTCCAAATTCGTGATTTCCAGAGTTTATCATTATTTGGAGTTCGCGCTGCTTCATGAATTGATGGCCGAAGTCCTTAAAAGGGAAAAATGAAAATCAAGTAATTAGAGTTATTGGGGCATAGGGCAGAACGGCTACGGAATCAATAGAGGTTTTGGTGATGAATTCCATTAAGTTTGCCATGGAACGTAATAAGTTGAACTCGGCGGGGAAGAGATTTTGAAATTGGGCTTGGGTGGTATGAGGCGAATAAACCGCTACCTGGAAATCTTGCAAGAGATTCCGGTAGTGGTTTTTTTGCGAGGCTCTAATTTTTGGGTCATTGCGCCAGTAATGGAAGCCGGTTCCTTGGGGGGCTTCGTTGAAAAGGACGGCGAGTCCTCCAGGGGCGAGTAACACCGGGATCTGAAGCAAGGATTTGAAGGAGCCGATCAGGTTTTGATCAAATGGTTTGCATCCCAACAACAATAAAGGCGGCTTTTTTACCGGCCGTGGGAAAGATACCAGGCTAAGCAGGGCTTGTTTGGCTTGGGCGTGGGATTGGACGGGCGGTCCGCCGTAAACTTTGACCAGCGCGCCATCCGGTCTGGAAATCAAGTGCCAACTATAGTCTAGGGGTAAAAGGTTTAATACTTCATCCATCAGTTCCCGCATTGCTGAATGATGAATACCGGGTTCCCCGGGGGGCAAACTGTGTAACCCATGAATCGTTTCCAGCCCGGCCACTCCCGGCAACAAAATCTTTCCCCCGCCGGAAAAACCGGCCAAGGGGTGGATATTGACCGTGGATACGGAAAGGCGCAGTTCAGCCCGGACCACGGTTTTATTGAAAAACAGGGGAATTCCAGATTGGCTGGTCCCGATGGACATCAGTTCGGATTCCGCCCGGCTATCATGAATGATGATGGGCAAGGAGAGATGGGGCACTTTTTTTAGAAGATGGTGGGGCTCTATTTGATAATGGGCTCCGGCCGCCACTACCAGATGGAACCCGGACCAGCTGCCCCGGATTTCCCATATGCCGTCAAGAATCGCCTTCGCAAAATCCCGGGTGTCGCTGGGCCGTGAAGGGTCTTCCAGGATTAAAACAATGCGTTCGGCTTGTTTTATCGGGCGGGCAAGCGCCGCCAAGTCATGAACGATTGCCTCCCGGATGCCGGCCGGGGTTAGCGGTTGAGGGTACACCGGTTCCAGGCGATTGATGGCAGGGTAACCATCAATATTCACGGTTAGAAAACTGTCGGACCATGGTAATCGGATCATCCCGGACCTCTTTCCTTTGATTCCACCGGTAATGGAAAAATATATACCGATATGGCAAATCAAATCAATAAATTATTCAATTGGAGGAGTAATAGTATTATGGCTAAAAAACACGACTTTATATTACTCCAGCGATTCAATACATAAATACTTTACAGCATAAATCGCCGCTACAAGCAATATCAAATGGATATATTGAATCACCGGAGTAATAAATCTGCAATTCAAAATGCTTAACCGCGAAAAATCCCGATATTCAATATTTTTTTTTGTAAAAAGAACCTCCTTTCATTGGACAAACTATATGTTGTGTATTAAAATATATATGCTATCAATATCTAGTGTTGGTAATGCATAACGCAATTTAATTGCATAACACAATTTAATTCCAAAACGTAATCTAATTTCACAAGCGCAATATTGCACTGGGAGTCTGTGCGGATAATCGATTTTCGAAGCGTATTTAGTATCGAGTAAACATAATATAATACAATATATAGTGGTTTTAAGCTATTAAAAAGTGTTACTCGCACAGACTCCTAGCGCAATTTAGATACGCAGTTTTGAAGCGTAAATTTCTAGAATTCCCATGAGGAGGAAGAACGATGGAATTATCGGCAAATGCCAGGGCAGTATTGGAACGGCGTTATCTTCGGAAAGAGAACGGGGAAATCATTGAAACTCCTGAGGAAATGTTGCGCCGGGTGGCTCAGTATGTGGCTGTTATTGAAAAGGCGGCCTTTGAGACTTCGGAAACGGAATTCAGCGAGTTAACCGATGCTTTTTACACAATCATGGATGAAAAGAAATTTATGCCGAATTCGCCGACTTTGATGAATGCGGGCCGGAATCTGGGACAGCTTTCCGCCTGTTTCGTACTTCCCATCGATGATTCCATGGAGAGTATTTTTGAGTCGCTGAAAGTGGCGGCGTTAATTCATAAAAGTGGCGGCGGGACCGGTTTTAGTTTCTCCCGGCTCCGGCCCAAAAACGACATGGTGGGCAGTACAGGCGGGGTTGCCAGCGGCCCCATCTCCTTTTTAAGGGTTTACAATGCCAGCACCGAAGCGGTAAAACAGGGAGGTACCCGGCGGGGCGCCAATATGGGTATCCTACGAATCGATCATCCTGATATAATGGAATTCATTCAGGCTAAACAAGTATCGGGTGAACTGGCCAATTTTAATCTGTCGGTGGCGATTACCGATGCATTCATGGAAGCCCTGGAAAAGGGGGATAGTTATTATTTGGTCAATCCGCGTGCCAAACAGCCGACGGGCAAACTTCAGGCCCGGGAGGTATTCGAGCAGATCGTAATCGCGGCCTGGAAAAGCGGTGAACCCGGTGTAATATTCATCGACCGTATCAATGATGCCAATCCTACCCCGCAAGTGGGAGACATTGAGAGCACCAATCCTTGCGGTGAGCAACCATTGTTGCCGTATGAATCCTGTAACCTTGGTTCACTCAATCTGGCTCTGATGGTGAAACGGGATAATGGAAAATATTCCGTGGATTGGGATGAGTTGAAACGAGTGGTCCGGCTGGCCGTACGTTTCCTGGATAATGTGATAGAGGTTAACCGGTATCCGATGCCGAAAATTGATGAAATGACCAAATCCAACCGGAAGATCGGCTTGGGTGTAATGGGCTGGGCTGATCTGTTGTTTAAATTGGAGATCCCTTACAACTCAGACGCCGCTATCAAGCTGGCGGAAGCCGTGATGCAGACCATTGACAGCGAGTCTAAAGAGGTTTCCGTGGAACTAGCCAAGGTAAGGGGCCCGTTCCCCAACTTCAAGGGTAGCATTTACGATAAAAAGGGTGGCCCAAAAATCCGGAACGCTTCCACCACCACCATCGCCCCCACCGGTACCATCAGTATCATCTGCGACACCACCGGCGGAATTGAACCCCTCTTCAGTCTGGCCTTCGTCCGGGAGATTATGGACAAGGACCGCTTAATCGAGGTTAACAGCACATTCGAACAGATTGCCCGGGAAGAAGGTTTTTACAGTGAAGAATTGATTGAGCAAATTTTGAACAATACGCATATGGATGAAATTGAAGCAATCCCGGAGAAATGGCGTAAAGTATTTATCACCGCTCATGAAATCGAACCTGAATGGCATGTCCGGATGCAGGCTGCATTCCAAAAATATACCGACAATGCCGTCTCCAAAACTATCAATTTCCCCAAGGAAGCAACCCCGGATCAGGTGGCCGAGGTCTACCGCCTGGCTTACAAACTAGGTTGTAAAGGTCTGACGGTTTACCGGGACGGGAGTATCGAAGATCAGCCCATGCAGAAGAGTATCGATAAAAAAGCCGAACATGAAGAGTCCCAGGCCGAAAGTTCCCATCTATCCCGGGGTGAATGGGGCAAAAAAATGCCCATCAAACGGCCCCGGATTCTTACCGGCATCACCGACAGCCGCCAGACCCCGGAAGGCAATCTTTACTTAACAATGAATTTTCATGACGGCCAACCCTTCGAACTCTTCGCCCAGATCGGCAAAGCCGGCAGCGATATCTCCGCTTTTACCGAGGCCATAGCCCGGTTAATTTCGTTGGCATTCCGTTGCGGAATAGAGACTGAAGCCGTGGCCGATGAACTTATCGGAATCGGTGGCAGCAGAACGGTGGGATTTGGCCCGAATCGTGTAAGGTCGGTACCCGATGCCATCGGCCAGTTCATCATCAGCCAGCTCCGCAAACCGGAAGATGATCAGGCTTCCGCCGCCGAATCCCAATTGGAGTTGGAATTGAATGAGAGTGGGCCCGGGGATGCGAATTCAGGAATAGTGCCGAAAAAGAATGGAAATGGAAAGATTCGGTACAACCTTTGTCCGGTGTGCGGGATGCATACGTTCGGGTTTATTGAAGGGTGCGCCAAGTGTATAGCGTGCGGGCATTCGGAGTGTTAGGATGAAAGAAGATAATTTTTATTTATATCGGGGTTGGAAATCATGGGATTATTGCTATTACTAGCCGATATTATTGTTATATTCACCAACCAACGCAGAAGGGCGTTGTATGATTATCTTGGCAAATCAGTTTTTGTTGACTTGGGAGTGTTTGAGCTGGTTCATTTAACAAAGATTCCGCTTGATTTGAAGGATAATCCATGGATTTGACTAATCCCTCAGAAAAAAATAATCAGGAGATTTTATGGATCATCAGTATAAAGGGATTTTATTAGTTCTGCTGTCCGCTTTAGGATTCAGCTTGCTTCCTATTTTTGCCTTATTTGCATACCGGGGTGGTATTAATGTTACCACCTTATTATTAATCCGGTTTTCATTGGCGGCGGTAGTGTTTTTTATATATGTGTTTGCCAAATTCAAACGGATTGAAATGAATAAAAAGGATTTGTTCTTTTTATTTATTCTGGGCGGTATCTGTTACACCCTGCAAGCCGGATGTTATTTTTCCTCGATAAAATATATTCCGGCATCTTTGGCGGCCTTGTTTTTATATACTTACCCGATCATTGTGACTGTATTGTCTGTCATCATCGATAAAGAAAAGATTACCGGTAAGATTATGACTTCCATTGCAATTTCTTTTATCGGCCTGATTATGATTCTGGGCACATCGCTTAGTAAGATCAACGGGTTTGGAATATTACTGGCATTCGGGGCGGCTTTTATCTATGCGGTTTACATTGTGATTGGAAACCGGGTTGTGAAAAAAACGCCGTCTTTGGTGGCCAGTGCTTCTGTTACTTTGTTTTCTGCCGTGGGAATCTTGATCTTCAGTTTGTTTACCGGAGGGATTAACTTCTGTTTTGAAACAGGGACCTGGTTTCCAATTATCGGATTGGTTTTGTGTTCCACAGTTTTAGCTATCTTTTTTTTCTTTCGGGGTATGGAATTGCTTGGCCCTACGAAAGCATCCATCATTAGCATGATAGAACCTGTTTTTACGGTTGTTTTTTCAGCGTTGTTGCTGGCTGATCGCCCGACAATACTACAACTCTTTGGTGGGACAATGGTTCTTACCGGGGCTTTATTAGTGATACGATTGCAACCACAAAGTAAAATTGATGAGATATCAGGTTAAAAAAAGCTTGACTACATATGCCGAATCCCAAGGTGAAATTCAAGGCTTTGATAATAGAAGATATAATCGCCGGAACTTACCGATAATCTGACTGTCACCCCGTTATTGATCAAACATAATTCAATCCATGAATGAAAAATAAATTTTAATTGGGAGTATACCATGGATAATGTACTTATCAAATCAGGTCAGACTTTGCTTAGTTTGGGTCCGTATGTTCTTCTGGGCGTAGTGGTTGGCGAAACCTTAAAATTAACCTCCTGGACTCGGGTTATCTATCAATTCATTTCCAGGTCTCCGATTCTTTCGGTAATCTTGGCGGCAGTCCTGGGCGCCGTTTCTCCATTATGCACTTATGGGACAATACCGGTGGTTATTCAATTATTCAATGCCGGAGTTCATATCTCACCCCTGGCCACGTTTTTAGCCACCTCTTCATTGATGAATCCCCAGCTTTTTATTATGACCTGGGGTGGGATCAGTCCGGAAATGGCTATGATGAGGGCCGGGGTGGTTTTATTATTCGGATTATTGTTAGGGCTGATTCTTTACCGGGTACCCGAAGCCCGGGTTATTAACCCCAATCTGCTGAATGGTCGGCGGAATGAACAACCGGCGTTTCCCGATGGGGCTCCGCTATTTACCTGGCGGAAGTTCCTGCGTGGTAATGTAGAGACTTTACAATACATTGGTTTTTATATACTCATCGGGATTATTCTGGGGGCAATCATTGAAGTATATGTACCGGGGCGGTGGCTGGCGTTCTTATTCAAGGCCAACCATTGGGCATCAGTGTTATTGGCCGCTGTACTGGGGGTACCGTTATATGCTTGCGGTGGCGGAACCATTCCTTTGATCCGAACCTTGATTCAGGAAGGAATGAGCAAGGGGGCCGCTTTAGCTTTCTTCATGGTGGGAGCGGCCACAAGGGTAACTCCATTAACAGCTTTGGCCACCATCATTCGTCCATTATTCATCTTTTTCTATGTCGTATTACTTATTCTTTTTTCGGTAATTATCGGGGGGATATATAATTAAATTCAGTCAATATGGGATTATTTTACATTATTAACCAGTGAATAGTTTTCGATTTTAGATTACAACTTGATGTCAACCGATGTCAAAAATTCGGCGCTTCTGGGCAGTTCATACTGTTTGCCGGTGAAACCTTTAGCCAACCACGATTTGAAAAGTTTGTCCGTACTTGTATCCGCTAAAATTGCTATCACCCGGGTCGTATCTTTCCGGAAGGCGATGGTGCCGCTCCAGGAGCTTTTAATGACTGATACCGGTCTTTGGATATAATAACAACCTTCACGGACATCCATCAGAAATAACCAAACATAAACTTTGGAGAGATCCGTATTCGCTGGAGAACACTTGATACTTCCTTTACAAACAAACGGTTTCCCGATGGTTAACCGCTGTCCTTTCTGCGGCGCAGTGAATGAGAGTTTCACATTTACGGTTGGTTTCGCGGCGTAACTGAAAATGCATTGGGTGGTTAACAGGATTAACAAACAAAAAGTAGATATAATGAAACGTCTTATCATCCGAAAGGGCCTCCTTAAGTTTGTTATATTGGACAGGATTATCTCCTCTGATATGCCCGATATTTTCACCGAAAATTGGTAGGCTTTTAAGTGTTAGGAACGTTATTCGGTTTTTTATGATCGAATATTATTTCGACAAATCGATGAGTTTTCATAAGGGGTTTCAAAAGTTTATTGCTTAAGATTTTTTAATTGAAAGCGATGAGCCGGCGTTTTGTGAAGATAAAAAAGCTTCCTTTAGACGGAAGCCGGGATTGATTATCGTGGAATGCAAACCGGGTCGCCCACCCTGAGCCGGTCGGGGTCGGTTTCGGGGTTGGCTGCCAGCAATTGATCCAAAGAAACCCCGTACCGCCGGGCGATGCTATAAAAGGTATCACCGGACCGAATCGTATAAATCGAACCACCAAAACAAGGGAACGGTCCGCCGCCGGGGGAAGGGGGCAAGCAGATTACCTGGCCGGCTTGGAGCGTATTGGGATTAATCCCTGGATTTTCGGCAATTAAGGCATCCAATGTATATCCTTCCCGCCGGGCAATGGCAATCAGGGTGTCGCCGGGCTTGATTACATAAGTTCCCCCGGGGCAGGGAATGGGTTCCGGCGCCGGGGCGGGGACACAAACCTGTTGCCCGATTTGCAGCCGGTTGAGGTCCACTCCGGGATTGGCCGCCGACAGGGCTGGGACCGAAATCCCGTAACGCCGGGCAATACTAAAGAAAGTATCTCCGATGGTGATGGTGTATAGGAAACCGCCGGGACACGGACCCGGAGTTGGAGCTACCGGGATACAGATCTGTTGCCCCAGTTGTAAATTGGCCGGATTAATCCCCGGATTGGCTACAATAATCGCATTGATGGTGGTATTAAACCGCCGGGCCAGTCCATAAAATGAATCCCCCGGTTTAATGGTATATAGGGTACCACCGGCGCAAGCCACCGGCTCCTGATTTGCAAACAATTGGAATGACATATGTTTTTCCCTCCTTGATTAACCGCGTATACATCACAAATATACCAATAGATTATGCGCTTCCTTCCAAAGAGTAACTCGTATCCAAGAAAAAGGCGATTCTTTATTTGCGTATATTTTCAAAACTATTTTTCAATGGGACCTTGGGTAACATTGATCCGGGTTTCTTTACGCTATATAAAATATTTATAATTGACGATGATATATCGTATGGTCTTGCAATATGGATAACGCTCGTGCGCCTTCTCCTATTTTATAACGCTAATCCGGATAGTACTATGGTACTTTCAGAGAGTACCCAATAAAGTACTGCCGTAAGATGCTAAGAACCCGGAATGGATATATATTGATAATAGGTATTATCAAGGGAGGGTGTGGTATATTGAAAAACTCAGTCAAGATATGTCTATTGTTACTCTTGCTTATGCTCACTTTACGTGTGTCCGTTTTCAGCAGCCCCGATATCGGGGAAAATTACTGGCCGAAAGAAAGCTGGCGGACTTCGACCCCTGAAG
>JAEZJQ010000024.1 GCA_023436305.1 Bacillota bacterium
TTCTTTATCGGATTATTCAGTGAAAATATTTAACAAAATATAACAGCTAATAATACATCATTACTGTAATCTTTGGATCTGTTATTTTTCGTCAATCAAAAAAGACATCCCTAATCACAGATTGTTCTCTTTCCAGGAGGTTTATCGTATTATTTCGGAGTATCGGTCTTCGGCTCAATCCCGATCAATTCCACTTCAAAGATTAACACCGCATTGGGCCCGATGATTTGTCCGGCGCCTCGGGAACCGTAACCCAGATTGGCGGGGATGAACAATTGCCATTTGGCGCCAACCTTCATCAGTTGCAATGCTTCGGTCCAGGCCGGAATAACTCCGGAAACTCCTATTTTCAAAGGCTGCCCCCGTTTATAGGAACTGTCGAATTCGGTACCGTCGATGAGCGTACCCCGGTAATTGACGATGACCGTATCGGAGGCGGTGGGACTGGAACCGGTACCGGCAGTGAGTTCTTTATACTGCAAACCGCTGGGAAGGGTTACCACGCCTTCTTTGGCCTTATTGGACGCCAGGAAAGCTTCACCCTCGGTTTTATTTTTTTCGGCCAGTTTCATTTGACGTTCATTCCGCTTGGTTTCCATTTCTTTTTGAAAAGTCGTGAACACTTCTTTGATCTCATCGTCCGTGAGCGCGGTAGTACCGGAAAGGCCATCGGTCAGGCCTTTGATCAGCAGCTTCGTGTCGACATCGATCTCCTGTTTCTTAAGATTCTCGCCGACATCCAATCCAATGCAGTAACTGAGTTTTTCACGTTGATCCTTGAATTTAATTTTTTTAACCGTTTTTTGAACTTCACCATAACAAAACGCGGAGATGATAAGGACAATCACCAGGGTAAATCCAATTTTTTTAAACATAGCGCACCTCACCGGTATTTTTTAAAATCCATATTCTTAATGAATCACCATTCATTGTCTGATTACATTCGCTGCTCCCATGGCCATCTCCTTTCAAAACCAAATGATTGGGCGATAATACTTTTTCGAATATGGTTTTAAGTATTGTTGGAATGTGATTTTGGAATGGGTTAATGGGGGTGAACCAGTGAAAAGGAGATTTAATGGGTGGGAAATTGAAAAACAGGGAAAAATATTGTAAGATAGACTAGGATTTACTGGAATAACGGATTTGTAGGATTGAAAAAGAATGAGAGAGAGCAGAGGTAGATAAGATGGGAATTGTTGAGAAAGTATTGGAGAAAGATCGGTTTTGCGTGGAGACGGTAGGGATCGAATTGTTGGAAGTTTCTCCGGGGAGGGCTAAAACCAAGCTGCAAATCGAAGACCGCCATTTAAACGGGTTGGGAATCATTCAAGGGGGAGCAATTTTTACCTTGGCGGATTTTGCGCTGGCGGCAGCTTCTAATTCCCACGGTACGGCGGCGGTAATGATCAATGCCAATATCTCATGTTTTAAAGGGCTTTCCCGGGGAACCTTATTCGCGGAGGCTGCCGAAGAGTCCATCAATTTTAAGCTGGCAACATACACAGTAAGGATTACCAATGAGACAGACGAATTAATCGCTTTGATGCAGGCTACGGTTTACCGTAAAAAAGAGACTTTAGAATCTTTGATTGAAGATTAATTTTTTTCGATACAATGGATAAGCCGGGGTTCGTGGTGAATCTTCACCGTTTAACCCCGGCCCGTTTTTTATTATCCATCGCGCAAAGAAGTTAAGTTCAAGCTTTACTTCACTCTTCGCACTTTTTCTTATACCCCAAACACATGATTTCCGATGCGTTCAACGACCCGGCGCGTCCACATCCAGGATTGTCCTTGAACTTTGGCCGGATTGAAGAAAAACTTCGACCCATAGGTTGGGTCCCATCCATTACGGGCCGCCTTAACCGCCCGATAGTCTTCTTCCGAGGGTTGCCGCTGCCAGATTAAGCCGTTGGATACCGATTCGAATTCATTCGGCTTAAAAATGTTACCGGCAACGGTTTTCGGAAATTTGTGGTCGCCCATTCGGTTCAGGATGACCGACGCTACCGCGACCTTGCCCGAGTATGGCTCGCCTTCAGCTTCGGCAGTGATTAACCGGGCCATTAAATCCATATCCCGCCCGTTAATCGATGGGGTGCCATTCCTGGAATCTTTACATTCAGGAATGGCCAGCTTTTCTCCGGAGTAAATCCGTTCTCCTTGTAACCCGTTGGCCTGTTTCAATTCATTCACACTGATATTATTATTTGCGGCAATGGTATATAACGATTCACCATGCTTAATGTGGTGCATTGCCGCCGCGTTGGTAGGTTTGGCTCCGATTGACAGCATAAGAAATGCGGTTCCTAAAATAAGCATTTTTTTCAGCACTCTTTCGTTGCCTCCTTTCCTCTTGATTTAAATTTCCGAATTGATTTCAATACCCATGAATCGCCAGTCCGGTTCACTTTTTACCGGATTTGTATTCACCGGTACCAAGAAAAAAGCTACCAGAATGATGGTAGACTAGAAAGCACGGATTCATTGGAAATATTCGAATAATAGATATTCAAACAGGCCTTTTTTACTAATTTGCTGTCAACATAATCCGGTACCAACTGTTTAGTCATTATAACAAAGGAATGAGACTTGCGTCAAAGTACAAATACTGGTAAGAACAGGATAATGATGGTATCCAGGAAATCTAAAAATGTCAAAATCATTGCCTGAAATAGTGTGACTTTGGTACCAACAATGGTGAGGCCGGGAATCAATCGCTTTATCAAAGAAAAAACCCGCTTTAACACGGGTTGGTTATGGTTGGTTAGTCTTTTCCGGCAACCAAGTCCAATTTCGCCAGGGCGGTAAAATAGGAAGATAATCCGGAATAGTAACCGTTCAATGCTTGATCCAACTTCAATTGGGCATCCGTTATATCCATGGTGGTGGCCATCCCGGCGTCATATTTGGCCTGAATTAACCGTAACGATTCCCTGGCGAGATTGATGGTCGCTTGGGAAGCTTTCGCGCTGGCAAGATTCGCGTTTATACTTTGAATCGCCAATTCGATTTCTACCCGTACCATATCCTTGAGACTGGAATCTTTTATGGCAATCAATTCTTCATTTTTTTTAGCCTCGGCTATTTTTGCCTGAGTTACCAAACCGTCAAATAATACCCCGGAGAGGTTCAAGGATAAGGTAAACCAACTGCCTTTCCAATGACTGGGATTGAGGTCGATATATGAGCCTTGGGATGAAGCGCTTAAGCTAATCATTGGTTTATAACCGGCGGATACCATCTTCGTATTCAATTTACTAATCTCGATGGAATTATTCATCTGTCGCGTATCGGGACGATTATTATAAGCATTTTCCAAGACTGTTTCAAAAGAAAGATCCACTTTCTCAGGAAGTTGCAATTTGGAAGGATCCACACTGATCGTATATGGACGGTCTTTTTCAATCCCCAGTAAAATTGCTAAATTCAGTTTGGTGGCATCCACTGCGTTTTGGCTATTTATAATTTGAGGTTTAAGGCTTTCCCATTGAACTTGCGCTTGTAAAAGTTCAACCTTAGAGGCGTTCCCGACTTCATAGAATGCTTTTTGTTGTTGATAACGCCGTTCCGCATTTCTATAGGAAGACTTTGTTACTTCAAACATCTGTTGCGCCAGCCAAAATTGAAAATAAGCCTGTTTAACGTTATAAATGAGTTGCTGTTTCGCTTTGCGCTGTTCTTCCAGAGCCGTATTCAAGCTATATTTGGTTATTTTATATTTTGCCGAAGATAGGCCTCCGGTATATAATTTTTCAGTTACCGAAAGTGTTCCGGTGGAATATTCCTTCGACATATAACTAGTTAAGGCTAAAGGATCGTTTGACTTCGTTTCCGTAATCGAATAATTTACGGTTGGGAGAAACCCTCCCAAGGCTTGGCGGACTTGTAACTGGGCAATCTCCACATTTTTATCGGCGGCTTTTAAACTGGGACTGTTTTGATAGGCCAGGTCCAAACATTGTTCCAAGGTCAATACTTCCGGTTGAGACTGGGGCTGGGAGTCTTCCGCGGCCCAAATAGCGGTGGGTAAAGCCATGACGATTAAGATGAAAAGGAATATAAAATTTTTACGAAACATGGTTAGCCTCCTGGCAAAAAAGACTTATTAGGCACTTTAAAAGGAATCATACAAATTATTTCCATTTGCGGGTGGTTTTATGAAATTAAGTTTTCTTCCGATATAATTAATGGTCATATTTTAAACCACGATTTTCATCCTTCGTTGACCGATTTCCAATGACGGCAACCCGGATTTTATCGATAATTATATAAACCGCCGGAACCACCACCAAGGTCATCAGCATGGAAGATGTTAGTCCGCCGATCAAAACCCAGCCCAGACCTCTTTTAAACTCGGACCCGGCGGCGCTGGCCATGGCCAAGGGCAGCATACCGAAGATCATGGTCATGGTGGTCATTAATATTGGCCGTAACCGTTCGCGACCGGCTTCCAGCAATGCTTCCTTCACATCTAAGCCCTCTTCACGCCGTTTAGTGGTGAAATCCACCAGGAGGATGGCATTCTTACTTACTAAACCCACCAGCATGATGATACCCATGATGGCAAAGATGGATATGGAGTTCCGGGTGAGAGCCAGCGCCAGAAATGCCCCGATGATGGCTAATGGTACGGAAAACATAACCGCTAACGGATAAATAAACGAGTTGTACAGGGCGGCCATAATGAGATAAACGAAGATAAACGCGGCCAATAGGGCAATTAACAGGCTGGCGAATGATTCGGTCATGGTTTTTATCGAACCGATAGGACCCACGCCAACTCCATTCGGGAACGTTTCCTTGGCCAGAGCTTTACGAATTTCCGTGGCGATGGCGCCACTGGTTTTCCCAATTGCCTGTGAACTCACGGTAATGGAGTAATTCCGGTCCCGGCGTTCCAACTTGGTGGGGCCGGTGGATGGAGTGATCGTAGCAAATTGATTAAGCTGGATCAGTTGTCCGGTTCGATTAACCACGGTTAGATTGCCGATATCCGAGGTTCGGGAGCGGTCAAACTGATCGAATTGAATATTGATGTCGTATTCGTTGCCGTTTTGATCCTGAAATTTGGAATCGGTATTCCCGGCAAGGCCGGTTTGTAATGTTTGGCCGACCTCCATCATGCTCAGTCCAAAGCTGGCCATTTTGTTTCGGTCAATCTGGATCTTCATCTCCGGCACGCCCTCCTGGGATGATAGCCGGACATCGGCGGTACCCGGAATTTGGGCAAAGATCTTTTTGACGCGCTGGGCAGTCTGGGATACATTTTCCCAATTCGGCCCGGTGACCGCGAACTGAATGGGTGATGAACTACCGCCACCCATGGAAGAAGACTCGGAAACATAAATCCTGACTCCCGGTATCGGAGCCAACATGGTTTTTATTACCTGGCAAATATCCGAGGTACTCCGGGAGCGGTGTTCTTTCGGAACCAATTTGACGGTTAGAGAAGCACTATTACTATTTGAGGTTAGACTGAAGCTACCCCCGGATGATCCAACCGTGGTAAAAATTGTATCCACCTCTGGTATTTTAGAGACCATTCGTTCAATATCCTGGGCGATAAAATTAGTCTGCTCCAGTTTCGACCCTGGAGGAAGCTCCAGGGAGATTACGGCCTGGCTCTGATCAGCCTGGGGCATCATTTCGGTACCAATAAAACCGAACATGGGGAGCAAAAACGATACAAAGAGTAAGCCGGCGGCGATTAACAGAACTGCGGCCGGTTTATTTAAACTCAAGCGAAGTAAACCGGTATAATTATTGATGAGTTTTTTGAACCATTTTTCAAACCAGGCTCCGAACTTGCCCATCAACGTTTCTTGCAATAATTCTTCCCGTTTGCTGAAACGGGAGGCCAGTAACGGGGTTACCGTGAAGGAAACAAGGAGGCTCATGAGGGTCGAGATCACGATTACCAGTGAAAATTGGCGCATCATACCGCCAATCATTCCGGTGACCAATGCCAGCGGCCCGTAAACCACAATATCCACCATGGTAATGGAAAGGGCGGTGAAGCTGATTTCGTTCCGGCCTTGTAAAGCCGCCGTTCGTTTATCCTTACCCATCTCCAAATGCCGATAGATATTCTCCAAAACCACGATGGCGTCATCCACCAGGATTCCGATGACCAGCGATAAGGCCAGTAGGGTGAGGATATTTAAAGTGAACCCGAAGGCCCACATTCCGATGAACGTGGAGACCAATGAGGTGGGGATGGCAACCATGACGATAAGTGAATTCCGGAAACTGTGTAAAAACAGCAGCATTATACCGGCGACTAACAAAATGGCCCATGCCAGGTCAGTGATTACCGCATTAACGGCTTCTACCGTAAAGGTGGAGGTATCAATGGCCACGATTAGGCGCAGATTGTTTTTTTGATATTCTTTCTCCAGATTTTGAAGCTCGGCCCGGAGCCGTTTACTCACATCCACCGCATTGGCGTCGGATTGTTTTTGAACGGTAATACTCAAGGTATCCTTCCCGTTGATCCGGGCGATAATGGAGGGGTCCTTTTGCCCGTCCCGGACCTCGGCTACATCGGAAAGGAGTATATTACCGCCGGACCTTGATTTACTGACCACCAATCCCCGCAGATCGTCAAGGGTCTGAAACTTACCGGCCAGTCTTATTACGTATTGGTTATCGCTATCTTTGATGGTTCCGGCGGGAAATTCCAGGTTGGCGGACTGAATGGCCTGTAGTATTTGGGCGGATGACAGGCTATATGCCTGTAATTTTTGCATATCGATATTTACTTTAATCTCCCGTTCCCGGGCGCCGACGATGTTTACCTGGCCAACCCCGGGAACCCGGGAGAGTCTTGGGGCCACTGTATTCTTTATGAACTGATAAAAATCAGTATCCGGTAAGTTGCTGGTAGTCCCAATGGTGATAATCGGGAAGTCATCAAAGGATACTTTAGACAGAGACGGAACCTTAGCGCCCGAGGGAAGCCGAGGCAGTATCTGATTTATTTTACGTTGGGCATCCTGCAGGGAGAAATCGACGTTGGCCTCCGGTGTTAGATTAACCACCGTTAGCGAGTAGCCTTCCGCCGAAGTGGATGTGATCGAATCCACCTTATCCATACCGGAGATTGCATCTTCAATCTTTTTGGTAATCGCGGATTCCACCTGATTGGCGGAAGCTCCGGGATAGATGGTCATGATGGTAACCATAGGAATATTAACGTTGGGCATCATTTCGTATTTCAACTGTTTATATCCGAAGAAACCCAATAAGGTTAATGCCGTAAAAATAACAATGATTAATACGGGACGCTTGATGGAAAGCTCGGTAATGGTCATCCAAATTCACCTTGACTTTTCATATTATTTTATTGATGTTCATCCAAATTATTTCTCTAGAGATTATTTTTGAATGGTCACTGTTGCCCCATCTCGTAAATTATCCTGGCCGCTTACCACCACGATGTCGCCTTCGGTGAGACCTTTTTTGACGACGATATTGGTGCCGGCTTGGGATCCAGTCAATATTTGGCGTAACTCGGCCTTGGTACCATTGACAACAAATACCTGCGGGCTTTTGATGCTGCCCACCAGAGTATCCCGGGGGATAACCAGCGCTGTTTGTTGATTGGTCCGGAAGGTCACCCGGCCGAACATTCCGGATTTTAAAGGATATTGTTTGTTGTTCGGCAGCAGTACCTGAACCGGATAAGTATGGGCTTCATCGCCTTTGACACTGATACTGTCGATGCGCCCCGTTAACTTCACACCAGGGTAAACATCCGTCTCAACAGTCACCGAATCGCCTGTTTTTAAGGTAAAAACATCCTCTTCTCCCACGTTTATCTTGACCTTAAACATGGAGATATCCACGACGTTGGCCACCAACGTTCCCGGATTAAGCATGGCGCCGATATTCACCGGGCGGGAAGTCACCATACCGGAGATGGGGGAAGTAATCAGAGTATTTTGATATTGTTTACGATCGGCGATAAACTGGGCTTCGGTTGCTTTAAAGGTCTGCCGGGCTAATTCCAGTTCGGCATCGGAGATCAACTGATCCTTATAAAGCGCTTGTTTTCGTTCCCAGTCTTTCTCGGCTTTTTGGTAACCGGTTTGGGATGCCAGAAATTTGGCATGGAGCAGTGTATCATCGACCTTAACGATAGACGCTCCGGCGGTAATGTAGGTGCCTTCCTTGGCCAGTACGCTTACGATTTTTCCCGATACCTCGGAGACGATATTTACATCATTAATCGCTACAATCACTCCAACTTGGGTCAAGGTGCTCTGAATGGTTTGCTTGGCTGCGGAAACCACCGAGACTGGAATGGAAGAGATGGGAGCGACGTTGGCTTTTCGTTCCATTTCGGCTTTGTTGTTGAACAGGACGAAAACAATCAACCCAACCACAATTAAGGACCCAATTAATAGTACTACTTTTTTGTTCATGAGAATCACCTTTCACTTTCTCTTTTTATACTTTTTTAGTTTTATACCATGGGATGGAATTTAAAATTGGACAGTGGCTACTCGATGATGATTAGTGAACCCAACCTCCAAATTTAGTACCTCTATGGAAACTTTATCCTTCAAGACAAAACCGTTCATGTGGCTTTACCAAAGCCGAGTTATTCGAGGTATAATGCCAATCATGTCGTGTTAATAAAACTTACCACAAAAATATCTTCGAAATTGGATGAATTTGTGATCCAATTGTAAAATTTCGTCGCTATAATCCCGGCTCGGATCATACAGCGTGTTTTTTAATAGCCTTGACAAGAAATGAATACATATCTTCAATTTTGGATAGAACTTGCTCTGAATCTTGTTCCAAAAAAAACATTTTTCCATAAGAATTAAAACCATTTAAGAAAAGCTCGGCGGTTTTTGGCACGTCATCAATCTCGAAAGCGCCTTCCCGGATACCTTGCTCCATGATCCGGGCAATTATAGTTTTAATCTCCATCATGAACGGATGCCGCCTCTTGAAGCCGTATCGCATGTATTTTAAAGCCTCTTCGCTACTGATGCATTGTAAAAAACCACGATCCTGGGATATATACATGAAAATCGTCCGGAAAACCCCGGTGATAAAGTTGCGCAGTAACTCTTCCGCGGGAAGATCTTCTTCAATCAGACTTTCACAACTACATGCAAAGTCTTTATCGAGCCGGTTAATGTAGGCGTCGATGAGATCCTCCTTGTTTTTAAAATCCTTATAAATAACCCCCACACTGATTCCGGCTTCCTTGGCCACATCTTGCATGGTGGTCTTGTCAAGCCCGAAACGGCTGACCAGTTTCATAAATGCATCCAGGATATCTTCTTTGCGGTCCGTTGCCATTATTTACCTCATGTTAAAAATATGTTAACGTGTGAATAAGTTATTCATTTATTCACGTTTATAATATATGGTTTTTTTGGGTTTGTCAATGTCATTCTTGTAAAATATTAATCAGTTGCTAATGATTGGTGGGATGAAAGGACGGAGTATGGGGGCGTATATCTCTATAAACAACAAAATTACCGGGGATTTTACTCCCGGTAATTTTTTAGCTTTAATTATTAAGGTTTTCCAGACTCGATTAAAAAGTCGATGATTAAGGCTCGGTTCCCCATTGCAACGCCCCGGAAAGATACCCGGTGGTTTTGGTCCAGTCGGCGTAAGTGGTGGCCGTGGAGTTGAAGCTATAATCGTCGGCCTGGTTATAGTTGGTCCAGTCATTCTTGGCAATTCTGGCTTGAACCGTGGTATTGCCACCTGCCGCCAGACTTCCCGCGCCGCTCGAGAAACCGATTTCCGCATAAGTATCGGCGCCGGTCTTCGGCGTACTCATGGTGATGAAGGTACCGCTTACATTGCTGGAGCCCACTGGTGACCAGTCGCACCAGAAGTTCTGCGATTTGGCGCCGTCAATGGTATAGTAGTATCTGATCTTGATATTCGATAAATTAATAGCGCTGGTACCGGTATTCAGCAATTTGATGTTCAAATAAAGCTGATTGCTGGTGGCGGCGGTACTTTGATTATAGAATTGAATTTTGATACTGCCGGTGGCCGGAACCGGGGTCGCCGTTGCTACTGGAGTGATCGTTGCCACGGGTGTCGCTGTTACTAACGGTGTCGCGGTACGAACGGGCGTTGGGGTGGCTGTTACCCATGGTGTAGCGGTTCGAACCGGGGTCGGCGTTACGGTTGTTCCCGGCGTGGCGGTAGGTGTCGCCGTTATCGCCGGTGTAGGAGTCGGAGAGGTTGCCGCATTATAGGTAAGCCCTGCTCCGAACGGATATAAGGGTGTTTGGCCGTCATTGGGACTAATCGGCACTTGGGAGATTGATTGCGGCCAAACCATTGGCAGTTTACCGCTAAAGTTATAATCGCCGAATAATACCTCGGCGATACCCTGGCATTCGGTGCCGGGGAGCCATGCCGCCACGAATGCGGACCAATCATTGATATTGCCGGATACAATCATGGGCCGGCCGGAAACCAGGATTACAATCATGGGAACTCCGGAATTTTTCACGTTTTGCAGAGTCGTGACATCGGTACTGTCTAGCGCCAGGGTTTGATTATCGCCATAGGTTTCAGCGTAAGGGGTTTCCCCGATGACGACGATGGCCACATCATTCCCGGCCGCACCGGTTCCATTTTGTTGGTAGGTAATGGTGTTTCCGGTGGCAACATTTCGAATCCCCTGGAGAATGGTGGTTCCGGTGGTGATGTTTCCGCCCATGCCCTGCCAGGAAATAGTCCAGCCGCCGCATTGATACCCGATATTGTCGGCGCATTTCCCGGCGACGAAGATTTTCTTGCCGGTCTTGGCTAACGGGAGAATATTATTATTATTTTTTAACAATACCAATGATTTCCGGACCGCTTCGCGGGCTACTGCCCGGTGCCCGGTGGAACCGAAGGCCGACATCAGGGAGCGATCCACATATGGATTTTCAAACAGACCCATCCGGAACTTGACCCGTAAAATCCGGCTGACCGCATCGTCGATCCGGGACTGGGGAATCTCTCCGGTATTGGCTAAATCCTTAATATAGGTAAGGCAATCTCTCCATTTGTTCGAAACCATAATCATATCGACTCCGGCATTGACCGCAATTTTAACGGCATTCCGGTAATTGGAGTCGTTATCGTCGATTCCGTTATAGTCACTAATTACCAGGCCGTCAAATTTAAGTTCATTCTTTAAAATATCGATGAGATAATGGCTGCTGGCATGGCATTCCACGCCGCTGATTTTGTTGAAGGAAACCATGACCGTCTGCGCGCCGGCATTAATGGCCGCCGTATAAGGAGGGAGATATTTTTGGCGGATCACCGTTTCACTGACGGTTACATTGCCTTCGTTCACTCCGCCATCGGTTGCGCCGTCACCGATATAATGTTTGATGCAAGCGGCGATTTTATCATTGCGTTTCAAATCCGCGGGATAGCTTGCGCCTTGAACCCCTTTTACGAACGCGACTCCCAACTGGGAGACCAGATCGGTGTCTTCGCTATAACCTTCATAGGTCCGGCCCCATTTTTCATTTTGAGGTACGGCGATACAGGGAGCGAAAGTCCAGTGAACCCCGGTGGCTCTGACCTCATTGGCCGTGATGGCACCCATTCGTTGGACGAGGTCTGCGTCGCGAGTGGCGCCCATCCCGATGTTATGGGGGAAGACGGTGGCGCCGTATACGTTGTTATGGCCGTGAACGGCGTCGGACCCGTAAATAAAGGGAATCTGTAGCCGGGTCTGCATGGCGGCAGTCTGATAAGCATCGATCATGTCGCACCAACCCGTCGGAGTATTCGGGCTGGGAACGTTTCCACCTCCGTTAAAGATGGAACCGAGAAAATAAGTTTTAAGATCGGATGCGGAAGCTAAGCTTCTTTCCGTCTGAATCATTTGCCCGGCCTTCTCTTCGAGAGTCATGCGGGATAGCAAGTCGGCGACCCGATCCTCAACGGATAAGGTGGAATCCTGGTACGGGTATGTAGCGGCGGTAATAATGGCGCTAAAGATAATCCCTGTCAATAAAACCAGCGCCAACATGAGAAATAGAACTCTTTTAACTTTCATCATCAAATCAAACCTCCTTAAGATAAATGTTTGTCATGTTATGTTGTGTCATGTCCCCGAAGAACCGAAAAAAATCACAATTCGTGATTGTCTCCCTCAATCCGGATTGAGATTTTAATTCATTTCCATAATATCACGAATTTTGAATAATTAATAGCCGTAACTTTTTGTTAACAATTCAAGCGAAATGTTCATTTTGTTGAAGACGCTTTTCATTTTATTCCATTCATAGTTGATCTTGTTCATCTTATAATTAAGAAGAATTATTTTAGAAACAATTAAGAATTAAAAAGGGGGAATCTTAGTGACAGGTAAACATCGAGTGAAGGTGGCCATTATTGTTTTATTGGTGGGATTGGTTTCAAGTATTGGTTTTTCAGGTTTCGCCGCGGATAATGAGTTTAAGGTATGGTGGTATGAACGAGACAACGCCATGGATGCCTCCTGGAAAGCCGTGTTGGATCAATTTACCCAAAAACACCCGGATGTTAAAGTCAAGTTTGAACAGAAAGCCTTCGAACAAGTTCAAGAAACCGCCAAAATGGTTTTGAATTCCAATGATTGCCCCGATTTGTTGGAAATCAACAAAGGCAATTCCACCTGTGGAATGTATGCCAAAGATGGTTTGCTGGCCGAGCTGGATAAGGTCGCCGCGCAAAAAGGCTGGGATGAGATACTAAGCCCCAGCATTCAAACCACCTGCCGGTATGACAAAAACGGTATTATGGGTTCCGGTAAGCTGTACGGCGTAACGACTTATGGCGAATTCGTCATGGTATATTACAACAAGGATATGTTTGCCAAATACAATCTGAAAGTTCCCACTTCGCTGGCTGAATTTGAAAAGATTTGCGATACCTTCGTGAAAAATAAGATTACTCCAATGATCATCGGCGGCGCGGACAAATGGCCTCAAACCCAAAATTGGTATGAATTCGCTCTGTATAAGGCCAATCGGAAGTTCATTACCGATTTCGAGCTTTTAAAAAGCGACATTAACTTTAAAGGACCCGAATTCAGCTATGCCAGCGATAAGTTCGTGAGTTACGTCAAAAAAGGTTACTTTGAGAAAAATTCCAACGGCATTCAATATGATGACGCCAATAGCGCCTTTTATCAGGGGAAATATCCGATGATATTGACCGGCAGCTGGCTGTTCGGCTCCGTTAAAAACAATGTCAAAACCTACCCATGGGGTGTATTTATTCTGCCCGGCAAAAAATTGAATACCGGTTCCGGCGGCAATTTGTGGGCGGTTCCCAAAAATGCCAAGAATAAAGAACTGGCCTATGAATTTATCAATCTGACGCTTCAAAAGGAAGCCCAAACCATCATGGCGGAAAAGGGTGGTCTGCCCATCAACGCCGACTTGACAAAAATCGGCGATCCGGCCATCAAAGAATTGAATTCGCTGTTTGCCGCCATTGTGAAAAATGACGGCCTGGCCTTTTATCCCGATTGGCCGGTTCCGGGCTTCATGGATGCTCTGGGCGGGGGTTTACAGAGTTTGTTCGCCGGAAATATGAACAAGAATCAATTCCTGGATTCCATAAGCAATTACTATTATGATTATAAAAATTCCATGAAATAAGCTTCGGCCACTGTGGTTTTCAATTTTCCTGAAAACCTCCTGGAGTCTGTCAGGGAAATCTGCGCGCGTGCGCGCGCCAAGCGCTTTGATCCATCAAGGCGCTTTGCATTTACTTAAGGTAGGAGTATCGCTTTAAACAGAACGATTCCATGAGAGTGAAGAGTTTTTCACTCCACTGATTCAATAATTATTTTACCACTCCGCTTTTTTAAGGGGGATATTCGCCATGAAGAATCGCAGGGATAAAGGGTATTATCTGTTTTTATTGCCCGGGGTACTGCTATTTTTAATCATCATCGTCTTTCCGTTTGTAATGAACTTTTACTTGAGCTTCACCCGGTGGTCCGGGGTGGGTCCCACCGAGTTCGTCGGCTTGAAAAATTACCTGCGGGCCGTAAATGACATTAATTTCTGGTCATCCTTAAAGAATAATGCGCTAATCATTATCGCCATGATCACGGTTCCCACCATTATCGGATTGCTGCTGGCCGTTTTATTGTTCCAATATATTTCGGTGAAAATTGGCAATAAGATCACCAGTATTTTCCGGGCCGGATTTTACCTGCCGCAAATCATTCCCGTGGTTATCATTGCGGTCATCTGGAAATGGATTTTCCAGCCCAACTGGGGCGCGTTGAATGTAATATTTCAGAAGATGGGTCTGGAGGCTTTTGCCCGGGATTGGCTGGGAAATCATTCGTGGGCTTTGTTTTCGGTGATCTTGGTCATGATCTGGTTTCAAATTGGTTATCCGTTGGTCATCTTTATGTCGGCCTTGCAACGGATTGGACCGGAGATATACGAATCCGCCAAGGTGGATGGGGCTACCGGGGCCAAGATGATTTATCACGTTACGATACCGTTAATCAGTCCCGAAATTTATGTGGTGGTGTTAACGACCATTATTTATTCGCTCAAGATATTCGGGCCCATCTATGCCTTTACCAAAGGCGGACCCGGGAATGCAACCATGGTGGCCTCCTATTTTTCGTTTAAAAATTTCTTTGAGATCTCGAATGTGGGATACGGCGCTACCATGTCCACCATTATCAGTTTGATGATTGTACTGATTACGATCATCTATATCCGAGTGCAGAGCGCTCAAAGCGTTGAAGGAGAGTGACCATCATTGAGCGTGACCGCTAACGTCAACCAACAAAAACGCCGGGAAACAACGAAGAAAGTTTTGATTACGGGATTGTTAGCTTTTGGTTTAATAATTTTTTTAGCCCCGGTGGTTTTAATACTCATCAATTCCTTTAAAAATGAAGCGGAGTTCTATGCCCGAGGGGCTTTGAGCATGCCGCTACACCCCAGCTTCGATATTCTCCGTCAAGCTTGGGAGAGGGTGGATTTTACCACTAAGTTTATCAACAGCTTAATTATCAGTATTTCGGTGGCTATATTGGGGCTGGCCATATCCGTTTGCAACGCTTTTGCCATTGGAATCGGCCGGATAAAATGGGAGAAGGCTTTTTTAATCTTTTTCATATTCGCCATGACCGTACCCCAGGAGGCCCTGGCTTATCCGTTATATTATTTCATGAAATCACTGGGATTATATGACACCAAGCTGTCGGTAATATTAATTCTCTCGGTTTTACAGGCTGCTTATGGAACCTATCTGTTGTCCACCGTCTTCCGGACCTTTCCGATCTCTTTGATCGAGGCGGCTAAGTTGGACGGTTGTAATAAATTGCAGATTTTACAAATCGTTCTGGCGATAAATATCCCCGCCCTCTCGGTATTGTTGGTGTTTTTCTTCATCTGGACCTGGAATGAATTTTTCCTACCGTTAATTTTCCTGATATCCAATTCCAACCAGACCATTCCCATCGCCGTCACCCTCTTTCAAGGGCAATACACGGGTGAAGCCACGATGCAGAGTGCCTGCGCTTTGCTGGGGATATTGCCGTGCGTTATTTTCTTTGTGATTTTTCAGCGGACTCTGACCCGGGGGGTAGTAAGTGGGGGAGTAAAGGGGTAGAGAACGCGGGTCGCTTGCGGTTAACAGACCACTTTGAAGGGGAAGCGTTCTATTACAAAGAATAAAACAAATTATTGAGATGAATAAAACGGAGCTGCCCAAAAAACGTAAGAACGTTTGAGACGGCCCCGTTTTCTTTTCATTTTACCTGCATTTTTCAATAGCTTTTTCTGATTTGGGGTGCGAGTATTCGTTCCGGGTGGCGCCGGCGCCTATCACCAACCTCCCCAAAACGGTCTATGGAAGAAAAACGGCGGCCTAAAAAATCTTCTCCGAAAGGGAAATCCAAAAAATGGTCCCCCAAAAAACGGTCCCCCAAAAAATGGCCTTCCAAACCCCGGCCCAAATCCCCAAAATTGTTGGGCATTCACGGGCGACGAATCGGCTTCTACATATCCATCAGAGTCGTCCCACATTGGATCAACCGCTTGGATGCTATATGGAGATGATTCAGGGTAATAACTATAATTCATAGACATATAATTCACCTCGGGTTTTTATTAACACGAAAGCAGGTTCACGCGGCTTTTCCAAAGCCGATTCATGCCTGGTTTTGATACGAATCATGTCGTGTTAGTACATTGTATGAAGGGATGGTAAATTTGACTGTATGCTTAAAGTAGAATTTGGCTAAATCCCTGGTTTTCCGGGTGCCGTTCGTTAAAATTTATTTATTGAAAAAGTAGGAGTTGTATGAATAAAAATATGATGGTATAATTGTCGGGGTTTAAACTATTAAAATATTAATTTAAATTTTAAGGAGGATGAGTTTGTTGCGAAAAAAATTGAATAAGTATTTGGTAATGCTTTTTTTATTGACATTTTGTCTTTTTTTGAGTTTTCTTTATGCTGCAACCGGTGAAAAGATTGTTTTTGTTTCAAACCGTGATTATGGCGTTACTAACGATTTAAACTATAATGAGATTTATGTGATGGACCCGGATGGCAATAATCCGGTAAGATTGACCACCAATAATTATTATGACGGGGAACCTTGTTGGACTTCGGAGGGCCAAATTGTATTTGAATCATGGCGTGATAACAATCATGAAGTCTATATCATGGATGGCGACGGCCAAAATCAGCTAAATTTATCAAATAATGCAGCCTCGGATGGTGAACCGTCGGTTTCGCCGGATGGTACCAAGATCGCTTTTAGCTCGGACCGTTCCGGGTCATACGAAATCTGGGTCATGAATCTTGATGGAACCGGAGCGACCCAACTCAC
>JAEZJQ010000053.1 GCA_023436305.1 Bacillota bacterium
TATGATTTAATGAATGAAACCACTGTTTTAAATGAATCCCTGGCCGGGAATATGGATAAGATTCGATCCGAAATTGACTGTGCAATGAAAAATGACTTTGATCCCGCGCTTAAAAAGACCTTAAACAATATTTCAAACATTATCGATCAATCATCAATCATTGTCAAAAAAATCAAAGAAAAAGCTGATATAATCGGGATCTACGAAGAAACCTTGCTTCAAAAGAAGCATGATGAATTATTAAGCAAATTTAGTTTAACAAATAAAGAAAAGGAAATTCAATGTTCAATTTGTTTCCACTAATACTTTTTGTATCAGCCTGTATTATTTCGGTATTACTTTTTCTGACCCGCTCCAAAAATCAAACCAATTACTGGTACGGCGGGTTCATTCTGTCGCTGGGGCTCGGCCTGCTGGCCGAATTTTTAGATCCCAGGCCCATGGTTCATGCGGCCGAATACATCAGACCCATGGAATTGCTGGCCCGTTTTTGCTCGGCGTTGAGTTACCGCTTGAGTCCGTATTTTTTCCTGTTAGTCGGGATTAGCGTTTTGAAATTCGCCAAACCGCAATTAAAAAAGATTTTGTATTTATTGCTACTGGCGCCGGTAATTGGATCATTTATTTACGACTTGTTTTATTGGAACAAAGGTTTTGTATTGATATACCCCGACTATAGCCCGGATTTTTGGGCCCTGGTATTCTGGGGTATCGCCTACGGCATAACCGGAAATTTCTTGCTTTTTTACGCTTTTGTATCCGAAAAAAATCGGGAGGAAAAGTCCCGTGCTTTGATAATGTTTCTTATTACCCTGCCATCCCTTTATCCGTTATACACCGCGTTTATATTGCCGTTAAAAACAGTTGGCCGTCATGATTTCACGGGGGTTACCAATATCTTCAGTCTCACGGTGATTGTCATGTTTTTGGTATTTGCCTTTAAGTACGGTTTTTTAGGGATTAAATTGAGTGTGGAACGGAATTACCGGGAAAATTCCTTGAAATCAATCACTTCCGGAACGGCGATCCTAATGCATAGCGTTAAAAATGAGATCAGTAAAATCGACTACGCGGTGGAGACCCTGAAAAAGTTAAATACTGGGCAACTTTCCGTAGAAGTGGCGGATATCATCCTGGAATCCACCGATCATCTGTCCAAAATGGTGGCCGGGATTTACGGGCAAGTCCAAGAGATTATTTTGAACAAAGAAGACCACGATCTCCTGGAGATTGTTGATTCATCCCTGGAATCGTTCAAATTTTTATTGGAAGATAAAAATATCCAAATCATCAAGAAGTATGAAGGCGATTTTACGGTAAATTGCGATAAAACCCACCTGAAAGAAGCCATCCGGAATATCATTAAAAATTCCGTCGAAGCCATGAATGAAAATGGGATAATCCATATCCACATTTACCGGCAGAAACGGTTTGTAAAAATAATCATCAAGGACAATGGCGCCGGAATCCGCGCAGAAAACCTGCCCCATATTTTTGAACCGTTTTTCTCCACCAAGAAAACATCATCCAATTTGGGCCTTGGTTTATCGTATTGTTACAACGTAATGGTTAAACATAACGGTTTATTGGAGATTCACAGCCGTAAAAAGTCCGGCGCTTGTGTTATTTTAAGTTTACCGATTCGTAAAGCCAAAAGTCAACGAAACTGATAATTCCTGGGGGTAATCGATTGTGGAGCCGGAAGAATATCGTGATAAAATTCGGATCGTCATGGTTGACGATGATTTGGATTGGATTCGTTTATTAACCATTAATATTCATAGCGTTGAAAATGACATTATGATTGCCGGATCGGCTTCCACAGTTGAAAAAGCCATCGAAGTGGTTAAAATTATGGAACCCGATGTGGTATTACTCGATATTAATCTGACTGAAAACCGGTATGACGGTATTGAGGCGGCGTATGAGATAACCAAGATCAGCAATGCCAAGATCATTATGTTGACCCGTTTTTTTGATGAAGATTTGATCCGGAACTCTTTTATCGCCGGCGCGGTAAATTACTTATCAAAATCGGAGGCCAAGCGGATACCGGATGTTATCCGGACTATCTATAAAAAGACTTCGGCTGTGGAGATTTTGGCCAGGGATTATGGCAGGCTAAAAAACAGTGAACGTAAGGAAAAGTTATTAAGTATATTAAGCGATTCCGAAAAAGAAGTGATGAATCTGTATATCAAGGGCTATAAACGGAAAGAAATCGCTTTAAGTCTCGGGAAAACCGAAGATACCATTAAAAATCAAGTGAACAGCAGTTTGCGAAAACTGAGAATCGGAAACCGAAAAGAGTTATTGGAAAAGCTGGCGGTTCGATTCTAAAATTCACTTTATTTTATCGAATCACAATCATCGGATACAAAATGCCGTCGCATTCATTGCCGTTTGGATTTTTCGGGGGAGATACGCATGAAGTTAGCGGTTAATTTTTCTGAGTCTTTACTCCTGTTGTTAAAGGAAAAACCCGGCCTTCCCCTTGATTATATCAAATTACCCACGGTCCCATTCCCCGAATGTTGGACTCAATTTGATCAAGGCCGGAAATACCGGAAATTGCTCCCGCATATAACGCAACCCGGAATCCTCGATGTATGCCATCCTCAAATAGAACTGGATTTTAACGGGTCATTGATATCGAAAGTCATCCGCCAGACGGCTCCGCCGCATTTATCCACTCATTTGGAAGCAACTTTGAATTATTTCCCGGAATTAAAAAGCTACCTGCATCACAAACACCCCATGGCCGGCAAGGAATTAAAAAAACGGATACTCCACAATATTATGGCGGTGAAAGAAAAAATAAACATCCCGTTAATATTGGAAAACAGTCCGTATTACTCCTGGTATTGGTGCTACCGGATGGGATCGGAACCGGAATTTATTACCGAGATATGTGAATCCGGCGATTGCGGGCTGCTGTTGGATATTGCCCACGCCCGGATAAGCGCCGGTTATCTTAAAATCGATGTCCGGGATTATATATATCATTTGCCGCTTTCCCGGGTGAAAGAGATTCATATGGCGGGTATTTTGGAATCGCCCCTCGGATTTTGGGATTCGCACACCTTGTTCCGGGAAATTGATTATCAATTATTACAATTTGTTCTCAACCACACCCAACCGGAAATCGTAACCATCGAATACGGTGGATATCCCGATCGGGAATGGAATCCACTGAATAATGGTTATGTTGAATGCTTGCGAAACAATCCCGAAGAGTTACGGGAAATGATTGATAGAGTAAATACTATTTTGAAACAATTTTCTCCATGATAATTGATTGCCACTCAATAATCGTTTCATACAGAGCTTACAATAAAAATCCTAAAATATTAGGATCTTTATTATTGTTGGGCCTAAAATGTTATGCCTTACATAAAAAAGGCTTTTATATATAATTATAATAGTATAAAAAATCTTAAATTACGCACACGAATCAATTGATTATAGTCCTAACATTACCTATCAATTAATACATTATTATGAGGTTTGGAACGCGGGAATGTTTCTATCCTACACTAATCCGAAAGGCCGGGTACATACATTGGACAATCAACTAATTCAATTAAAAAGCAGGCAACTCAAGGCCATGGTCTATGTCGATTACGAAAACATCCTGGAACTGCTGAAAGTATACGGCAAGGACCCGCTGGAAATCGATTTTTTCAGGGTGATTCAAGCCCGGCTGGCGGTAGCCGGAGTCAAGATCATTGACATTATGGTCTACGGCAATTTTGAGAAAAAAACCGCCGGCGGCAATCAACAAACCTTTTTGCGGGCTATGGGGCTCCAGACCCGCCACGCCTCCAACAACGGCAAAAATTCCGGCGACCTGGAACTGACGGTGGACGCCTTAAAGGACTTGTTTAAAAATCCCACCATTGACATCTTCGTCATTATTTCCAGCGACCGGGACATTATTCCGCTGTTAAAGGCCATCAAATATGAGAATAAACTTTCTTACGTCTATTCCACCCAAAACGGGTTCAATCAAATCGTGGCCAAATACGCTGATTTTCATGAATACATCGAAGCCATTTTTCAGCTGGTCCTGCCGGAGCCGCCGCGCCTTATCCAAGGTTTGGCCGGCGGCCCCGGCGATATTGATCCGGAGACCGTAAACCCCGAAAATATCCAACAAGCCCGGGAGGTGGCGCATTATTTTTATCATTCGCGCATCTGGGCCAAGTCATCCATCCTGGGTAAACCGGTAAGTTTAAAAGGCTATCTGGATGTAGTGGCCAGGGTGGTCAAGCGATCCCCGGAGAATGTTTTCAATGATTTTAAACTGGCGCATTCGCTAAAGTTGATCACCATCTATCGGGATCCGGAGCGGGGCTTATGTTTAAAAGAAGGGGAACAGATGGAGAAAATCAGGTAGACAACTTTCCTTGAACCAAAACCGGAACATGGAGCAAGAAAATGCCGAATTCGACCTCAAGGAATGAACCATCAACATGAAAGAAATATTAACCTGCAATATATGGACAGGCCTTAAAATTAAAGTAGTGATTGACCGGGACACCGGGGAATTTGTTTTGTTCAACTCCCGTTTCCGGTTAAATATCCTGGACAATCAAGCGTTTCTGATGGAATGTGACATGGGAATCGAAATTTTTACCGGCTGCCGGCGCGGAAACGTTTGGTGTTTTAAAGAGTTTGACTTTGCCGGGGAAGATCAAGATCCGTATATTGCCGTGATTCAGATTCTTTATGATGTTGGGCAATACTAGTAATAAACTTGATAATTTATTATTCTTTGAAGACCGGGTTTTTTGGCCCGGTTTTATTGTAGTATGCGCGACGGGGTACTGACTTGAGAGAGGGAACCGCCAAAGTATCAGATGATAAACGGTTTACTAAAAATGAGTTAAAAGGCCTAAATGCGTAGCTTGCCTCTATCGTAATATGCCGGCAATCGTTACTGGATAGCAATTTCCATCTCTTGAAAGCCTCGCGAGAGAGGGGACCCTGAAAACTCTAGCAAATCGATATTTATAAACCATAAATATTTTAAATTCCAATCAAATCAAGAACACAACAGTCATAAAGCAACAAAAACCCAGTATACCATTCTCTTCCGGGTTATTCACCGGGACCCTGAATTTAGATCCGTACCACAATAGTAGTACGCTTCGGAATTTGTAATGTAATGTTAAGACGTGTAATAGTTTCCGCACCGTGAAAGGCTACTTTAGTGAAAATTTGATTACCCATCCGGACCTATCCCCCAGCCCCTTCCCTCGGTAAAAATATACTGTTCAATCTGGAGGGAAGGGGAGTGCTTTCGTTAAAATATACTGTTCAATCCGGAGGGAAGAGAAAAATGCTTCGTTAGAATATCCTGGCAAATCGGGGGGGGGGATCCCCCCTTCCCTCCGAATATCAGTCAACGCCGACACCCCCTTCCCTCCGAATATCAGCCAACGCCGACACCCCCTTCCTTCCGAATATCAGCCAAAAACAACTCACCGAGGGAAGGGGGCCGGGGGGGTTAGGTCGTTTTTAGGCCCCCATTACCAACTACAGCCTTTCGTAAGTAACTTTTAACAGAATCCGATTTTCCTTTCAGCCTGGACAGAATAAATCTCCATAATATTTAGTCATCTCCCTAACGCCCAACAAAGTTCAATTAATAATTAAAACCGCTAATCTCTTCGGTAAAATCATCCGATAAATAAAAATAGACGAAGGGAGGTGAATTTATGATAGGGTTAACGAACGAGAAAGCGGCTCTGCCATTCCCGGCTCCGGAGGCCAAATCAACCGTAGATAACTTATATCAACGGAAGGAAAATGTAAACCGGAAATCCGGACCCAGCGGTTTTGAAAACTATCTGAAAGCGGTGGCTACGGAGAAAAACAAGCCCGTCCGGGAAACCGGTTTCAAAACGGCGGATCAGCAAGCCGTTGACCGGCGGGACCGAGGGATGGACAATAAGATGCCGGAATCCAAACAGGCTGTCAAGGAAGACAAGGGACCCCAAAAGGATGCCAGGGATGACGTTGAAAGCAAGACGGAGGATAACACAGATGTTTTCGCCAAAACGCCGGAACAACCGGTAACCGATAGCCCGGTTGCCCAGTCCGGAGAGTCTCAAAACGCCGCCATTGCCGGGGCGCAAGCGCAAAGCTTGAATCCGGGGGTTCAAACAACCGTTGATGATGGAATGCAGTTAGTGGAGCTTATAGCCGGAGTCCAATCCGCCGATGCGGTGGCCGGTAATGATGGAGCGCAACTGCAGATGAATCTGCCCACCGGTGCGCTTTTGAACAGTCAAGTTTCTGAAACTCCGGTGGAAACCGTTGCCGGTAACCAGCAGACTATCGAGGCTCAACCAACAGCCACCGGCCAAAATGCGGTTGACGCGCTCATGGGATTAACTCAAAATCCCAATTCAGCCACCGGAGAAACGTCCGCCGCCTCCAACCCGATGATGAATGAAGCCATAGCGGCGCTGATGAACGCTGAAACTCCTAAAAAGGATAACAGTGCTCCGAAAACCGCCAATCAGCCGCAAATCAAAACTGCCGAATCTACCGCAAACGGCTTGAAGGGAACTGTCGTAAACGCGTCGGTATTGGAAGTGTTCCGGGACAAGGTTACCGCTAAAGCCGCCACTCAAAGTTTAGTGCAGAGCAAGGATGAACTGCATCAAAGCCTGCGAAACGCGGCAGTAGAGAATTCCATGGCGGCCGGCGCCGGGAATAAACCACTCAATCTGGCGGTGCTTCAAACGCAATTAGCCGTTGGGGAGAACCCGGATCAAGCCAACGCCGTTCCCGTGACGCCGCTCCAGCAACAGCAGTTACCGGGCGGACAGTTCCAGGAAATCACCGGGACAACGGCTCAAACGGCCGGGAAAGATCAATTATTCACCCAGATCATGGATCATGCCAAGTTAATGCTCTCCGGCAACCAAAGCGAGATGGAGATGAGCCTGAAACCGGATCATCTGGGCAAACTGCAACTCAAGGTATTGGTTGAGAACCAGGTGGTTACTGCCCGGTTTATGGCCGAGTCGCAGCAGGTCAAACAAATTATCGAGACCAACTTGAACCAGCTCCGCGACCAATTGCGGGAAAACGGTTTACAGGTTGATCTTCTATCCGTTTCCGTGGGAACCGGAACGGGTGAGCAATTATTTAACCAAACCGCCGGGAACCCGAACCAATCCGGCAACAGCCGCGACTCCCGCTCATACACGGATGATATGAGTGATATTTCAATAGCGGGTGATACCGTTTCCGCTCCCAAATCGCTGCAAGAAACGGTAATCGATCTCATCGCCTAGATTCGAATCACGGGAAGGTTAAAATCTAAATGAAAGAAGGTGAAAACCTTGCAGGTAACGAATACTGATACAGTCTATTATTCCTTAAATACCGCCACTGTTGACGGAACCAACCGGAATGCCGGGAATGACCTGGGCAAGGACCAGTTTCTC
>JAEZJQ010000077.1 GCA_023436305.1 Bacillota bacterium
CCGGTTTTTGAGCGAATGCCAATCCTGGCCGCTTCTCTTTCGGAGTCAGATATTTGAGGATTCCGTAACCGATTCCCCGGTTGGGAATCCGCCGCAATGATTCCTTAACGGATTTTATGACATAGGAGAGATCCTCGGTTTTTTTCAGGTCCAATATTACTGGATACATGGAAGTAAACCATCCTACCGTCCGGTTAATATCTATACCTTCCAATATTTGTTCCCTACCGTGTCCTTCCAAATTCAGTAATACTTGGTTGACTCCGGTCCATTCTTTGATCGAAAGACCTAACGCCGTCAATAATATATCGTTAATTTCCGTGTTGTAAGCCCGGTTCACTTGTTTAAGCAGTTTCCCAGTCTCCTCTACAGTCAACTCAATCTGGAAATCTTCACTGTCTTTGTTCCTGCTATCGATGGCGGCTTCATCCAACGGAAGCTCAAGAATTTCTTCCTTATCCAGCTTCCCCCAATAAGGCATTTCCTGAAGCAATTCCTGGCTGGTTGCATATTCCCTTAACCGGGAGGCCCAATCCTTAAACGAAGAAGTTTTGCTTTGGAATCTGATTTCTTTGTTGTTTAGTGCTTGTTCGTATCCTATCGTAAAATCCTCCAGTAAAATTCGCCAGGATACTCCATCCACTACCAGATGGTGAATCACAATCCCTAAATAATCTCCTTCATTAGTTTTAAACAGTTTGATTTTTACCAAAGGACCTTTTGCAAGGTCAAACCCTTGATGAAGTTGATTCATCTCTTCTTCGATGTGTTCCTTAAATTCCGGTTCCCCAGTCAGATCTGTTTCCTCAATGGTAAATAAGTCTCCTTCGTCTAACCCCCGGATATATTGACTTACCCTATTCCCACCAGTCCCGTATATCATCCTTAACGCGTCATGATGTTCCAATATCTTTACAAATACTTCCTTGACCGAACTTTTATCAAACTCATTCCGATTGTATAGCACTGCCGCTTGATTGAAGTGGTGCGGATTCACCACTTTCTGTTCAAAAAACCATTCTTGGATTGGGGTGAGTTCGATTTCACCTGTAACAATACCCTGCTCAATCTCATCATCCTGTTCCCGATGGACATGGTGTTTTATTTCTTTAATATTATGATATTTAAACAAGTCTTTTATTTCCAGGTTCAATTGATGTTTCTTTAGCCGGGCGATGATCTGAATCGCTTTTATCGAGTCACCACCCAACTCAAAGAAATTAGCGTTAGTTCCTACCTGCTCGACTCCTAATACTTCCCCCCATACTTCCACTAGTCGGGCTTCGATCTCATCAGCCGGCGCTTCATACTCAAGTTCGGTTTTCATCATCCCCTCGGGCTCCGGCAAGACTTTAGTGTCGATCTTGCCGTTTTGATTCATCGGTAGTTCTTCTAGTTGTACAAAGTAGGACGGGATCATGTATTCCGGCAAGGCTCGTCCTAAATAATCCCGGACTTCACCTATGGTTAATTCCTGTTCGGCTACAATGTAAGCGCAGAGGTATTTTGCGCCGGATTCTCCGGTAATGCCGGTTTGATGATCTTTGGCAATTACGATCGCTTCCTTGATCTTTGCATGGCTTAATAACTGGCTCTCAATCTCACCTAATTCGATTCGAAATCCTCTGATCTTCACTTGATGGTCGATACGCCCTAAAAATTCGATGTTGCCGTCCGGCAACCAGCGAGCCAAATCTCCAGTCCGGTACATCCTCTCCCCCGGTTCAAAGGGGTTCGGTTCAAATTTCTCTTGCGTCAGTTCTGGCCGCTTGAGATATCCTCTCGCCAGTCCGTCCCCGGAAACGTACAGCTCTCCTGGAATCCCTATCGGTTGTAAGCTTTTGTTCTTATCCAATATGTATATTCTTGTATTTAAAATCGGTGAACCAATCGGAACCGATTTTAAATTCAAATCTTGTTCGCCATACTTCCAAATCGTTGCACAAATAGTAGTCTCCGTAGGGCCATAAGCATTAAAATATTGTACCTTATCCTTCCATTGGTTAAATAAGTCAATACTAATCACTGACCCGGCCGTTATTAATTTGACTAAAGTTGAAATTCGATTCGGGTCTAAATTTACCAGATACGGGGGCGGTAATGTAGCCACAGTTATTTCATTATTATTCAAATATTCTTCAAATCCCCTAATGTCCTTGATAGTATTCTGGTGAGGAATATAGAGTGATAAACCTGCTAACAACCCCATAAAGATTTCCCAAACTGAAGCATCAAAAGAAATCGTTGAAAATTGTAGAACCCTGTCGCCATGAGTGATCTTCAAACTCTCTCGAAAGAACTTATTTATATTTAATATACCTCGATGCTCAAGTAAGACTCCTTTGGGTACTCCAGTCGTTCCGGAAGTATAAATAACGTAGGCTAAATCAGTTGGTTTCGTTATGCATTTAATATTCGTATACTTTCCTTTGTATAAATCATTTGATTTCAGTTCAATTATTTCAATGGTAATATCAGGGTCCAGTTTTCCCGTTAACTCCGTTTGGGTTAATAAAAATTTCGTCCCGCTATCTTTTAGCATAAACTCGATCCGTTCTTTCGGATACTCCGGATCAATCGGTAAATAAGCGCCTCCGGCTTTCAGGATACCCATTATCCCGATGATCATCTCGAGTGACCGTTCGCTCATAAGCCCTACGATATTATCCGGTCCCACGCCCTTACTCCGTAAACAATGGGCCAGTTGATTCGCTTTCTGGTTTAACTCCCGGTAAGTCAACTGTTCTGTTTCATATACCACCGCGATATTATTTGGAGTTTGTTTTACTTGTTCTTCAAACAGCCCCTGAATCGTTTTCTCTTTCGGATATTCGGCGGCGGTGTCGTTGAACTCGTATAGCAACTGCCGTTTTTCCCGCTCAGTGAGCATTTCCATTTCCGCTAAACTTTGAACGGGATTAACCGCTATTTCCCGTAATATCTTTTGATAGTGCCCGGCGAATCTTTGGATTGTTTCTTGGGTAAATAGTTTGCTGCAATATTCCAGATTGAAACAAATTCCATCCGCTAACTCTTCCCCTAATAATGTCAGATCAAATTTGGCGATCCGGTTCTCATACTCATAGGGTTTAAATTGGAGCCCCGGGATTTCTAACGGTTTCAGTTCCATGTTCTGTAACGCAAACATCACATCAAATAACGGGTTTCGGCTGAGATCCCTTACGACTTGCACTTTTTCCACCAGTTCTTCAAACTGGTAAGCTTGATGTTCGTGAGCTTCGATGGCGCACCGTTTCACATCCTCTAAAAACTCTAAAAAACTCTTGGTTCCAACCGGATAATTCCTTATCGCCAATGTATTGACAAACATTCCAATGATGTTTTGCAAGTCGGCGTGGGACCGTCCGGCTACCGGTGACCCGATGATAATATCTTCCTGCCCGGTATACCTTGATAACACTAGGTTAAATCCTGCCAATAAAATCATATATAAGGTGGTATTGGTCCGCTGCGCTAATTCCTTAAGTCCCCAGGTTAGCTCTGCTTCAATCGTAAACTCAAAACGATTCCCTTCAGAACTTTGAAATGCCGGCCGCGGGTAATCCAAGGGAAGGTTCAATACCGGAAGCTCTCCCTGGAATCTCTCCACCCAGTAACTTTCCGCCTGCTTTAATTTATCGGTTTTGGCCATCTCATTTTGCCATACCGCATAGTCTTTGTATTGGATCTGCAGTGGCAACAGCTCTTTTCCTTGATATGTTTCTGCCAATTCCCGAATCAGTATCCCGAGCGAAATTCCGTCGGAGATGATATGATGCATATCAAACATTAATATATGTTCGTTTATGCCGCTGCTTACTAGTCTGATCCTTAATAAGGGAGCTTTATTCAGGTCGAATGGTTTAACAAATTTGGCCATGACTTGGTTAATTTTGGTTCTTTCTGCTTCACAATATTCAATTGTGAATTCTACTGCCGGCAATATCCGTTGAACCGGTTCGCCATTGATAAACTCAAAACAGGTCCGTAATGATTCATGCCGGTTGATTAATTTTTGGAATGCCCTTTCCAAGGCAAATTTATCTAATTCTCCTTCGACTATCAACATTGTAGGCATATTGTAAGTGATAGAATCACTTTCAAATTGGTCGAGCAATAGTAACCGTTTCTGGGCTGAGGAGACCGGGTAATATTCCCGCATCTCAACCGGTTCGATGACCGTATAAATTTCCTGGCGAGCTTGAGCGATGTATCTTGCCAATTCTCTGATGGTCGGTTTCTGGAATATTTCCCGCAATGGTACTTCCACGTTACAGGTCTGGTGAATCTTTGACGCCAGGATGGTGGCTTTCAATGAATGTCCGCCTAACTCAAAAAAGTTATTATTGACTCCTATCCGTTCAATCCCTAATACTTCCCGCCATACTTCCGCCAGCCGAGCTTCGATCTCATCGGCCGGCGCTTCATATTCAGTCCCAGTCTTCATCATTCCCTCGAGTTTAGGCAGCGCTTTCCGGTCAATCTTGCCATTTCGGTTTAACGGCAGTTTTTCGAGTTGTACAAAGTAAGACGGAATCATGTATTCCGGCAAGGATTGTCCTAAATATTCCCGGAGTTCGCTTACCGTTAGTTCCTGTTCGGCTACGATATAGGCGCAGAGATATTTTATACCAGCTTCTACGGTGGCGCTGGTTTTTTGACTCTCTTTGGCGACTACGACCGCTTCCATGATCGTTTCATAGGCTAACAACCGGCTTTCAATCTCGCCTAACTCAATACGGAATCCTCTAATCTTCACCTGATGGTCGATGCGCCCTAAAAATTCGATGTTCCCGTCCGGCAACCAGCGGGCCAAATCCCCGGTCCGGTACATCCTCTCCCCCGGTTCAAAGGGATTCGGGACGAATTTCTCTTCTGTTAATTCCTTTAAATTTCTATACCCGCGCGCTAACCCGCTCCCACCCAAACATAGTTCTCCTGCAATACCAATTGGCAATAATTTGTTGGATCTATCAATCACATAAGCCTTTATATTTGATAGCGGTTTACCTATTGGTACATTCGCTTGGTCTCCCAAATCGGATAGTGAATATTTAGTCGCATAGACGGTTGATTCAGTCGGCCCGTATAAATTTTCAAAGATTACTTTTTTGGTTCGTTGATAAAATTTATTTACCAATTCTCGTGAGATAGCTTCTCCAGCGACAAATACATATCTAAGTTTATTTAGTATTTCTATATCATCATCCCTTAAAAAAACAAGAAAAACTTGCAGCATTGAGGGGACAAAATTTATATGAGTGATATTGTTTTTGGCGATTGACTCAAGTATAGCTTGAGGATCTCTTTCTGCGCCTTGTTTAAGAATAACTAATCTACCATTCTCAATAAACCAACCAAATAGCTCCGCTACCGATACATCAAAAGTATAAGTCGTTTTTAATAAATAGGCATCATTTTCATGTAAAGGATATAACTTATGTAAAAATAATAATGTATTTATCACATTTATGTGTTCAATCAATACTCCCTTCGGTTTCCCGGTAGAGCCGGAAGTATAAATCACATAAGCCAAATTACGGACTGTATTTCTTGGCGTACCTTCTAAATTGGAATCGTTTTGGCTATATATTTTCTCCTCTTTTAAATCAATTTTGGTAATCCCACTAATAGAATCACCCTTATTGGCAAACTCTGTCAAAGTTAAGAGGATAGTTGATTTACTATCTTCGAGCATATACTTGATCCGTTCTTCCGGATACTCCGGATCAATCGGTAAATAAGATCCTCCTGCTTTCAGGATACCCATTATCCCGATGATCATCTCGAATGACCGCTCAACCATAATCCCCACGATATTTTCCGGTCCCACACCTTTACTCCGCAAGCCGTGGGCCAGTTGGTTCGCTCTCCGGTTTAATTCCCAGTAGCTCAACTTTTGATTTTCATATACCATCGCAATATTCTCCGGGGTCCGTTCGACTTGTTCTTCAAATAACTCCTGAATCGTCTTCTCTTTCGGATGATCTGATGCAGTATCATTGAATTCGACCAATATTTGCCTTCGTTCTTCTTTGGTTAAGATCTCTATAGCCGCTAATTGGATTTCCGGATCCTCTACAATTTGACGAATAACATTAATAAAATGATTCCTTATTTTATTTATAAAGTATTCTGAGTACATCTCTTCGTTGTATTTAAAACATATATAATACTCCTCTATTTCGGGTAATATTATAATGTTAAAGTTATAGTTCGTTTGTTCAAAAAAGTCGATCCTTTCAATTTTAAACTCATGGAATAAATTGTTAATTTTTTCATTATCCAGAGGATAGTTTTCGAAAACAATAATGTGGTCAATCAATTCATTTTTAAGTTGGGAATTAGACTGAATTTGCGCTAACGACAAATAGGTAAATTTTTCAGATAATAAGGCATTATCTTGAATCTGCCTAATAAGTTCAATAAAATTTCGGATTTGATTGTTCTTAACTCTAACAGGTATTGTATTGATAAACAAACCCACTGCGCTTTCGATTCCGAGAATCTCCGACGGTCTTCCTGATACAACCGCCCCAAATACTACATCTTCGGTATTATTATATTTTTGTAATAAAATACCCCAGATGGTTTGAAAAATTGTATTGATAGTCACATTATGCTTACGGGCAATATTTATCAATTTGGTGGTAGTTTCTTTATTAAGTTGGAATTTTAAATTTTTTTGCTGGTATATCTTCTTTTTAATCTTAATACTATCTTTCGGCAAGATTATTTTTTGTTCATAATTATCAAGATATTCTCGCCAATATGCATACCCTTCTTCTAAATTTTGTTTTTTCAGCCATTTAATATAATTATAATATGGACATGTTTCAGTTAAATATAAGACCTCATTCTTTTTAATCGTTTGATAAATATAAAAGAAATCGTTGATAACGATCCCCAGACTCCAACCATCCATCAAGATGTGATGATAACTCCAAATGATCTTATGATTTATCGGTCCTGTTTTTAAGACGGTTACCCGGATTAAAGTGTCTTCGGATAAATTAAAACCCTTTTGTTTCTCTTGCTCTTGATATCTTTCGATATAGTTTTCCCTGACTCTCTCTGTCATGCTTGATATATCTTCAAAATAAATTTGGATCTTTCTTTCCTGTAAAACCACTTGCATTGGTTTATTAATTTCTTCATGGATAAACACGGTTCGAAAGATTGCGTACTTTTCAATTAAAGCATTCCAGGCATCTTCAATTGTCTGAACATCGATCTCGCCAATGGTATCATAGGATATTAATTGATAATAGGCATTGGACTCTTTATCCATAATGGCATGGAAAAGCATCCCTTCCTGCATTGGGGATAATTGATATATTTGCTGAACTTCCATATCATTATGCACTATGAATTCCTCATTTCTTTTTTAATTTGTTAATAGCTGCGAATATGCTGTTAAGCTCTTCAATGTTCAGATCATCATTTTCAAAATCAGAAGGCGTTAACTCCTTGTCTCCCTTACCAATACAATGTTCAATGATATCTAAAAGTGCAGCGCGAAAATTATGAACTAATTCAGCAATAGTTGTTTCGTGATATTCATGAGTACTATAATCAACTGTAAAGACCAATTCATTATTGACGATCATCCCGTTAATATCGATTGGCAGCTTGAGCTTATTTAGCTTGGGGCTTATATCTTCCCCTGTCGGTAATTTGGATAAGGCAAAGATTCGAGGATGAGTATTCTGATCCAATTGTCCCAAGTAGTTGAAGCTTATTTCCGGTTTTAGCCGATAATTAATGTCTTGTTTATTCTCAGGTGCGGTCAAATATTTAAGAATACCATATCCAATCCCATGGGCAGGAATCCGCCTTAAACTTTCCTTAACATGCTTTATTGTAAAAGACAGTTTTTCATCCGGATTAATATCCAAAACTACTGGATAAATTGAGGTAAACCAGCCAATCGTCCGAGTAATATTCATTTCGGGTATAATCTCTTCACGGCCGTGTCCTTCCATTTGAATTAATACTTTACCCTCTCCGGCGACCTTTTTTACAGCCAAACCCAGCGCAGTTAATAAAATATCATTAATCTCCGTATTATAGACCGCATTTACTTGTTTAAGCAGTTTTTCAGTTTCAGCCGGAGATAATTTTAGATCGAAACACTGCCGCACGGCTTGTCCACGCCGGTCATTGAAAGTATTTTTGAACAATGCAGCCACTTCTTGCCTTTCGAGCTCTCCCCAATATTTCTTTTCCAGTAAAAATTTTTTGCTGTTGGCATATTGCTGAAGTTTCTCCGACCATTCCTTGAATGAATGGGTTTTCCACGGCAGTATAATATCTTTGTTTTGTAAAACACTTAAATATCCAGTCATTAGATCTTCTACTAGAATTCTCCATGAGACCCCATCAATCACCAAATGATGAATTACAATCAGCAAATGATCTCCGTCCTTTGTTTTAAATAATCCTAACTTGATTAAAGGCCCTCTGGCCAAATCAATATCCTTTTGCAATTGGTTGGCTTCCGCTTCCACTCTTTCTTCATAATCCGTTTCAGTGGCAAGATCAATCACTTTCATGTCATATAACCCATTTTCTATTCCCCGGTTATATTGAACTACCTTATGGTCTTTTGAGGTTTGGTAAACCATTCGTAATGCATCATGGTGTTCTATAATTTTATCAAAAACCCGGGAAAGTATATTAGTCTCAAAACCTTCGTTTCGATACAAAACAATGGATTGGTTAAAATGGTGTTTTTCAGTGGCTCGTGACTCAAAAAACCATTTTTGAACCGGAGTTAGTCCAATCTCACCGGTGATCGCTTCCTGGCTTATTTTATTTTCTTGGTATGAAACACATTTCGTGAATAGTTCAATTGTTGGGTTTTTGAATAATTCTCGAACATTTGACTTTAACTGGTGATTATAGAGTCTTGTGGTTACTTGAATTGCTTTGATAGAGTCGCCGCCAAGTTCAAAGAAATTTTCATTCACACTTATTTTTTCGATCCCTAGAACCTCTTGCCATATTTGAACCATTTGTTCTTCTAAGTCATTAGCTGGAGCCACATAATCCCGAACTCTGATGATACTTCCATCTGGTTTCGGCAGCCCTTTTCGGTCGATTTTTCCATTGGGTGTCAACGGTAGTTTTTCCAGCTTGACAAAATATGAGGGAATCATATAATCGGGCAAATTCGTTGCCAAATATTCCCGCAGTTCGGATAGTTTCATTTCTTCCTTGATTACAAGATAAGCGCATAGGTATTTATATCCTTGGGATTCAGTCTCAATTACTACCGCCTCTTTGATATTCCGGTGCCGCAATAATTGATTCTCAATTTCTCCCAATTCAATCCGGAATCCTCGAATCTTTACCTGGTAGTCGATCCGCCCTAAAAATTCGATGTTCCCGTCTGGCAACCAGCGGGCCAAATCTCCGGTCCGATACATCCGTTTCCCAGGTTCAAAGGGGTTGAGTACGAATTTTTCCTGAGTCAACTCCGGCTGCTCAAGATAGCCTCTCGCCAGTCCGTCCCCGGAGATACATAATTCACCTACTACGCCGATAGGTTGACACTGATCGTGGTGATCTACAATGTAAATTCGGGTATTAGCGATGGGTGTCCCGATATTTACCCCGGTATCGGTAGTTAAATCTTTGACTGTTGACCAGATTGTGGTTTCGGTAGGCCCATACATGTTATATATTCTAGCTGAGGTTAATTTCCGGATTTCAATTACCAAACTCTCCGGTACTACTTCACCGCCAATCATAATCTCAGTCAAATGTTTTAAACAAGATCGATAATTATAATCAGCTAAAAACATTTGCATCCGTGACGGGGTGAGTTGAAGCATTTGAATTTTATGTTTGGTAATTAATTTGCTTAATAATTGAGGATTACTTTGTTCAGTTTCAGTGGCGATAATAATCCGTAATCCCCGGGTTAAGGATAGCAACGTTTCCAAGCCGAAAATGTCAAAAGAAATTGTGGTTAATACCAAGATTGTTTTACCGGTCCTAAATTTGATCCGGTCCGTAATTCCCCGAATAAAGTTATGGACGGAGCAGTGCTCGATCATGACTCCTTTGGGTTTTCCGGTGGAACCAGAAGTATAGATTACATACGCCAAATTACGGGTATTTCTTGGCGTACCTTCTAAATTGGAATCGTCTCGGCTATATATTTCCTCCTCTTTTAAATCAATTTTGGTAATCCCACTAATAGAATCACCCTTATGGGCAAATTCTTTTTGAGTTAGAAGAATAGCTGCTTTACTATCCTCAAGCATAAACTTGGTCCGTTCCTCCGGATACTCCGGATCAATTGGTAAGTAGGCTCCTCCGGCTTTGAGGACGCCTAAAATCCCGATAATCATCTCCAGCGAACGTTCTACCATAATGCCTATGATATTATCCGGCCCCACACCTTTACTCCGTAAGCCATGGGCCAATTGATTCGCTTTCTGGTTTAATTCCCGGTAGGTTAACTTTTGATTTTCATATACCACCGCGATATTCTCCGGGGTCCGCTCGACTTGTTCTTCAAATAACTCCTGAATCGTTTTCTCTTTCGGATAATCAGATACAGTATTATTGAACTCATAAAGCAATTGCCGTTTTTCCCGCTCAGTAAGCATCTCGATATCGGCTATTCTTTGGTTGGGATTAACCGCTATTTCCCGCAGTATCTTTTGATAATGGCCGGCTAATCTACGGATGGTTTCCTGGGTAAATAGTTTACTGCAATATTCAAGATTAAAGCTGATCCCATCTGCCAACTCCTGACCCGATAAGGTAAGATCGAATTTGGCGGTCCGGTTCTCATACTCATACGGTTTAAATTTGAGCCCCGGAATTTCCAGCGGGTTCAGGTCCATGTTCTGAAGCACAAACATCACGTCAAATAATGGATTCCGGCTAAGATCTCTTGATACTTGCACTTTTTCCACCAATTCTTCAAACTGGTAATCTTGATGTTCATATGCTTCAATTGCGCACCGTTTCACATCCTCTACAAACTCCAAAAAAATCTTGGTTCCAACCGGATAATTCCTCATCGCCAATGTATTGACAAACATCCCAATGATATTATGAAAATCCGCGTGGGGCCGTCCGGCTACCGGTGACCCGATGATAATGTCTTCCTGCCCGGTATACCTTGATAACACTACGTTATATCCCGCCAATAAAATCATATACAAGGTTGTATTGGTCCACTGCGCTAATTCTTTGATCCTTCCGGTTAGCTCCGCTTCAATCGTAAACTCAAAATGATTCCCTTCAAAACTTTGGAATGCCGGCCGCGGGTAATCCAAGGGGAAGTTCAATACAGGAAGCTCTCCCTGGAATCTCTTCAACCAGTAACTTTCGGCCGTTTTTAATTTTCCGGTTTTTGCCATCTCATTTTGCCATACCGCGTAATCTTTATATTGAATCCGGAGTGGTGATAGTTCTTTCTCTTGATAGGTTTCGGTCAATTCCCGTATCAGTATTCCCATCGAAGTCCCGTCGGAGATGATATGGTGCATGTCAAATATTAATAGATATTGATTGATACCGGTGCTTATCAGTTTGATCCTTAGCAAGGGAGCTTTTCTCAAGTCGAATGGTTTGATAAATTCAGCAATAATTTGGTTGATTGCGATACTTTCCGTTTCACCATATTCTATCTTAAATTCGACTGCCGGTAATATCCGTTGCACCGGTTCGCCGTCGCTAAACTCAAAGAAGGTCCGTAACGATTCATGCCGTTTGATTAACTCTTGAAACGCTCTTTCCAGGGCAAGTTTATCCAATTCCCCTTCGACGATAAACATTTCGGGCATATTGTAGGCAATGGAATCATCTTCAAATTGGTCGAGTAATAGTAAACGTTTCTGGGCTGAGGAAACCGGATAGTATTCCCGCGGCTGGGCCGGTTCAATAGCAGAGTAAATTTTCTGACGAGCTTGAGTGATGTATTTTGCCAGCTCGCTTATCGTTGGTTTCTGGAATATTTCCTGCAATGGTACTTCCACGTTGCAGGCTTGGTGAATCTTTGATGCCAGGATGGTGGCTTTTAAGGAATGTCCGCCTAACTCAAAAAAGTTATTGTTAACTCCTATCCGTTCAATACCTAATACCTCCCGCCATACTTCCGCTAGTTTCACTTCAACTTCATTAACCGGTACTTCATATTTGGTCCCGGTCTTTATTGCTCTATCGGGTTCCGGCAGGGCTTTCCGGTCGATCTTGCCGTTTTGAGTTAGTGGCAGTTTCGGAAGCTGTACAAAGTAGGACGGAAACATAAATTCAGGTAGGGTTTGTCCTAAATATTCCTGGAGTTCTCTTACCTTTAATTCCTTTTTCGCTACGATATAGGCGCAGAGATATTTATCGCTGGTTGAATTCTCCTTAACTATCACAACTGCTTCCTTAATCATTTCATGGGTTAACAACCGGCTCTCAATCTCCCCCAACTCAATCCGGAATCCCCGAATCTTCACTTGGTGATCGATTCGTCCCAAAAACTCAATATTACCATCAGATCTCCACTTGGCCAAATCACCGGTCCTGTACATTTTTTGGCTGGGCGTTAACGGATTGACGACAAACTTTTCTCGGGTAAGTTTTTCCCGATTTAAATAACCTCTGGCTAGTCCAACCCCGGCGATATATAATTCTCCGGCAACTCCCACAGGCTGGAGTTGCATCTGCTTATTAAAAATCAATAATTGAATATTATCAATAGGTTTTCCGATAGGGATGATCTCCAAATCTTCTTCAGTGATACAGTCAAAATAAGAAACATCTATAGTTGCTTCCGTAGGACCATATAAATTAGCCAGTTTAACAGTATGTTTACCGAATAGCATTTTAAAAGTTCTTACCTGGGCTGCAGTTAATGCTTCCCCGCTGGCAAATACCTGTTTTAAACTTGCTATTTTCCTGGTTTCACCCGTAACTTTCATATATTCCAAAAATGCATTCAACATGGAGGGAACAAAGTGGATCACTGTAATCCGGTTTTTCTCAATGCTTTCTACAATTTTTCCGGGATCTTTTTCAGCTCCGGGCTCCAAAAAACAAACCCGGGCACCTCGGAGTGACCACCAGAACATCTCCCAAACCGAAACATCGAATGTAAACGGGGTTTTTTGCAATATGGTATCACACTGGTTAATGGGGTACTTTTTTTGCATCCAAGTCAACCTGTTGATAAGGGAGTGATGTTCAATCAAAGAACCTTTTGGTTTACCGGTTGATCCCGAAGTGTAAATCACATAAACCAGATTATGAGAAGTTGTATTATAAGCTAAATTCGTATTATCCCCGGTATATAGCAGTTCATCTTCGAGAAAGATACTCTCAATATGATCTTGAATTTTAATACTGTCGAATTTCCGATGGGATAGCAATAGAGTCACACCACTATCTTCAAGCATAAATTCGATTCGTTCCTCCGGGTATCCGGGATCTATGGGTAAATAAGCCCCACCGGCTTTAAGAATCCCCATAATCCCGATAATCATCTCCAGTGAACGCTCAACCATGATTCCTACAATGCTCTCTGCCTTAACCCCTTTATTCCGTAAGTATCTTGCCAATTGATTTGTTTTTCCGTTCAATTCCCGATATGTCAATTGCGTATCTTTGAAAATTACCGCTATATTATCCAGGGTTTTGGCGACTTGTTCTTCAAAAAGCTGATGGATTAACATTTCTCTGGGATACAACGCTTCAGTTCGATTGAATTGATGAATTAATTGATTTTTCTCATCCTCTCCAAGTAATTGGATATCCGATAAAGTTATTTCTGGATTCAGAAATAGCGTATTTATGATTCGTTGGTAATACTGACCCCATCGTGCGATGGTATCTTCGGTAAACAAATCCGTTCGATAGTTTAAGTTAACATTAAAAAAGCCCTTTTCTTCGAGAATTTCCAAGGTAAGATCGAACATCGCGGTTTTTAACTTATAGTCATACGTATCTAATTCCAGACCGCCGATTTGTAGTATCCGCTCATTGGTGTTTTCATATACAAACATTACATCAAACAAAGGATTTCGACTATTATCCCTTTTAATATTGACCTTATTCACCAGCAAATCAAACGGATAATCCATATACGAATATGCTTCCAGACAGTTTTCTTTTACTTCATTTAAAAAATCCTGATATTTTTTTTGATTGGTAGGATAATTTCTTAGTACGATTGTATTGGTGAACATTCCAAATCCCTGTTCAAAATCGCTATGATTGCGGTTCGAAGTAGGAGTACCAACGAAGATCTCCTCTTGCCCGGATAATTTTTGTAGTAAAATAGTAAATGCCGATATTAATACCATGAAGAGACTGGTTCCCGTTTTCTTGGCGAGATTTTTCAAATTCTTCACGATTTCCGGCTCAATTTTCATCTTTACGGTATTTCCGGAATAATGCTGAACTGTGGACCGTTTATAATCCAAAGGAAGATCTAGTGGTACAATCTCACCTGACATTTCTTGCAACCAAAAAGCTTCACATTCTTTAATTGCGGCGGAGTTCAAGAAATCCTTTTCCCAGAACACATAATCGCGGTATTGTTTTTTTACGGGATCTAATTTTTGATCCATATATAATTTCATAAATTCCTGCGCTAAAATATTCAATGAAAAACCATCCGCAATGGTATGGTGCAGATCGATCAATAAAACATTTTCATCCGGTGAAATTTCAATCAGACTGACTTTAATTAATGGCGCTTTGGCTAAATCAAAGCCGCCAATCAGACCGTCCAATAATTCATCAAGATCCTGTGTAGGGTCTTTTTGAATCATTTCCACTTTAAAGTCGATGTCCGGTAATATTTCCTGAAGCAATTCATCGTTCTCAATAAGCAATCTGGTTCTTAAGCTCTCGTGTCTTCTGATTAAAGACTTAAATACCATTTCTAATTTGGATGCATTGATCTTCCCTTTGATCTTTATCACCCCAATGATATGATAAGGGTCCTTATCATCAACTTGACTCAAGGTGAATAACCGCTTTTGAGATGTGGACATGGGAATATAAGAATTATCTTTAGTAAAATTATCAATATTGACTGGAAAATAATTATCAGAGAAACTAAAACCGCCTTCCCTTAATTCATAAATACTTTCCTTAATTTTTTGGATAATGATCTCAATGTCGTTCTCAGTAATTTTAGTGCAAAAACAACAAATTCTTCTTTCCCATGTATAGATTCCCTTATACATCAACAAATAGAAAAACAAATCCATTTCGATGGGTAATAAAGACAAATCATATTGGCCGTATGATTCAAAGCGAAATTGGGAACCAAAATGCCGTACTCTGATAGGAACTCTTTCATCTTCAAAAAACCGATTGATGCGATTCACAAATAACTCTGTTTTTTCATTGACCGCTTGCTGTAAGGATTCTCCTTTTTGCTTCATATACGATAATACTGCAAAAGCTGCGGCCATTGTCAGCGGGTGCTTACAAAATGTTCCGGCAAAAGTAACCGTTTCATGATCAGGCTTGGATAAATCGTGGAAGTACCAACACCCTCCATCAATGGCATCCAGATATTCCTTCTTACCGGCTACAACACCGATAGGCATTCCACCACCGACGATTTTACCATAAGTAACCAAATCGGCCCGGATTCCGAAATAAGCTTGAGCGCCCCCCGGTTGAATTCTGAAACCGTTAATCATCTCATCAAATATTAATACAATACCCGTTCTTGCCGTCAGATCCCTTAATTCAGTCAGGAACGCCCTGGGCTGAAAACTGGGCTTTCTACTTTGTACCGGTTCTACTAAGACAGCCGCGATTTCCTGGTGATGTTTTTCGATATAATCGAGTGATTCCTTTGAGCCGTAAATTAAGGTAACCATATCTTTTACCATATTGTAGGGAGTTCCTGGCGATATCGGAAAAGGTCCTTCATCATCCGTCTGGGTTAATACTCCATCAAAAATACCATGATATGAACCTGCAAACATGACAACTTTATCCTTTTTCCGGGCCGCCCTGGCAATTCTTAAGGCAATCATAACGGCTTCGGAACCTGTGTTGCTAAAAGCTACTCTTTCAACACCGGTTAATTCTTTAATTAACTCGGCCACCTTTCCGGCTAGTTCCGATTGCGGACCTAATTCAAAACCCTTCTTTAACTGATTAACAATCGCCTCGTGGATAAAATCCGGGTTATGGCCGAAATAATGGACACCATATCCAATCGCTATATCGATATATTCATTACCGTCAATATCCCAAAACCTGGAACCTTGGGATCGTCTTGAGACCACCGGGTATATAATTTCTTTTAAGGTGGTTCGAAAATTTAATGAACCGACCCAATCGGAAAGTACCGAATTATACGTTGCAGCGTATTCTTTCGATTGTTTCGTCTTTTCATTATATTTCACTGTAAAATTACTTATAAATTCTTTTTGCTGCGCAGTCAATTTTTCTTCCTCGAATATCATAGAACGGGAATTAACTTTTGGAAAATTTTTTCTGATTCCGAAGTCACTGGGAAATTGATATTTTTGTTGGGTAAGGTTTTTAATATATTCTAACTGTTGAGATATATTCGCAATTTGGTTCCCGATAGAACTCGGGAATTCGTTATTAGTCTCACGATAAACCAAATGATTATTTTTTAAGGCTTGAGAACTTGCAGCCGTCTCCGGAAAACTGCTTTCGGGCATATTATCGTGGATGTACTGGGCAATTTTTTCTACCGTGTTTAATTCCATCAAAAATTCATTCAATGAGATATCAAGACCATATTTGTTATCAATGCGCTTTTTAAATTGAACTAATAGTAAGGAGTCAAAGCCCAATGAGAATAAGTTGATATCTGTCCGGATATCATCCGTTTCCAATCCGGTAATAAGATTGATGATTTGTTTTAGCACCGATTTTATCTGTTCCAGATTAATTTCCGGGTTTTGCTCCAGCTTCGCAAATCCCCTATCAGGAGTTGAAAATAAAATAGCATTGGAATTTGCAAGAGAATGATTATCCATCTGAACCTTGGACATACTCATTGGACTAACTGTGTTATTTCTTAATTCCATCCAGAAACTCTTTCGTTGGAACGGGTAACTGGGGAGCAAGACAGTCTCCTTTTGATAATGGGCATAAAACGAATTCCAGTCGATCGGAATCCCGCACAAATATAACGCTGCCAAGGAGTTCAGAAGTTGCTTATATTCATTGACACCCTTGCGTAATGTCGGTAAAAACAGGTAATGATCTCCGGTGAGACATTGACCCGCCAAACCAGATAAGGTGGCATTCCCGCCGATTTCAATGAATATGTTGTACCCCATTTGCTTGGCGGTATTCATCGCCTCGAAAAACCGCACCGTATGGCATAAATGATTAACCCAGTATTGCGTATTCCCGATAATTTGTTCATCCGCCAGTTTTCCAGTCATGGTGGATATAATATCGAGATGGGGTTTTGCAAAAGAAACATCCTTGATTCGCTCAAAATAGCCAGCCATATAAGGCTGCATCATCAGTGAATGAAAGGGATGGGATATTGTCAATTTGTCAATAAACACCCTTTGCTGCTGTATCTTCTCAATGACCTGGTCCACTTCGCCGTTAAGGCCGGAAATGGTAACATTATCGGGGGCATTTACGGCGGCTATGGACACATCTTGGCATCCGGTTTCCTGGATGGCCCGCTGCACCAGGGCTTCATTCGCTAAAATCCCGATCATTTTCCCGTTCTCCGCCACCGAATCCATCATTTTGCCACGGTAGGCAATCATTTTTACCGCATCATCCAAACTCAACAAACCGGCGTAACATGCGGCCGCAAATTCCCCGATACTATGCCCGATGACTGCCTGGGGTTTGATGCCCAGTGATTCCCATATCCGGGTTAAGGCGTATTCAACCGCAAAAATAACCGGTTGAGAATGAAGCGCTTTATTCAATAATGCAGCGTTTTCCGCTTTAAACATGGTGTCTACAATGGAGATCTTCAATATCGATTGGAATTTCCGATCGCAAAGATCCAGCGCCTCTTTAAACAACGGGGAGGTTTTATAAAGATTGACGCCGATGCCGGGGTATATTGACCCCTGCCCCGTAAATAAAAATACGATTTTACTCGGGGCAAAATGACGGCAATTCGCGGTGACCTCCGCATATTTCTGATCATCTTCCAAACAGTACTTGATTTCATCCAATAGATTTTCGCTGTTGTTGCCGGATACGGCAAAACGGTAATCCAGATAACTTTTGCCGATATTCGATGTATAACAGATATCCTTAATGGAGTTCCCGGTTTCCTCCAAATACGCTTTCATATGATTTACTGCTTCTTTTAGCGCCGATTCATCTTTGGCCGATAATGTCAGTAAATGATACGGCAGCTTTTGCATACGGTCATTGGTATGATTCATGGGGGGTTCTTCGATAATGGCATGTGCCAGCGCGCCGGTGAAACCAAAAGAACTGATGCCCGCCCTGCGTTTTTTCCCGGAAGGATTCCAATCAGTCAACGTAGTGGCGACATTGATGTTTCCCCATTCGATGTTGGGGTTGGGAGTATTAAAATGAATATGAGGCGGTATTTTTTTATGTTGAATCGCTAAAATAACCTTAATCAATCCGGCGACTCCGGCCGCGGCTTCCAAATGTCCGATATTGGTCTTTACGGAACCAATTAATAAGTTTTGTTCCCTATTTTTAAATACTTCTGATAACGCCTGGACTTCGATTAAGTCTCCCAGTTCCGTTCCCGCACCGTGTGCTTCGATATAGTCAATATCATCGGGGGATAATGACGCTTGATCCAAAGCCCGTTTAATCAAGCTCTTCTGGGATATGCCGTTTGGCGCGGTAAAACCGTTAGTCCTGCCGTCTTGTCCGACGAAAACACTTTTAACGATGGCATGGATAGTATTTTGATCGGCCCGGGCATCCGATAATCGTTTTAAAATTACCACGCCACAACCTTCCCCTCTTCCAAAACCGTCGGCTTCCGCATCAAACGTCTTACATTTCCCGTCCGGAGAGAGTCCGTTAATTTTGGAAAGGCCGATAAATGACTCCGGCGCTAACAACATATTCACACCACCGATGATGGCCATATCGCATTCATTTTTACGGAGGCTTTCCACTGCGGCGCTTAATGCGACCAGGGAAGAAGAACAAGCGGTATCAACCGTAATCGAGGGACCCTTAAAATCATAATAATAAGCAAGTCTGCCGCTGACCGCATTAAAAGAAATACCCGTTATGGAATACGGGCCGATATTATTCACATCACCGGATAATAAATGCGCTTTCATATAATCCAACGAGTTAATTCCGATAAATACACCGGTCCGGCTTCCTTTCAGTTTTTCAATATTCAGGCAGGCATTTTCCAGAGCCTCCCAACTGACTTCCAATAGCAACCGCTGTTGCGGATCGATTGAACTTGCTTCCACCGGAAAGATTTCAAAATGTTTGTTATCAAACCGATCCACCGGCACATTCAGGAACGCTCCGTAGCGGGTAAACATCTTTCCCGGTTCCGCGGTGTTCTCGCTATAAAAGGTGCTGCTCGAAAACCGGCTCTCCGGAATTTCCGTCACCGTATCGATGCCATTTTCTAAAATTCGCCAAAAAAGTTCCGGATTGTTGGCTCCGCCCGGAAAACGGCAACCATAACCGATGATGGCAATATCTTCATTGATCTTGTTTTGATGGATTTGGCCTGATAACTCCTGGATTTTATCCGCGGCTTTTTTTAGGGCGTCCTTATATTTCTGGATTTCACTTTCCATCATTCATTCCCTCACTTTATCAATGACTGAATTTCAGATAAAATGTCAACTGTTTTCAATTCTTGTTTGGCTTGTTGGAGTGGCATATCTTCGAACACCAACACCTCGGACAATAGATAATCCGAAATTTTAACTAATGAAGGATAATTAAAGAAAATAGTGGCATTGAGAGTTTTACCCGTAATTTTACTCAATTCGTTCCTCATGGAAAATACCATAAGTGAATCCGCTCCTTGTTCCATAAGGGCCTTGTCAACCGACACTTGTTGATAATCATCGAATCCCATAATTTTGGAAACCAGAAATTGTAAGTGTAACAGTAATTCCGAATGCCTCTCCTCAGGCTTTAGTTCTTTCAGTTTATTCAGAATATCCAGGGTCCGGATCTCTTCGCTTTCTTTGGGAACATCCTTAATATTGATTAAATCGGATAATACATTTTTTATATCCTCTGATCCCATCTTGTTGGCAAACGCCTGCCAATCCACATCCGCCACCAGTATCTGCCGGTGGTTTGGATCGTCTATTAATCTATCCATCACCTTTAAACCTGCATCTGTTGAGATCCCGAAAAGCCCTCGTTGGCTTATTTGCTGAATTGCTTTTGAATTTGAAGCGGCCATCCCGGCTTCGGACCAAGGCCCCCAACATATACTTGTCGCCGGAAGATTATTCTGTTTTCTGAAATTGGAAAATACATTTAAAAAGCAATTGGCTGCTGCATAATTACTCTGTCCGATATTGCCGAAAACCGATGTTATCGAGGAAAACATTGCAAAGAAATCCAGATCACAATCTCGCAAAGTATCATGTAAAATCCAGGTTCCAATCACTTTCGGCTCCAATACTTTATAGAAACTGTCCCAGGTTTGCTCATTGATCATTCGATCTTCAATACTGCCGGCTCCATGAATGACTCCTTTAATCGCCGGCATGGATCCACTTACTTTTTGAAACAGATTTTTCACATCCACTTCGTTGGAAACATCGGCCTGTATTACCAGTATGTTAATTCCTTGCTTACCCCATTCTTCAATTTTCGATAAAACTATGTTTCCCGGTTTTCTCCTGCCGATCAATACCAAATATTTTGCGCCTTTGTTGATCAAATATTCCGTGAAAATCAGACCTAAAGCCCCTGTGCCGCCGGTTAACAGGTAAGTCGCATCCCGTTTTATTTTTTGGGGTAAAACATCCGGTTCCATATTGTTCCGGTTTGCTCCTTTGTCTTTAACTAAACGCTGTACATATCGTTTGTTATCGCTTCGCAGGCATACCTGTTTTTCATCAGTAGTTTTTATCTCTTTAAGAATTTCTACTTGACCATTAACAATAATCCCGGAATCAATATCAATAATACCACCCCATAACTGCGGATATTCAAGTTCAATCACCTTGGCAAACCCCCACAATGTCGACTGCGATATAGATATTGAAGCCGTTGTGTCATTGATGTCATGAACATTCTCCGTAATGACCCACACCTTAAAATTTTCCGTAAGATATTGCTCCGCAAGTACCTGAATAAGGTTCAGTAGCCCTTCACAGATGATCCGTTGTTCTTTAAATAGTTTATTAGGTGTGATTTTACTTGGGTCCGATGAATCCAATCCCCATGCATAAATAATAGTATAATTGCCGGACCCGTTTTCCCCAATAACATCCAGTATTAATTTTTGAACATCCGCTTTACTATGATATGAAACAAAATAGTTATTATCGTTTAATTTTTGATAAGTTTCGCCCTTTTTCACTTTGAATGTGTTTATGGAATGGTCCGACAATGTTTTACAGAGACTTTGAATCAGTCCCCTGTCATCTTCAAACATGATAAATTTTTCATTATCTTTATAAGAATAAATATTATTTTTTGCTTTTTTCTCTACCCACTTTATGGTATACAACATATGATTATCATCTTGAATCAGATCTTTTAATAAGCTTCTCCGGTCGGTAATTTTCGCCACTAGGTTCTCGATCTCAAAAATCAATTCACCCGATTCATTATAAACGTCTATATTAGCCACAATAACTTCTTTCTGGATATCCACTTTGGTGTGGCACCAGAATTCCTTTGTCTCGCGGAAATGATAGGTTAGTTTTAACAATGAAATCGGAATAATCGTTTTTATCAGATCTTCCGAACTCTTTTCCTTAAGCTTATCCTCCAACTCGGAAACATGTATGGCCGTAGCCGACTGGAATATAGAATCGATTATCCCCGGATACAAGTCATAATTATCCTGATCTGGAATATCCGCTTTGGGTGAAATTAAACAGAGCCCTTCATTTGTTCCATTCCAAATTTTTTCTATGCACTGGAATCCAGGTCCTAGATTGAACCCGATTTTAGAAAATAATTGATAAAAATCAAATCCCGATCCTGAATCATCTTCTGGGAACCTGCCTTTTAACTCATCAATGGAAACTCTGATATTGGAGGCCTGATCATCCATAATACTTCTAACAGCTCCAATGGAATGCTTGACCCAGTTCATATGCTCGTGCTTGGCATCCCTACTTGAAATCTCAAAATTCATACCATCCGAGTTGAAATTCTGCAGATAAATTTGGACCAGCCTTTCCTCATCATTATTTACGATCAGCGGATTCTGAAACTCAACATTTTCAAGCACGCAAGATTCCGGCGCATGCATATGCCGGGAAGCCGATAAAAGCATCGACACATGGGCAGCCGCCGGCGATATCGGCGAATTAAAAATAATATGTTCCTTCATAAAGTAGGGCTTATCCGGCGTAAATGTACTCTGATAAATCACGGAATTTTCCAGGTGCGGGGTGGTGATTTTCTGACCGATAAATGGGTGAAAAAGTTCGGCATTGATAGATGGCGATGAAACCTGATGTTCAAATACTGGCTGCATCCAGAATTGTTTCCGTTCAAACGGATAGGTCGGCAAAGATACTTTGTTGCTCCGGCCATCGAAAATATATTCCCAATTAATATTAACTCCTCTGGTATAAAGTTCCCCCAGCGAGGATGCGATCTGTTCCAAGTCATGCTGCTTCTTGCTTAATGAAGGGATAAAGACATTATTGTCGTCCAGCGACATTTTACCCATGGAACATAAAGGTGTATGCGCCCCAACTTCGAGAAAAATGAAATTTCCCATTTTTTTAATAACCATCAAACAGTCATAGAACCTCACCTTTTCCTGAATATGCCGAGTCCAGTAATCTGCGTCGGGAATGGTCTCATCCATGAACTCCGCCAACAAGGAAGAGAGAAATTTGATTTTGGGCTTTTGATAATTCACCCCGGAAGCCACTGACTTAAAATCATTTAATATCGGCGACATCAACGGTGAGTGGAAGCCATGGGAAACCTGCAGTTTCTGGTTCTTGAATCCTTCTTTACCGGCTTGTTTCAGGATATCATCTACAATGACTTTTTCACCAGATATGACAACGCTGCTTTCAGCGTTTACCGCTGCAATGGAAACCTCATCAAGATGTTTTTCTATCAAAGATAATACTGTCATTTCATCAGCAAAAATTGTGCCCATTGTTCCTTCACCGGGAGCCGAATGCATTAGTCTGCCTCTGGCAGCGACCAGTTTGACGGCATCACTCAGGCTCATAACCGAAGCTGCAACAGCCGCTGCAAATTCACCGATACTGTGCCCTAATACAGCAAATGGGGTTACTCCCCAGGATTCCCACATTCGATAAAGCGCGTATTCAATGGAAAATATAAGGGGTTGCGCGTATACCGTCTGATCAATTTGTGATTCATTTGCATCATCAGCGTAAATAAGATCTAATACAGATTTTAAAATATACGGCCTGAACAAGCTGTCGCATTCATCCATACACTGCCTAAAAACCGGCTGGTTCCGGTAAAGCTCCTTCCCCATTGCCTTATACTGAGACCCCTGGCCCGAAAATAAAAAAATAATTCTACCGTCATTTTGTGCTTTATGATCAATATTGGAATAAATGCCTTCTATTTTCTCGCGGTTACTATAAGTATCCAGTTTTTTTATCAATTCTTCCCTGGTGACGGCAAATGCGGCAAACCGGTAATCAAAATCTGTCTTATATACATTGGCTGTATAACAGATATCCTTAATATCCGTATCAGGGTGGTCTTTAATAAAATCAGCATATTTTTTCAAAAGATCGTCAAGTGAAGCTTTGGATTTGGCGGAAATTTTCAATATATTGACCGGAAAACCCGCTTTTGTCGAAGTACTAAGCTTTTTCGGCGCTTCCTCCAGTATTACATGGGCATTTGACCCTCCGAAGCCAAACGCATTGATTCCAACCCTCTTAACCTTTTGGTTGCTTTTCCAGGGCATGGTTTTCGATACAACTTTCACGGGTATAACGTCCCACGGAATAAAAGGATTCGGATCTTTGAAGTTAAGATTACCCGGCAACATGCCGTTCTTAAATGACAAAATAACCTTGATGATACTGGCCATACCGGCAGCCGCCTCAAGATGCCCGATATTTGATTTTACAGAACCTATCAATAAAGGATTATCCTTCTTCCTGCCGCTGCAATAGGTTTCACTTAAGGCTTTAACCTCAATCGGATCACCTAACGGCGTTCCGGTACCATGCATTTCTATATAATCAATATCCAGAGCGTTCAGTTTAGCGTCCTGTAATGCATTTATAATTACTTTCTGCTGGGCCAGTCCGCTCGGCGCCGTAAGACCGTTACTCTTCCCGTCTTGATTTACGCTGGTACCACGCACAACAGCTAAAATATTATCATTATCCCGTAATGCCAGTTTCAATTTTTTCAATATGACCACCGCTGCGCCTTCGCCCCTGCAGTAACCATTGGCCGACGCGTCGAATGTCTTGCTGCAACCGTCAGGTGATATGGCCTGCAACTTGGAGAAACAGACGTGAATATTCGGAGTAAGTATGATATTGACCCCTGCCACAATAGCGGCATCTGCTTCACCGTTTCGGATACCTTTACAGGCAACATGGAACGCGGTCAATGCGGAAGAGCAGGCTGTATCGATTGCCATGGAAGGCCCCTCGAATCCGAATGTATAAGATATCCTGCCGCAAGCTGTACTAAATGTGGTTCCAGTCAGCGAATATGCGTCAATTTTATTAAAATCACCCGAGCTTCTGTGGCCTAACGAATATTCTTCACCGGATATCCCCAGGTAAACCCCTGTATTGGTTTTTGAGTATTGGGTAATATCAAGCCCACCGTTTTCAAACGCTTCCCACGTTAGTTCCAGTAGTATCCTTTGTTGTGGGTCCAATGACATTGCTTCTTTCGGAGATATATTAAAAAATTGCGCGTCAAACATATCAACCGCAATATCCAGAAATCCACCTTTTTTAGTGTACATTTTTCCAGGGACATTCTTATCAGCATTATAATACTTATCAGCATCCCAGCGATTCTCAGGGACTTCACTGATTCCATCGATGCCATTGATCAAAAGGTTCCAGAAACTCTCTGGATCATTCGCTCCACCGGGAAAACGACAACTCATGCCGACTATTGCGATACTGTTTTCATCCTCTTCAACTCTGTCCGTGTGTTCAGTTTTAGCGGCTTTATTGGTTTTTTCACTCTTTTTCAAGCTTAAATCGATATGATCGACAAGCAGGTTCACCGTTGGATAATCATAAACAAACGATACCGACAGGTTAATATGGAACAGATTTTCGATCTTCGTTAAAAGGCCGGGAACATTGACTGATACCAATCCCATATCGACAAAAGTCTGGTCAAAGTCGTTTACCTTATTTTCCAATACCGATTCCACTTGCTGTAAAACCAGATTCATTATCTCATTCCGGGAGAAATCTGCTGGAAGAGTCTTTGGACTGAAAGGTTCATTATTGCTCAGTTCGCGGATCTGGCCGATAACGGAATCAAAATCGCCGTTATTGTAACGTTGGGATAGCTCAACTCTTCTAACCTTACCGCTTGTTGTTTTCGGGATTTTATTAATAGGTATGACTTCATCCACCATCAGACCCATTTTTTCAATTACAACCGTTTTCACTTTCTTTGCCAAATCAACGAATTTTTCGAGTTTGTTTTTATAGTAAACGAATACAATCAATTGTTCTTTTTTAGTGTGATTGTTAAAACCATTGCATGCCAGATATTTATACGACTTGTCCTCATTAATGTTCTTATCGATGACTTCTTCAATATCATGGGGGGCATAATTCGCCCCATTGACGACAATTATTTCTTTCGTCCTGCCGACCATAACCATGCGGTGGTTGCTGATAAAACCGATATCGCCGGTATCTAGCCACCCATTCCGGTCGATCAGATCCCTGGTCGCTTTCTCGTTTTTATAATATCCGCTGGTAACACTGTCTCCTTTGATACAGATATGCCCGATCTCCAGATCATTCAAGTCACCGCCGGTATCATCCCGAATTGCCAATTGGGTATTGGGTAAAGTACTCCCGACATCAACAAATTGGATCCCGTTTTCATCCGCCGGCTCGCTGCAAATCCCCACTTTTTGGCCGATATTCATTTTTTTCCGGTTCAAATTGCAAACTTTCATTTCCTCGTCCGGTTTGTTCGATGTGACGATAAGCGTGGCTTCCGCCAAGCCATAAACCGGTATGAATGCGTTTCTTTTTAAATGATATTTTTCCATTTCAGCGGTAAATTCCCGGCATAAACCGTAAGATATGTACTCCGCGCCGATAATGATACCTTTGACACTTTGTAAATCCCAATCCAAAGCAATTTTACTCTTTTTCTTGAAGAGCATAAAATGCTGTATCCCAAAAGGCGTCGAACCGAGTATTGTCGCTTTATGTTGATGTACCTTGTGAAACCATAAAAGTGGTGAACGGATGAATGAATTGGTAGGAATATGATATTGGTTTACGCCTAAGATGGCAGGCATTAAATGGAAAAAAATCATACAAAAATCATGGGTAAGAGGTTTCCAGGTCAGAAAAGTATCTTTTTCGGACAAGTGATACTGAGTGATCATATCGTAGATATTGATCATGATATTGTGGTGTTTTAGTATTACGCCTTTGGGGGTACCGGTGGATCCTGAGGAATATTGGAGATATGCGATGTTATCATCGTAGTCGATTGAACCGGATTGATCCGATAGTATACTCTGGGTTTCCGTGAAAAGGTCATCGAATGATAGAGATTTCCTTGTAATTTTTTTGATCAAATCCAGATTAGGAATATCATTGGATGTGACATTCGACAACATATTGAAGATTTTATCACTATCATAAACCAAATAAGGATTTTCTAGAGTCCGCCATACGCTGATTAATTTTTCAGATGTATGTTGATTGTTAATTACAGCAAGGGGAATGGCAATTATTTTTCCCAATAAGCAGGCCCAGAGCATACTAATCAATGAATTCGAGTTAGACAACTGAAATACAAGTTCGTCATTTTCTTTAATCCCTTTGGCTTGTAAAGAGTTTAAGATAAAGTATGCTTTATTCAATAAGTCATGATAGGATAGAAAGTCTTCTTCATCGTAACTATTAATAAATGTTATTCCTTTATCAGTTTTCGCGGCATTTTCAAGGCCTTTAATTAAATTTTCGTACTTATTCATAAACGAAGCCTCCCGAAATAATTTATTATTTACTCCGGCAATTAAACATCTATATTTTCCAACAAGTAAAACGCAGCTCTAGGAGTCTATACGGGTAATAGGTTTTCGAAGCATATTTAGTGTTTAGTAGCACAATCTAATACAAGATATTGTGGTTTTAAGCTATAAAAATGTGTTACTCGCACAGACTCCTAGGCAAAATTAAATGGATATATTAAATCATCAGAGAAATAGTCCATGCATCCGGTTTGCATTTAAATAGAATCAATCCCGTTTTTCTGTAAATTCCAAATTTATTTTTCAAACCGGCAAAAAATAGCATATACTTGGTAATCCAATGGACATATTTAATGACTGTATCAATTTAAATTCTCATCAACTTCCTGGGATGTAGATCCTACACTGCAAATATGCCGGCTTTACTCTTAAAAAGATGCGATATCCGATTTTACTTCCACCGCCGTTATTAATGGCACTGGATTTATATAATGCATTCAAATGAATTTATCCGGCCTTAATGAAAGAGTGGCTATCTTAGTAAGAAAAATACAAGAGGTATTCACCAAAAGTAGATTGCCTTTAATGAAGCAAAATAAATAAAAGTATTAGTATAATTATAAACTATCTCATCAGTCATTCATGTCGAATTTTAATGTTATCCATAATATTTATAGTAATACCAACATAACGATTTATAAGCATTTGATACTAGAAAACGATTTCTTGAAAATAAAAAATTTCGGCACTTTCTCCAAAAGTGCCGAAATTAAACGGAAATTATATAACCAAATAAAACATTGGCCAAATCAAGTTTTAAAGTACGGCGTTTTTTTACACCGTATTAAGTCCGGATTGGTTTCGTATAAACATGAGTCTTAAAATGCAATTTTGGTCCCAAGCCCTATACTCCAACGATTTCCCAAATACGTAGCCTCGGTATTTGCCGCGCCCAAATACCCTGTAATGTTAAAATTAATTTGCAAATCAGTCAATGCGGGCACATAACTTAATCCAGCGACAAGCACCGCCGACTTATCGTCTAAATTCATCATACTGTTCAAGCCCAAGGTCATCTCCGGAACAATAAATTTTTGTACCGAGCCGAATAAGGCAAAGTAATATTTACTATTGGAATATAGATTGGCCGTGTATTTAGCAATGGCGGTGTTTTTTGTAACACCATCTGGCTCTTGGGCAATCCGCTCTAAAATATTCCGATCGTAACCTGCCTGGTTATAGTAAAATTCCGTCGTTACACTGATTTGATCCTTAATTTCCCCGACCGTAAAATACTTGGTAAAACCAAAACTCGCCCGAGGAATTAATTCTCCACTTTTTGTGACAGTTCCTAGAGTTGTATAATCTAAAACTTCACAATTTTCACCATCCGTAAGGCTGATTTCTCCTCGATAATCAAGTTGTAAGAGCCGGCCGGTAATATCAAAACCATAAACCGGCTTTAAATCATTTTTTATGCGGGTTGAGAATGCCATCTCCGTATTTTTGACTAAAAATTCATACTTGCCCGATAGAGAAATATCATTAAATTGATTCGCCCCATCCGCTCCGACAAAGAAATAAAGGTTCTGTTTCACACCGGACGGCACATGAATCTTAGTACCAAAAGTTCCTGACATTACTTGATTCATATTGAGAAAATCTTTTTTATCCGTATTGATGAAATCCGTGGGGTTCCAAAAATAACCCTGACCCCATTTTAAATATTGTTTACCGGTGCGAAAATAGATTTTATTTTTCCAGTTCGTATCGACAAAAAATTCTTTGATCCCAATGCTTGTATAGTCCGTGATATTTGGGGACAGCCCTAGTTGACTCCTCATTAAATCACTAATCGCTGGATAATAATCGACTCCCACACTTAAAAACCCTTTTATCCCTTTTTGTAATCGTATATCGACAAATAAATCCGCCGATATTTGATCTGATAATAGATTCTGGTCCGAACCTCCGAATCCTGTTAAATCACCTGCCGGAGAATAATTGGTATACCCCAGATCCGCATTTATCTGTCCCGAAAATCCGATGCGCTTTTCTTTTAATTCATCGTCCACCTTGTCATCATTAATCTGTTCCTGGCTAACCACCGTATCTCCACTGGAGAATAATTGGTCCTCATCGGTGGCATCCTCGGCAGAGACAGGTGCCCCACTGGCTAACAAAGCAACCATTACGCAAAAAATGATTGAAATCATCCAAATCGCTTTTTTCACCGAAATCACCCCTATTTGCTTAAATTCTCCAGATATGCCTTAGTAAAGACATGATTATCAATCTTTTGGACTGAAATATTTTTTATCTCCACCAGTGACTTATTGCCTTTTTCAAATTCATCAATGAACAAGGCTTTGATCCACATGTACTTGCCTTGAATCTGGGTATATTTCAAGAAGTAAGCAGTTTGCATCAAAGTCCCGCTTAATGAGAAGCTCTGGATTTTAAGCGGCAGGAAATTATCCTTTTGAACCCAATAAACTTGTTTCGGGTAGGATACATCCTCGATCTTGGCGGTAACTTCGAATTGGTAGACTGGAATCTCCCCCAATTTGGTTTCGGAGATTTTATCTTTCCCGGAAGAATCAGTGGCTGCTTTATACATTTCGGTCAGTTTTTTATATTCAAAGTCCTGCCCCTTGGAGTCAGTCCCGGCAATGCTTTCGTCGCGGTTGATATGCTGGAAGGTCCGGGTGTTTCTCCGGTACATCCAGAAATTATCGCCCTGTTTCAAGTAGCCGTTGCCTTTTTCAACCTCCGGGGCGGTCATGATGATTAAAAATGAATTGTCGGAATCCCGGCGGTAATAAATGGATTCATACACTTTATTTCCCTCACCGGCTTTTTGCTGGGTAATCACTACCTTGGCGGTGCCATCACTCTTCAGTTCCATGATATTTTCAAGTTCTTTCAAGATGTCATTCGCCTTTGGCGCCGCGAAGATCATATTGGGTATGACCAATAGCAACAATGCAACAATTCCCATGATGATTCGTTTTATATTCACTTGGTTACCTCCCTTAATCTTTTTGGTTTATTTCATATCCAAATCCAGAATTCAAAAAGCCGGAATCCCCCTATTCATAATGCCGCAACGCTTCCACCGCTGACAGTTTGGCGGCGCGCCGGGCCGGGAAATATGCGGTCAATCCTGAAATTCCCAGGATTAAAAGGAAATTGGAGAGAATTGACCACGGTGACAGCTTGAAGAAAAGGTGTTTATCTTTCAGGATCATGCTTAAAGCGCTATCTCCAGTAAAAGTTATCATCCCCAGAAGCCCCATCACCACGATTCCCAGTAAAATACCGGCCAGGCAGGAGAAGGCGGTCAATAGCAAGGTCTCCATGATGAACATATTCCGGACATCTTTTTTCTGCATCCCAATGGCCCGCACCGTTCCGATCTCCCGGGTCCGTTCCTTGACGGTCATCCGTAACGTATTGATTACGCCAATCAGGATAATAAAGAAGAGCACCAGCACGGCAATTAAGGTCACTGAATTCATGGCGCCTTCCAAACTCAAGATCTGGCTGGCCCCTTCGTACATTGTAACCACATTATACTTTGCCTGGTTTGTTTTGACTCTCCGCTCATCTTTCATGGTCTTCTGAAGTTCCTGACTGGTTTTGCTGCGCGGCAGCAGTTTCCATTCGGTGGCCAAAGCCGAATAGATTGAGTCGGTGGCGTCAATCACCGGCTGGTTTTGGTTTTTGGGCAGAAACTTATTATAAACATCATAAATCCGTTCCCCGTTCACCAGGATAGTATTTCCGCCCAGCTTGGTTTCGGTGTTGTAAATGGCGGTGACTTCGAATTTTTCCTGATTCATATCCCGGAATCGGGTGGGGTAATCCAACGAAAACTCGCTTCCGGGCCGGAGGTGGAGTTTTTGAGCGAGTCCACTGCTGATCAACACTCCATCTTTGGCGAAGGCTTGCTTGGAATCGCCCTGGACAATTTGAATATTACGGTTCAAAATGTCTTTGGCTTGATCATCATTTTTAAAGGCCAAAAGCTTGCATTCCGTACCGGCTACTGTTCCGGTAATTGTTAGTAGTTCCGGCTTTAGTTTCTCGCGTAAGATCCCGGCATAGTGAGTTGCGGTCCGCTTGGGATCATTTAAGGTGATTTGAAGACCGGCCGATTCCCATGGCTTATAACCGAGCAGTCGCTTGACCCGGTCACCATCCATAAACGCCACCATTTCCATAAAGGTGTTATTGGAATTGGCGATGGCAATTACCGTGAGCTGGACGGCCTGCATCTGTCCGGTGACCATCGGTAGCCTTATCCGAATTATATCGCGGGTTTTGACATTCAATGATTTGGCTTTTTGGGCGGAGATAATCACCGGATATTCAATATCTTTGCTGAAATAATCCGCGAAATCTCCTTCCACCAGGGTAAAAAAATCTTTAAAAAATGTTTTTCGCTTAATTTCCGAATTCAAAGTGATCCCGACGATCACCATATTGTCAGCGGCGCCATTACCCACGGCCCGCCCGAACATCCCCAAACTCTCGTTGACATCCAACAGATCTTCTTTCGGGATGGTATCGTTAACCATCTTCATGACCCGCTGTTTATCCCGGATCATTGAAAAACTACTGTTGCCCGACGAACCCTGGATAACCAAATGTCCAAAAGCGTTGGATACAATATCTTTGATTAAAACATCCACCAACCCATGGGAAAAAGCGTTGGCGACGACCAAGATCATCATTCCAAAGGAGATTCCAATCCCCAATATTAAATTTCTTCTTTTTTGCCGGAATAAATTCCGTAAACTCAAGTTAAAAATCAAGCCCATGATTTCACCTCCACCTTACTCCCTGGTAATCGCATCCAAAGGCACAATCTTACCGACCACCCGCAGGGGATAAATCACCGATAAGATCGTAACGATGGCCAATTCCATAATTCCCAGTATCAAATCTCCCGAGGTAAACAGAGGGTTTAATTTGTCCCCCCCGTAAACCAGTTGCAGCATTTCATTGGTGGTCGATATACCCAGCGCATTCAACAGATAAATGATAATAATTCCGGTGACAATGCCCAAACCTCCGAAGAAAAAGGCCAGTGTTCCGGTTTCATAAATAAACATCCGGCGCAAAAATCCTTTTCGGGCTCCGATGGCCCGCATCATTCCAAGCTCGGAGACCCGCTCAACGGCGGCCATGCTCAATGTATTCATGATTACGATGATCGCCACAAAAAATATGAACATGATAAATATATTCAAAGCTGTTTTTATCAACCCCGCCATGCTTCCCAAAGTTCCCACGGCGGCCTTCCAGCTTACAGCCCGGGCGTTGATATGATTCTTTTGAAAAGAGTCATTAAGCTGTTTAAGGGCCTGTTCCGGCGAAATTCCGCTTTTAATTTTCACAAAAGCCAGATTGTAAGATCCGCCGTCGGCGTTGTATTGCTTGGCTTCCTTACGGGTTTCGGCCTGAACCTGTTGAAGAGAGATGCTATTGCCGGTTACCTCGCTATTATCGATGAGATTTCCGGAAGCAAAAAGCTGATCCAGTTCGTCGCTCTCCAGTAGTTTCTTTTGTTCCCCGGAAATTTCCACCGTACTGTCGGCGCCGGTGACATAATTATGAGCTTCCCGGAATGATTCAATATCCACGAGGCAGTAATTACCCCAAATTTTATTCAAGGCTTTATATTTCATGACTCCGGCCACCGGAACCCGGATATCCACCGTGGTATTGGAAGTACTGGATCCCATAAACACCAGATCCCTGCGGATATCGAGATTTTCAATGTTATCCCTGACATCCTCCGGTAATTTTTTCTGGTTTACCTTGGTTCCTTCCGGTTGGATCCAGAAGTACATGAAATCATGGACCTGATTCCGGGCTTCCTCGGATACTAAAACACCCTTCTCCTGGGGTTTAAGGATACGGCCTTCGGTAATGGTAAAACTTTCCGGAAACATCCGGCGGTACTTTTCAATATCAACGCCCAAAAGCATGATATTGCCCATCTCCGAACCCGAGTTTAAGAGCATGACCATACCCGCGGTAGCCGGTAAATAACTCTTGATTATAGTTTGCTCATCCAGTATTTTTTTGACCGCCTCATAATTTTTAATGACTTTCAAAGGTTTTCCCATCATGCTGAAGATGACATCATCTTTTTCCTGTTCATCGGAGATGACCACAATATCGCCGGTAAATAAATTAACGATATTCTCGGATAATCCCTGTTCCATTCCGGAGATCATCCCGTTGCCCACCGTCATCAATACCGCGCCAAAAAATAAAATGACCCCGATAACCAAACTTTTGCCCCGGTGCCGCCAGAGATTTCTCCAGGCGATTTTAAAGGCCAATTCCATCGTAATCACCCCTATCCCGCGATCAAACCATCTTTAATCTTCACAATCTTTTTGGCGTATTTCAGCACATCCGGATCATGAGTGGAAAAGATGAAAGTTGTTTTTTCTTTTTCGTTTAAGTCACGCATCAATTGTAAAATCGATTCACTGGTTTCCGAGTCCAGGTTGGCGGTAGGCTCATCAGCCAACACAATATCAGGATTGGTAACCAAAGCTCTGGCGATGGCCACTCTCTGGCGCTGCCCTCCGGACAACTCCGCCGGTTTATGCTCAATATACTCCATCAAACCAACCGCCTGAACCAGTTGTTCCACTCTGGCGTTAATCTCGGCTTTTGGAATATGCTTCATCAAAAGCAGTGGAAACTCCACGTTTTCACGGACATTGAGCACCGGGATCAAGTTAAAGGTTTGAAAGATAAACCCGATCTTATGAAGGCGCAAATCGGTAATCTTCTTGTCGTCCAGGGTTGTAATTTCTTCCCCATGTACCTTCACGCTGCCGGTGGTGGGGGTATCGATACACCCGATAATATTCAGCAGCGTTGTTTTACCGCTTCCCGAAGGCCCGATGACTGATATCAAGGAACCTTCCTCCACGGTTAAATCAACCCCCCGCAGGGCGTGGACCGTGGTTTTACCTAACGGATAATCCTTTTTTACTCCTTGAACTTCAATGACATTCATGATTTCGGCCCCTTTCATATGGATTTCCAAATTGACGATATTTTTCCAAAAGGCAATAAAAAATCCATTTCGTTTCCTTATTTAAACGATATCGGATATTATTTCATTTCAAATATATCGCCAGTTATTTGTTAACATATTGTTAATTTTAGACCATAAGACCAAAAGAAGGATCATTCATTCCTAATCAAGGAATGGATGGCTGATAATGAATTCGATTGAGATGATAAATATCCTTTATTAAAAACAAGGAAAGGATTCGTGTTGGTCGATCAAAATATACTTAGGTTTACTGAAAAAGTCTGATGTTTTCAAACAGCAATCAAAAAATCATCAAGTAAGCTTAGCCCAACGGTTATTTGGATCTAACTTGCCGCTAAACGGTAAATAAAAGTTTTCAAATCGCAATTGTTTTTTGGTTGTCTGGTACATGGCAATCTCCAAATGTAAGGTTTTTAAGGTTTCATTCGTGTTTCCTTGCATTTTCCCTACCAATTTCATGCCAATTATTCAATATTATTAATCTCATTTATCCCCCTCCCCCATTTGTGTCAATTTTCCAAAACTTGAATACAAATAATGTGATTCCAATCATGTTCGATTACCTAAAACCAACCCCGGGAGATGGTGGCGCTGGAAGAAATCATTCGGATTGAAAACTTAAGCATGAAATACCACTCCTTGAACGGGGAAATTACCGCCTTGGAGCGGATCAGCTTTACGGTGGGCATGGGTGAATTCATCAGCATTGTGGGTCCCAGCGGCTGTGGCAAATCAACCCTGCTTTCATTGATTGCCGGATTGTACCAACCGGCCACCGGCCGGATCATCATCGACAAGGAACCGGTATCCGGCACATCGGCCAAGGTAGGGTATATGTTGCAACGCGATTATCTCTTCGAATGGCGGACTATTCTGGAAAACATCATGCTGGGACTGGAGATCCGCCGGCTGGTTTCCGGGGAGACAAGGCAGTATGCGTTACGGCTCCTGGAAACCTATGGATTGTATGAGTTTAAGGATAAATATCCCCGGCAGCTTTCCGGGGGCATGCGCCAACGGGCCGCACTGATTCGGACCCTGGCCGTCAGGCCGGAGATTCTGTTATTGGATGAGGCATTTTCAGCGCTTGATTATCAGACCCGGCTGGTGGTGGCTGAGGATATCCATGGCATCATCAAGCGGGAGCATAAAACCGCCATCCTGGTTACCCATGATATTGCCGAAGGCATCAGTATGGCCGACCGGATCGTGGTGCTCACCCCCAGGCCCGGTTCCATCCGCAACATTCATGATATCAAGTTATCCTGTCCGGAACGGACTCCGATCCGCTCCAGAGACGCCGTGGAATTTAAATTCTACTTCAATCAAATCTGGAAGGAGCTTGATGTTCATGCCTAAAAATACACCATTTTTAATTACGGACATATCCCCGGAACATCAATTGTATCTAAAATCCATCAACAGAAAACAACGAGCCGTCCAATGGACCCGGATTCTCATTCTGGTTTTATTCTTTGCAATTTGGGAACTATTGGCCAGTCTGCAATGGATTGATCCCTTTTTAAACAGCCAGCCCTCCCGGATTGTCCGAACCATTATGAACCTATACCATGAAGGGGCTTTGTTCAACCATATCGGGATCACCTGTTTGGAAACAGCCATTGGTTTTGTATCCGGGACCCTATTGGGGACGGTCATCGCGGTTGTTTTGTGGTGGTCTGATTTTTTAGCCAAAGTACTCGAACCTTATCTCGTAATCCTGAACAGTCTTCCGAAAATCGCTTTGGCGCCTATTTTCATTATCTGGATCGGCGCGGGACCGGCTGCCATTATCGTTATGGCATTAGCCATATCGCTGATCGTGACCATTTTGGAAGTGTTGAATGGTTTTCTGGCGGTTGATCAGGACCAGATTAAGCTGGTGCAAACTTTCGGCGCCAATAAGCTTCAAATATTAACCAAAGTAATCCTGCCGGCTTCATTCCCGGCCATTATCAACGCTTTGAAAATAAACGTCGGCCTGTCATGGGTCGGGGTGATAGTCGGTGAATTTCTGGTCTCCAAAGCCGGAATCGGCTATTTAATCGTTTACGGAGGCCAAGTTTTTCAGTTGGATTTGGTCATGTCCAGCGTTTTGATCCTGTCAATCGCCGCCGCCGCCATGTACCAAGGCGTGGTCTGGCTGGAAAAACTACTGATAAAAAATTGATTGAACCCGCAACTCGATTATGAATCCCTATAAATCCCGTTCATCCTATCGAAATACAACCTTGTTTCATACGGATTTACGGGATTTATTTTCAGCTTTAACAATGTTTGATCACCTTGATAGTACGATTGGCATATAGTAAGCTAGGAGTCTGTGCTGCTAATGGATTTTCGAAACATATTTACTATCAAGTGACATGTTCTAATACAATATATAGTGGTTTTGAGTATTAAAACGTGTTACGCGCACAGACTCCTAGTAATTTTTCGAGGGGGGATAGAATGAAAAGAATTTTAGCGTTAATACTCATTATTTTGATGACATTTATGGCGGTGCCTGGGCTGGGAAAGGGGCCGCTCATCAAGGTGCGGTTGAACGAGGTGACTCATTCGGTGTTTTATGCCCCGCAGTATGCGGCTTTGAATCTGGGCTTTTTTAGCGAGGCAGGATTGGACGTTGAATTGACCAACGGGCAAGGTACCGACAAAGTCATGACCGCCGTTTTGTCGGGGCAGGCCGATATCGGTTTCGGCGGTCCGGAAGCGGCCATCTATGTTTATTTGGAGGGCAAACAAGATCACCCGGTAATTTTCGCCCAAGTTACCAACCGGGATGGGTCATTCCTGATGGGCCGGACCCCGGAACCGGATTTTCAATGGGGTAATGTGAAAGGCAAGACCATTATCGGTGGCCGTAAGGGTGGTATGCCGGAAATGACCTTGGAATATGTGTTGAAGAAAAATGGTCTGATTCCGGGGAAGGATGTGGACGTGAATACCAGTATTCAATTCGCACTCATGGGACCGGCATTTGTCAGCGGGCAGGGTGATTATGTCGCATTGTTCGAACCCATCGCTTCTGTTTTGGAGAAAGAAGGAAAAGGTTATATCGTGGCCTCTATCGGCAAAGAGGGCGGCGCAATATCCTATACCGCCTATTTCGCCAAAAAGAGTTACCTGCGAAAGAATGCCGCTATGATTCAAAAATTTACCAACGCTTTATACCGGGGCCAAATTTGGGTGGCTCAACACTCTCCCCAGGAGATCGCCCACGCCATCAAACCGTTTTTTCCGGATACTGATGTGGAAATCCTGGCCACGGTTGCGGCCCGGTATAAAAATCAGGATACCTGGAACACCGATCCGGTCATGAAAAAGAAGTCCTTTCAATTGATGCAAAAGATAATGGAGACCGCCGGGGAATTGAAGAAACAAATACCCTATGAGAAGATTGTGGATACTTCCTTTGCGGTGAAGGCCATGAAGACGGTAAAGGCGGAATAACAGTTTAATTAACTATTTAAAATAGTTATTTGAGTCCTTTAAGTTCTTTTACTATTCTTTCTATCTCTTTCAATGGTTTGGATTTTGTAGGTTTACGAATTACTTTATCACCATAATTGGCTTTTTTTATACCAATTGCCAAAACTACCACCTTTTCGGTGGTAGTATGTCTAGTTATATATGCTTTATTCATCACGATTGCCGCAAATTCATTCCAATTCCAACGTCTAAATAGAATAGCTAATTATTAAAATCCCTTTTTTAATAGAATTTCCTTTTATTACTTAAAAAATCCTTATATCTTATATCATTTATATAATAAAAAACGCACCCCTTCGGATGCGCTCGTTATTACAAATAAATTTCTCTCTTACCTGCCCAACTCTTGCCACAGATCCGGAGTTTCGGCCTGAATCGTCTCCAACAACTCGTGATCTCCGATGACTGTGTTCCGGCCTTCTTCATACTGTTTATCCACCCAGGTTTTCAGTTTCATCAGGCGAGGATCTTTCTTATCCAGACGTTTTTCATCTTTCAGGTTAAAGTAACTATTCACCCAATGAGCGATACCGGCGGCTCCCGAATGTTCGTTGACCGCCACTACCACTTTGCGATTCAGCAGTTTCTCGGTATTAAAGATATTGTAAATCTCTTCGTCTTTCAACAACCCGTCGGCATGAATTCCGGAACGGGTGAAGTTAAACTCCCGGCCAACCAGCGGGGTCATCCCCGGAATCTGGTAACCGATCTCCCGGGTGTAGTACTCGGCGATCTCAGTGATCACGGTTGTATCCATCTCGTCCAGGGTGCCCTTCAAGGCGGCGTATTCGAAGACCATTGCTTCCAGCGGGCAGTTCCCGGTCCGTTCACCGATGCCCAGCAGGGTACAGTTTACTCCCGAGCAGCCGTAAAGCCAGGCAGTGCCGGCGTTGGCCACCACTTTATAGAAATCATTATGGCCATGCCATTCCAGTTGTTCACTGGGAACTCCAGCATGATGCCACAAGCCGTAAATGATCCCGGGCACACTACGCGGCAGCGCCACACCAGGGTAATTGACACCAAATCCTAACGTATCGCAAGCCCGAACCTTGATGGGAATCTTGGTCTCGGCCTGGAGCTTCATTAATTCCAATACAAACGGCACCACGAAACCGTAAAAATCAGCCCGGGTCAAATCCTCCAAATGCACCCTCGGCACTACTCCAATGTCCAGCGCGCTTTTCACGATGGATAAAAATTGCTCCATGGCCTGTTTCCGCGTCATCTTCAACTTTTTAAAAATGTGGTAATCGGAACAACTGGCTAAAATTCCGGTCTCCTTCAATCCCATCTCCTTGACCAGCAGGAAATCCTCTTTCACCGCCCGGATCCAGCCGGTGATTTCCGGAAACTCGTAGCTCAATTCCAGGCATTGATTGACTGCTTCCTTATCCTTTTTGCTATACAGGAAGAATTCAGTCTGCCGTATAATTCCCTTCGGCCCGCCCAGTTTATGAATCAATTTATACAAATTCACAATTTGCTCTACTGTATAGGGTTCCCGGGCTTGTTGGCCGTCACGGAAAGTGGAGTCCGTAATCCAGATCTCTTCTGGCGGGCGCATCGGGACGTGACGGTGATTAAAAGGAATTTTCGGTACTTCATCATAATTGAACAGATAACGGTATAAATGTGGTTCTTCCAGATCCTGCAGCATGTAAATGTACTCCGTCTGCTCCAGGGTATTGCTTTTCTTGTTAAATTGTAACATTCTTCACACCACGCATTCTGCAATTTCTTGAAAAATATTTTCCATCTTATTCAACAATCCCCCGATACTTTCCTCTTTAATAAAGGTAATAAAATCAAGTATACATTATAATCAAAATTGATTTTCACCAGATGAAAATCATCCGGAGACGAAAACCAAAAAAGCACTCCCCCAAATACAAATTACCCCGGCCTTTAAGCCGGGGTGGGTGTAAACCGTAAAAAATTCTTTACGGATTTATACTATATAGACGTATTCATTCTGAATCTCTTACCCCTTCATATCGATTCTTTCCCGGAATTGGAACTTGATTTTTCCGGCAATCATACCCATACCCAGGCAGACCAATAATAAATACGCAGGCCAAATGAAGAAAATAATCGTTTGAAATGCCGCGCCCATGACGATCATCATCCCGGGACGCAGTCTTGATTTAAAGACAATACGGCCCAACCACAAATAAACCGGGATTTCGAAGCCGATCAACAACACCAGATAAAGGAACAACAGAAAAATGGCAATGGGAATGCCCACCATGGACAAGCACAAAAAATAGATTAAAACCGGTATTCCGAACAGACAAAGCAAGCCAATCAACAAGCTCCGCCGAAAATTGGCCATGGATGGCTCGGACATACTCCAGGTAATCCGTGGAAATAAACGATAAAAAATTAAACTCAACAACAAGCTGCCCACGAGCCATATAAACAGGCCAATCATCACCATTTTTACCGTTTGATATTGATCCGCCAAATTTCCCTGATCGATACGATACCCGCCTAGCTCAACTCCTTTGATTTTGGAAGGATTGTTCGCCGTAGCCGTGGAATCGGTTACCTTCCCCGAGACCTCCAAAGGCGGCATCCATTCCAGTTGAGTACCGCCAACTTTGAGATCACCATCGATCCGGCCCCCGATTTTGGCCAAACTCATACTGGTAACATCCGCTTTTCCATCGATCAGACCAGCGAGTTCCAGAATGACAAAAGTCCCCATGAGTCCGTTACCAACTCGGGAATTCGGCGCGGTAACCATCCGAAAAGCCCCTACGGTAGCACTGCCTTCAATGTTGCCATTGATATATACTTCCTGGGCCAAGGCTCTAAAATTACGCCCGATTCGCCCATTGATCGTCATTTTCCCCCCGGTCAACCCGATGATGCTGCCCTCAATCTCCCCGTTGATCACCACACTCCCGGACAGAATAATCAGATCACCCTTAACAACACCGTCAACCTCCAATTGGTCCCCATTAAAAATCAAGTCTCCCGGTATAACCTCGGTCTTGACAACCACCTTATCGCCATTCTCAACCCGCCAAGCCCCTCCCGGTTTGATCTCCGCCGTCTTCTCCCCTTCACCCCTAACCGGTACCGTTATCATCAAAAGTAAACCCAAGCACATCATCCAACCGAAAAACCGCCTCACATCAATACCCCCTCAACTTGAAAACCCGGATTAAAGATTTTAAAAAAAATTTCTGTATTTACCGGCTACAAATTAACCTGAATAATGTCCCTATCCATTCGGTCCATGCAATCCCGAATCTTGGAAGCCAATATCGGATCCTGGTTGGCGCAGGCAGCCTTAATCTGGCGTAAAATATCGATGCCTCTCCGAAAACCCTGGACAATATCGCCTTCCTGTAAGCTCCCCGCCTCCTTGAGCAATTCCACAAACGAACAGCCCTTGCTCCAATGGTAAGCCAGATTGGATAAGCTGGGGTGAAAGCGGGCGTCGTTTTCGTCAACTCCGTAACGGTAAACCAAATTACGGATTAAGGTTTTGATAGGCTTGACGTCAAACGGAAGCTGTTTTGGATAATACTCTCCCTTACGGGGTTCGTAATCGACGGCTACGATTAAAGCATTCAGCATGTCGCAATCCATTTCATGGAAAATCCCGTTGAAATACATTTCGGTAACCAGCAGTTCCTGGGTATAGATTTGCGCCGCAAACTCGCCTCGCGGCAGCAGTTTTCCGGCTTGCATATAGTCCAAATCCTCCAAAATCTCTATTTTCAGGTGTAAAGCCTCATTAAACCTTCCCGAAATTACAATCTGGGAACTTCGCTCTTGCAGCGAGGCCACTTTTTGATGCAGTTCCGTCCAGGCTTGAATCTGTTCCTGGCATTGCCGCCGTAGTTCTTCGGAACAATCCCGGGGGGTAATCTGGGCCAGATACCCCTTAAGTTCCTCAATTTCAGCGGCAATTGCGGTCCGGGCCCTGCCCTTGATGAATTTATAACGGCGCTGTTTTTTCTTTAATTTTTGGCGCAAATTAAAATAAACGATGGGGCAACGCGACTCCTCCCGATCACCGCATAACTCTGCGCCCAGATTCTCCAGACGGCTGAAGTTATTGGCCAATAACTGCTCGAAATGCTTTTTATCGTTTCGCGCCTGATAGGTAGCGAAATTTTGATTTAAAATGACTTTAATCTCGTTCTCATCATGATTTCGATTAAGATTTAAGACCGAATTATAGGACAAGTTAAACTGGCTTTTCAGCTCTTCAATCTCGTCCTGATTGGTGCTTGGAAACTCACCTGGCCGTAAATTCTTGATGTCGGCCAGAATATAGACGCTGCCTTTGGTGTCGATCCCCCGCCGTCCGGCCCGTCCTGCCATCTGAAAATACTCCAGATTGGTCATGGGCCGGAAAGTGATCCCGTCAAATTTGGAGGGGCTGTCAAAACAGGCGGAACGAACCGGGTAATTAATCCCCACCGCGAATGTTTCAGTGGCGTACATCACTTTCACCAATCCCATACCAAACAGGGTCTCCACAATCTCCTTGACTCCCGGAAGCAAACCGGCATGGTGATAACCGATTCCTTTGGTGAGCACGCTTTTGGCCTGAATCATGGTTTTTAAATTGGCGATGCCAAATTCAGCGCCCATCTTTTCACATATTTGATAGGCCTGTTCCGACTCGGCCTCCGTCAGGAAACTCTTTTGATAACTCAACTCCTGAGCCTTTACTTCACAAAGCCGCCGGCTGAATACGAAATACAGGCAAGGCAGGCCTTTCTGCTTGGCGATATATTTGATCAGATCCAGATGAGTGGTTTCCCAGTCCCGCCCCACCAAGGTCACATTTTCCGAAGCCGTCAATTCCTGTCTGTATTTCATCAGGGCTTTTAAGTTAGTGGGACCCTGGCGCTTCTCAAAAACGAAATGTTCCAGCGGTACTGCCCGCTCTTTTTTAATAATTACCGAAACCTGGTGTTTTTTGATCTCACTGATCCAATCGGCCAACTCCCGGGCGTTGGGAATAGTAGCCGATAATCCCAGCAGCCGCATCTCCGGCGGCATGAAGATAATGGATTCTTCCCAGACGGTTCCGCGTTCCTCATCGGACAAATAATGGATCTCATCGAAAATAATATGGGAGATTCCATTCAACCGCTGCCGGTCCTGGTGCAAAATATTCCGGAAAATCTCCGTGGTCATCAGGCAGATTTCCGCTTCCGAATTAATCACCACATCTCCAGTGATGATCCCTACCCGCTCCGGCCCGTACCAATTTTTAAATTCTTTAAATTTCTGATTGGAAAGCGCTTTAATCGGGGCCGTGTAAATAATCCGATCTCCCTTCTTGATGGCTTCATCAATCAGATAATCAGCGATCAAAGTCTTTCCTACCCCGGTGGGCGCTGATACCAACACTGAATTTCCTTTTAAGAGTTCTGAAATAGCCTCTTTTTGAAAGTCATCCAGTTGCAAATTGCGATAATATTCCGGTACTTCCGTTAAAAAAGTCATTGCCGCTCCTTTAATCCAATGTGTCTATGGACAGGCATTACTTGCCGTCTTATTGCCAGCAGATGCCGAAAAATATGTGAATCTTAACCTGCCATTAGTTTGCGCACAAACAATAATAATTCGTGATCCTATTTTTGAAATCCTTCACTTATATCAAAAAGCGCCGGAAAAGTTAAAACCGGCGCTTACATCCAATGATTAAACGATGTTGAAACTGTTCCATAGTGCTGAACCGGAAATGATCGGTTACTTAAGCTTCAACAATTCCTGCACCACTTGCCCCATCTCTGCCTTCCCGCAAACCGTCTTATGCCGGATGGCTTTCTTATCCAGATTCTTTAACCCCGCCGGGATCTCCATCCCGGATAAACCGGATAGCTTATCCAGCAAGGCGAATTCATTAATCCCGGCCACGGCGCTTTCGCCCAAAATCGCTTCGAGAACACTGGAGTTAAACTTAAAGGGACTGGCGGTGGAAGCAATCAGTACGGGTAAGTTATCGCCGGTTTCCTGGCGGTAACGCTCGTAAACGGATACACCCACGGCGGTATGCGTATCCAGGGCCAGTTTGCGCTCTTCGAAAACTTTTTTAATGGTGGCTTTGGTCTCCGCCTCTGCAGTGAATCCCCCGATAAATGTCCGTTGAATTTCAGCCCTGGTTTGGGTGTCCACTTGATAACGACCGGTATTTTTCAGGCTTTGCATCCACTCATTCACCCGCTTGGGATCGCTGCCGGTCAGATAGTACAATAACCGCTCTAAGTTGCTGGAGATCAAAATATCCATGGATGGCGAAATGGTGGTATAAAACTGCCGGTTCCGGTCATACACACCACTGTTGATGAAATCAGTCAACACATTATTGGCATTGGAAGCGCAGATCAGCTTCCGCACGGGCAACCCCATCCGCATCGCGAAATAAGCGGCCAGAATATTGCCGAAATTACCGGTGGGAACGGTAATATTCATGGGGTCGCCCAGGGCAATCACACCCTGGCGGCAGAGTTCCAGATAACCGAAGAAATAATAAACGATCTGCGGAGCCAACCGCCCCCAGTTGATGGAGTTTGCCGAAGAAAAGGCCAATTTGTGCCCGGCCAGTTTTTCGATAATTTTGGCGTCACCGAAGATCTCTTTTACCCCGTTTTGAGCATCATCAAAATTGCCTTTGACGGCGGCCACAAAAGTATTGCGGCCCTCCTGAGTCACCATTTGCATGCGCTGAATTTCACTCACGCCCTGATCCGGGAAAAAGACGACGATGCTGGTGCCGGGTACATCACGAAAACCTTCCAGCGCCGCTTTGCCGGTATCGCCGGAGGTGGCCACCAGAATTACGATCCCGGAACGGTCTTGGGTCAGTTCACTGGCTTTGGTCATTAAATAAGGCAATAGTTGCAAAGCCACATCCTTGAAGGCGCAAGTCGGGCCGTGCCATAATTCCAGAATATACTCGCCTTTCCGCAACTCGGTCACCGGTGTTACTCGTGGGTCGGCAAATTTATCAGGATACCGGTACGCGGACTCCACCATGGTAACCAGATCCGCCTTGGGGTAGTCCGATAAATACCGGCTTAAAATATCAACGGCCAGTTCCTGGTATGATTTATTTTTTAGTGACTCCAATTCCGAAGAACTGAGCTTCACCATAGTTTCCGGCGTAAATAATCCTCCATCGGCGGCGATTCCGGTCCGAATGGCATGGGCGGCGGAAACTCCGGCAATACTTCCTCTGGTGCTAATATAATTCATGGCCATCCCCCATTAATAAACTTTTCCACTATGAATTCAAAATCAGGTCAATCCGGGACAGCTCCTCGACGCTAAACCCCGGATTATTCAACGCGGCCACATTTTCCTCAACCTGGTTCACCCGGCTGGCCCCGATTAAAGCCGAAGTTACTTTACCGCCCCGTAAGACCCAGGCCAGGGCCATTTGGGTTAAACTTTGGCCTCTGGTGGAGGCAATTTCGTTTAAACGATGAATCTTATCCGTTTTTTCAGGCGTAATCGCCTCCGGTTTAAGAAAGACCGCCTTCGCCGCCCGGGAATCCGAAGGAATTCCAGTTAAATATCGGTTGGTAAGCAATCCTTGCGCCAACGGACTGAAAGCGATGCTGCCAATCCCTTCTCCGGCCAATACGGTTTGCAATTCATCCTCGATCCAGCGATTAAACATGGAATAGGATGGCTGGTGAATCAGGCACGGGGTGCCTAAAGTTTTAAGAATCCGGACCGCTTCCCTGGTTTGATCCGCGTTATAATTCGAAATGCCCACGTATAGAGCCTTGCCCTGACGAACCGCCAAATCCAAAGCACCCATGGTTTCCTCTAGCGGAGTCTCCGGATCGAAACGGTGCGAGTAAAAGATATCCACATATTCCAGGCCCATTCGTTGCAAGCTCTGATCGAGACTCGCCATGAGGTACTTCTTCGAACCCCAATTCCCGTAAGGTCCCGGCCACATATCGTATCCGGCCTTGGTGGAAATAATCAGCTCATCACGATACCCGGCCAAATCAGTTTTGAGAATCCGCCCGAAACTTGTTTCGGCTGAACCCGGTGGAGGGCCGTAATTGTTGGCCAGATCAAAATGGGTAATCCCCAAATCGAAAGCCCGGCGGATTATAGCCCGCCCGTTTTCATAAACATCCATCCCGCCGAAGTTATGCCAAAGCCCCAAAGAAATGGCCGGGAGTTTTATCCCACTTTTGCCGCAACGGTTATAAGTCATTTGTTGATAGCGATCATCCCTTGGCAGATAAGACATTTTCACACCTCCAGAGTTTAGCGTTATATAGGTGCCGGTGACGTATTGCTCCAGTGATTTAATTAATCCGTTTGATATTGCTTGCGGCGGCATTTATGCTTGAATGGATTTACATCGACTCGCCGGAGCAATAATAGAACCACTTGCGTGTCAAGTGGTTTAAGAGAATAACTGTATTATATCTTGTACCGGAATATTTTGCAACTTTTTAATCATTCCGCCGGTTGATAACCAGAGAAATAGTGGACCAATATAGGCGCGTAATTTAAATGATCGAATATTAACCGGCCGAATTTGCACGCGGCTTCACGATAAGCTTTTTCCAGTTGGACGGCGGAATCGGCGTTCAAAATACAAGCTTCGCTGTTGGAGTAATTTTTCCCGGGCGGCGTTATGTTTTCGCGATTTAATGAATAGCCATCGTATTTTTTGACAAAAGAAGGGTTAGGAAATCTGTTTTTATGAAGAAATCCGGACAGCAATTTATTTTCAGCCGAGAAATAAAATGATGATAACTGATCCGCCAGTATGGAATCCTTCCGTTTCAGTTCATTAAAAATTAAAAATGATTCCGAATTGATGAATCCCGTAGCCCGTGGAAAAAAATCCCGGAAGCGGATCTCCGCCTGCGTGAATTTAATTCCATAAATGATTAAAATCATAATGGCTAACAAATCCATAGTCCGGTTTAAAGTAAACAACAGGGAATCAAATTCACATTGGATGACTACGGCGTTTATCTCCTGGCTGCCTGTTTCATTCATTTGCAGATCACGGACTTTAGGGTCATAATTTAAAATATTTTTCAGTTCAAACCGGGCTTGGTATATTTTATTCCGGATAATTTCCGCCAGGGAAGGAATTTTTGGATTCCCGGTTAATTTTACCGCCAACTCCCAATGGCTTGATTCCCAAATCTCATCAATAGTCTGACTGGTTTCCCAATCCTCATCAAAATAAGCATCAACCGGCATACACCTTCACCTCCTTATGAAAAATAATCGTTCCTGTATAATTTAATATAATATTTACGTTGACCCCGGCGTAAATTTCTTTAATTTTAGATAAAATGCTCCATGTTCGCTTTCTTACCATCGGAAATCGGGCTCACTTTTACCGGTTTATCATCAATTCCCAAATCAATGATAAAACGCATGGCCATGGCTCCAATCTGGGCGGCCTCTTTAAGCATGACTTCCTTGGAACCGGTGGCTTCTTCCTTTTTAATTTCTTCCCAAAGCTGGTCAACCTTTTGCTTTATCAAGGCCCAGCCCTCATATGTACTATGGATTGGGGCGTGTTTAATGATGGTGTGGTTATATTCGGCGATAATCGATTTAATTGACTTTCCAATGTTGGTAACTCTGAAATCATCCAATACTTTCGTGATGCCTCCGTTTTTCGCCAGTTTTAAATCCATTCCAATGTTCCTCCTATTACTGATCATTTTTAATCCGGCTTCCATCTTGGTTACCTTTTGACTGAAAATAACCTTTTTGATGTTATTGGCCTGTTTCATGATCCAGGACCAATTTGCCATTTACAACCACCTCCGTTAAAATTGCGTTCATTTGATGCGCTTCAAATTGATTCCTTTAGGGTGAAACATAATTTCATAGCCTGACTTTTCACCTTGCAACTGTACCCAGAATTGTTTAATCAGTCGAATCATTTTATACCTCCCCATACAACATGCTTTGTATTCCACTTAATATGATATCTATATCACCAATATCTCTTACCCGTGACAATCATATATTAACTTGTGTAAGATCTTTGTCGTAATATGCCGGTAAACCCTATAAATTATCCGTTACTTTTCGGGCTTAACCGTTTATCTTGGTCTTTCATGCCGGTTTGCCCCTAAATTTACCCTTATCCAAATGTTATTGCCATTCGATCGAAATGGTCGTGTATCAATCCATTGTAAAAATAGGGTCGAAATCCGGCGTCAATGTCGTTGAAAATTATTAAAATAAAAAACCTCTTCCGCGGAAGAGGTTGCAAACCATCAATCATATTGTTTAGTATTGCATTTATCAGACAATACGACGGCATTCCATATAAAACCGTTTATCATCGGCTTCACCCATTGAAAAGGTTTTCCGGGGCAAAACTCCATCCAAAATCACCGTTTTAAACAGATCGCCTTTATCCATGGGTGGCAGATAAAAGCCCATATTTCCTAGTCTAGAACCTAATTCGGTAACAGCGGAGGCGCCGTGGATATAATCAATTTTCAGGTCCGGGTTGTCCTTCAAGAAAGTATCCAAAAAAGCTTGTAACGAACCTACGGCTAAATTATGCCGTGGCTGTTTCACCATAATTATACCGAATTGATTTCCATTCACAAATCCAATTCCATGATCCTTCGGATTTTGATGGCGTAACACCGGCATATTATCATTCATCGTTTCCCAATCGGAAAAATACTCAATAGAAATCGCCGAATCCCGGGATCCGAAATAGGTTTGGATACTTTGCTGAAACTTTTCCCCATCAATATGAAACAGTACCCGGTGTATCGGTTCAAATACCAACGCCGGATCGTGAACATTTACCAACTCCACCAAGGCGTACCGGGCAGGATGATCCAGTATGCCGCCGAGACCCGCCGTGGCCGGATCGGATTTCAATTCGGCTTTCACCTTTTCCCAGACCACTTTGGCGGTAGCCAGCGAATGGTTGCCGTCTCCTACCGCAAATAATAACAGCGAACGGCCGTCAGCGCCATACTTCCGCGCGAATCGGGCGGGTTCGGCCAAAGTTGCCAAACCATTGGCTATATTGTCCAATGTCCCGCGATCATTCACCAGATAACCGGTTACTTTACCACCATTCATCATCAGACCGGTTTGATAAACTTTGGTTAATTTTGAGGTCTGTCCGGTCAGTGGCTCAATCACCCGGTGATCGGGGTCATCAATCAAAACCATTACGTGAGGCACTTCGACGGCTGCCTCTTCCCTGATCCGGACCCGGGGTGGAATCCTTTCCAATACAGTCCCTTCGGTAGCCCGGATATAACTGGAAGAACCCGGCATATAATCATAATATTCCAAATCAAGCGCTACCATGAGACCCCGTCTCACTCCAGTATGGGTTTCCCGTTCCACATATATAAAACCGGGTTCCTGTGGCTTCAAAACCCCTTTTTCCAAATATTTCAACATGTTTTGTTGTATCCGGTGGACCCGCCCGGCTTCTTCGTCCGTACCCAAATAGATTTCAGGAAGGATCAATTGCAATGTGGAGGGAGACTCACCGGCGTAACACGCCACCTGCTCCCAATAATCCGGCTGTGAAGTATATTGATCACAAGCCACTACCGCCCACTTATCCAGAGCGACCTCCGGACCGGGAAGTAAAATTTCCGGTATAGCCACTCCTAATTTGGCCAGTGTATGTTTCATTGATTTTCCTCCCAATTGAAATCATAAATCATGATCATTTAAAGTAGTCTACCCCTACCTGATGGCGAACTTTATCCATATATTCGGTAAGGACTTGTCGTGCTTTTTGGGCTCCATCCCGTAAAATACCCCGGACATAATCCGGATTATTGCTGATTTCGGCCCGTTTCTCACGATAGGGCGCGAAGTATTCCCAAATCAAAGAATACAGTTCTTTTTTAACTTCCCCGTATTTCACGCCCGGTGTCAGGAACCGATCCCGCAAAGCCTCTTTCCCCTGTTTATCGAGGAATAATAGATACAGATCGTAAAGGATGTTGCCTTCAATGGGTTTGGGCTCATTCACCGGGGTAGAATCGGTCTTGATCGACATGATCTTCTGCTTTAAGAGATTTTCATCGGCGAAGATCTCAATGGTGTTTCCATATGATTTGGACATTTTTTGGCCATCCAACCCCGGTACTGTGGCCAAATCATCCTCAATATCCGGTTCCGGCACGATAAAAATCTCGCCATACGTGTTATTAAAACGCAGGGCAACATCCCGGGCGACTTCCACATGTTGTTTTTGGTCTTTCCCCACCGGAACCCGGTTGGCGCCGTACCCCAGGATGTCGGCGGCCATCAATACCGGATATGAAAATAAACCGTGGCTGGCGGGGATCCCTTTGGCCAGCTTGTCTTTGTATGAATGGCATCTTTCCAGCAATCCCATCCCGGTAATGTTACTTAAATACCAGGTTAATTCCGTAACTTCCGGGACATCGGACTGAACCCAGAAAATAGATTTACTAGGATCAAGCCCCAGCGCCAGAAAGTCGCATAAAGCTTCAAAAGTTTGCCGTCTTAATTTATCGGGATCAAAGGTGGATGTCAACGCATGCAGATTGACCACAAAACAAAACAACTCACTATTTTCCTGATAGTCAATCATCCGCTTCATCATCCCGAAATAATTCCCCAGATGCAAATTCCCCGAAGGCTGAATTCCAGATAATACTCTCATCGCCGACACTCCTTTTACATAAAAATAGTCTAAAGTCAATCAAGATTAGTCTAAAGTACAAAGCCAAATGTCGATTGTCTTTCACCCCGGCAAATCAGTAATGACCTCGAAACTCGCAACTCATAAAACATGCGACCCGAACATAACACGTATTATCTCTTGGCCCCGTAACTCGTGACTCGGGACTTTGGACTCGCAACTCGTGACTCGGAACCCGTAACTCGCAACCCTTGACTCATAACTCGTAACTCATAACTTTCAAACTTCACCCTTTATTTCAGTATATGCCTGGTATCAAAACCCACATATAATTGATAGGGACGATAAATTTTCCCGCCTGAATTTTGCTGCTCGATCCAGTGGGCGGTCCAGCCGACCACCCGGGCCATGGCGAAGATGGTGGTAAAATATTCAACCGGAGATCCAATGGCCAGATAAAACAACCCCGACCAAAAGTCCACGTTGGGATACAGCTTTTTCTTGCCCAGTTTATCCTGGACGAATCTTTCTAACGTAATCGCCGTCTGATAAAGGTTTACCAACTCAGGGTTTTCCCGGGCCAGTTTATCCGGGTCACCAAATATCTTCGGCAAAATATGTTCTTTAAAGTATTTCGCTCGAGGGTCGTAAGTTCTATAAATCCGGTGCCCGATTCCCATAATCTTCTGATGATGTTCCAAAGAATTCTCAACATGGATGGGTACATTCTCCGGGGACCCGATCCGTTGTAACGTATGGATCACCCGTTCATTAGCGCCCCCATGCAACGGCCCGGACAAGGAATTCACCGCCGATGAAATCAAAGCATAAATTCCCGCCCACGATGACCCCACCGCCCGTGCTGAGAAGGTACTGTTATTCATGGTATGATCCATGTGCAAAATCAAGGCTTCCTCAAACATTTTCACATAAGCCGGATCTTTGCTTAAATCGGGGTTGAAACAAAACAGGCAATACTCCACAAAGGAAGAAAATTTTCTCCCTTGATTGAAACCGGGATTTTTGGTCAGAAAGGTACCGATGATCGTTGGAAATTTAGCGATTAATCCAATGGACCGCTCCAAGTTTTCCTTATAATTTTCCACATTAACCGATTCCTTGTCATCCGATTCCAGCAATAGCGTCGCCGCGCTGAGCATATTCATCGGATGCAATTCGGGATTGAAACCGGTGATAACTTTGGCGATGTCCGCGGGCAGATAAATATTGTCTAACAGTTTTTCGCGCAGTTCATCTTCTTCCTTGGCGAGTGGCAGGTCGCCGTATAAAATCAAATAACAAACCGTTTCAAAACTGCAATTCTCGGCCAATTCCTCCACCGGGTATCCCCGGTATGTCAGCAAGCCCTTATCCCCATCAATATGACTGATGGAAGATTTAACGATGGGAACCTCGGCCAGTCCCGGGAAGTATCCTTTTTCCAGTAAAGTCGAGATTAAACGGAAATAATGCTCCCGGCACTCCTGGTCTTCAATATGTTCAAGCAAACGATTGATTTTTTCCTCCAAATGTTTTTCAGTCATAAAAAATCCTCCTTGTGTGTAGCGCGTATGGTGAAAGGGTAAGGCATATAATATATGATTAGAGCTTAGCTTAGGGCTGTCAAGTTTATGGATTGCCTGTCAATGTTGGTTGTAATTTTAATTCGGTAATTTTAAAATTCTATAAATTGCAATCGGATCGTTATGTTGTTAAATATTAATTATGGCGTAAATTGAATAATTATGCAAGATATTTTTAATTTGAATCGGTGAGTGATTTTCGAAGGACGGATTTTGGAGAATTTTCATAGCTAGGAGTCTGTGTGAGTAACACTTTTTAGTAACTATAAACTACTATATGTATATGTTGTATTAGAATATGTTTCTTGATGTTAAATAGGCTTCGAAAACCGATTCGCCGCACAGACTCCTAGGCCGCTTTTTTCAGTGGTTTTACCAGATAACGGTCAATAATTCTCAAAATATCCGGGCCAGGCTTAATTTCGTCATTATATAAATTGATTAATCCCCATTCCGCGTTTTTCAAACGCCAGCCCGTATCTTCCTTAATGAACGTCAGATCCAGCTTGCCAAGATATTGGCCATTGGCGCCGGCGTGTACGATGGGACACCCGTTGATCCATTCCGGGTTCATCATATAAGTATGGGAGTCGCCACCGATGATAGCGGAGATACCTGGAACCTTTTCCGCTAAAACCAGATCTTCATCGATGCCGATATGGGTTAAGGCGATAATGATATTCGGTTTTTCAGGCAGGTTTTCGGAGGAGAGCTTACGGACCATCCGGCCACATACTTCGATGGGGTCCAAAACTTTTAAACCGGCAAGCTGCGGATATTTTTGGGCCCGGGATGCGGTGACCCCGATAATTGCAATTTTGACTCCCGAAAACTCTTTGATAACATAAGGAGAAACTCCGGGAAGATAATTATTGGTTTTTGGGTTTATCACATTCGCTCCTAAAACCGGAAACCGGGCTTGCCTAATCCGTTTGAATAGCATCTGTTGCGCTGAAATATTATTGGTGGCTTTAAACTCGTTATTTCCCAATGTAAGCGCGTCATATTGCAACTGATTCATAACCTCAAACTCCAGTTCACCAAAGAACCGTTTCGCGTAAGGGCCACGCGCGAAAACATCCCCGGCATCCAACAGTAGAACCGGATCGGGGCTTTCCACCCGGCATTGTTCGATCACCGCCGCCCGTTTGGCTAATAGCTCCATATCGGCCCCGTGAAAATCATTGGTATGTAAAACGGTTATTTTAAAAATTGCCGGATTGGATTGGACCGGAACCGTTGTAAAAACCGTTGAAAAAACGATAATCCATATCAGCAATCCAACGGTAATGATTCTTTTCATCATGGTATCATCGCGATTCATGGACGCCGTCCCGGACCTGGCGAATTTCATCCGCCAGCTTAGCGGCTTCCGCCGCCGCCGCGGAGGCGAAGTCGTCCCCGGAAGATGCATACAAAATACTACGGGAGGCGTTAATGATGATTCCTTCCCGCACCGAATTTAATCCGTTGATAACCGTTGGTTGGAGGTCACCGCCCTGGGCTCCGATTCCGGGGATGAGCAACGGCAGATCACCGGCGATATCCCGGATCCCGGCCAATTGTTTCGGGTAAGTTGCCCCCATCACCAAACCGCAATTTCCGTTATAATTCCATTCCCGGCTTACATTGGCGGCCACAATTTTATACAATTCCTCGCCATTCACTTTTAACTCCTGGAACTCCCCGGCACCGGGATTGGAAGTGTGGCAGAGCACAAATACCCCGTGCTCCTTATCGTCCAGAAACGGCGCTAACGCCTCCTTGCCCAAATACGGGTGGACGGTTACGGCATGGGCATGCAATACCTCAAACACCGCCTTAACATAACCGGTGTTAGTATTTCCGATATCCGCCCGTTTGGCGTCCAGAATAATCGGATGCGCCGGATACTGTTCCCGGATAAACCGGTTGGTTCGAATCAAAGCATCCAGCCCTTCCATACCGTATCCCTCGTAAAAAGCCACATTGGGCTTATAAATTCCGCAATACGGGGCGGTAGCTTCGATAATTTCCCGGTTGAAATGAAACAGCGCGTCACTCAAAGGCTCCTGTTTAAATTTCGCGGGCAATTTGTTATAGTCCGTATCCAGACCGACACATAAAAAATACCCCTCATTCCAACGGGATTTCAATAATGCCATAAAACTGTTCATGTTGGCTCCTTTTAATAAAAAATATACCGTTTTTTATGTTGAAAATAATTCGCGTTTCATTCCACTCTTCCTTCTTTAGCAGGAGTTTTTTTAATTTAGGCGAAGTTATCATTTCACCGGTAATCGTATCATCGTATGATGATCGATCCGGGCTAGCAACGAAAAATCCGCAGTTCTGATTTTATATTTCAAACAAAAGGAGGAAGCAGTCGTCGTGAATAAATTAAGTAAAATTATCCTTTGGGCTATAGCCGCCATGCTTGTGTTATTATGGGCAATTTCGGGAAAATATCTGGATTGGCTATGGTTTAAAAGCGTGGGAACCACCTCGGTCTTTTGGGTATCCCTGGTGACCGGTCCGCTTTTCAAATTGATTGTGGGACTTATCGTATTTAGCTTTTTCACCGTTAATTTTTTAATCGCGCTGAAAGCCTTCGACCGGATTAAAACCGTTGACAGCTTTTGGTCCAATGTCTCCAAACAAACCATTCTCTGGCCTGGTTTGACCGTTTGCGCCATTCTGGCGTTCATGCTTGCCGCCGGATTTACGGTGGACTGGACGGTAATTCAACAATTCCTGCATTCCGTCAAAACCGGCGTTACCGACCCCACATTTAGTCAGGATCTTGGTTTTTATATGTTCTCATATCCCTTTTACCAACAACTGAATACATTGCTGGTGGTCCTAACCTTCTTGGGACTGGCCGGGGTCGCCCTGGTATATGTCATGTCCAAGGCTTTCTGGCGGCAAGGAAATTCCTTCGAATTTTGGCCGCAAGCCAAAGTTCACTTGACGATTTTGACCATCCTGTTTTTGGGAGCCAAAATCTGGGGCTATTATCTGGCCAAGTTCGGCCTGCTTTATCAGGAATCCACTCTTTTAACCGGGATCAATTACACCGGAGCCCATGCCAAAATGTTTGCCTATTCGGCTTTAACCTACCTCTTAATCAGTATCATTCTCCTTTTATTGTTCAGTTTGTTCCGCCGGGGCAGCAAGATTTTAATCGGCGGCGTCGTTGTATGGCTGGCGGCGGCGTTTATTTTGGGGTTCATTTATCCCCGGATCATGCAAACTTTTATCGTGAAACCCAATGAATTTGAGATGGAACGGCCTTATATCGCCAAACACATTGCATCCACCAGGGCGGCTTACGGCCTTGATAAAATTAAAGTCCAACCGTATACGCTCCAAGATAACAAGTCAGCCTTGTTGAATATCAAGGATCCGGCATTGGCCGACTTGCGCCTTTGGGATTATAAGCCGTTGATTCCGTCGTATAATCAATTGCAAGCCATTGGCCAGTATTACGAGTTCAATGACGTGGATATTGATCGTTATCCGTCGCAAACCGGGCAGCATCAAGTAATGCTCTCCGCCCGGGAACTGAAAGTAAGCAAACTGCCGGAACAGGCTCACGGCTGGATTAATTTGCATCTGACCTATACCCACGGATTTGGCTTTGCCGCCAACCAGGTAAATCAATACACCAGCCAAGGGCAACCCATCTTTATCGCTAAAAATTTACCGCCGGAAGCAGCGCCCGAGTTCCCCGGTTTGAACGTGAAACAGCCCCGGATCTATTATGGAGAAGCCACCGACCAATACATCGTGGTGGATACCCGGACCCGGGAGTTTGATCCGATCGATGATGAAAACGCTCAATATCAAGGTCCCAAAGGGATTCCATTAACACCCTTCAATAAACTGCTCATGTCTTTCAAATTTCAAGAAATGAGCTTTATCTTGTCGAGCCAACTCACCGGAGATAGCAGCGTACTCATGAACCGGAATATCGCCACCCGGGTCCGGAAATTAGCTCCCTTCCTGCAATACGACAACGATCCGTATCTGGTGGTCATGGGTGGTGAATTGTATTGGATCATTGACGCATACACCACCAGCTCTTACTACCCATATGCGAAAGCCCATACCCGTTATGGCATCAATTATCTGCGAAGTTCGGTGAAAGCCGTGGTGAACGCTTACACCGGTGAAGTCAATTTTTATATCGTGGATCCCACCGATCCCCTTATCAAAGTTTGGAAGAATATCTTCCCGCAACTATTCAAGTCAAACCCGCCGCAGGATTTGGTCCGGCATTTCCGGTATCCCGAGTATTTATTAACCGTCCAGCGGGATATACTTTTGCAATATCATATGACCAATCCCAAAGACTTTTATGAAAAGGAAGATTCCTGGGATGTTCCCACGGAGAATCAAAATGGAGTGGAAGAATTATTCTCCCCTTATTATGTCACTTTAAAACTACCCGAAGAACGTGCGGCCGAATTTGTAATGATGCAACCGTTCTCACCCCGTAACAAGCAAAATCTGGCATCATGGCTGGTGGCCCGTTGCGATGGCGCCAATTACGGTGATTTGATCCTGTATACGCTTCCCAGGGACCAAAACATTTATGGACCGGCCCAGATCGAAAGCCGTATCGGCCAGGATCCAACCATCTCCCAGTTAATCACTCTCTGGAATCAGCAACAATCACGGGTTGTCTGGGGAAATCTGTTACTGGTCCCCATCGAAGGCTCGCTTCTATATGTCAAACCATTATTTATCGAATCGCAACGCAGCAAGCAAGCGGAACTGAAAAAAGTCGTCATGGTTTATCAAAATCAGGTTCTGCTGGGGAATACGGTGGCTCAGGCTCTGGAGAACTTCTCTACCAATCTGCCCACCCAAACCAGCCTTCCCGAGACGTTAACAGACACCAAAGCCGAACGTCGGGCTGAGATTATCAAGAGGTTGGAGGAGATTATCAAGGAGCAGCAAAGGTTGCTCCAGGAACTGGGGAGGCAGTAATGGAGTGGCCAATTAATAATGAATAATTATCAAATAAAGGGTTAAGAAAAGAGTGGTGTTTCAATTTGAAGCGCCACTCTTTTTTGGGCGATAATTATGCCGGTGATGCCTTCGATTTTCAAAAATCCTATTCTTTCAATCCCTTAATCAAAATAATTTCCAAACTTTTTAACGTTTCTTCATATGGGATTTGATGTTCATTTAAAAACCCGGGTGTTACCACCGCGCTGATAGCTGCTGAGATCATCCGGACCGCCACAGTTACTTAGCTGTACAAACATTGGGCTTAATCAAAACCGTCCGCCCCGCCCGGATAACTGTCTTCACCCTATCCCAGCCAAGCAACGCCAAGCTATTCCGTACCGCCGTTTCCGCCTCATGAACATTCGAACATTTAACAATGGCTACTGTTGACATACTTAACTTCACCTCTATCTTATCCGTTCATATCCGTCAATCCACTTACCCTATTTAAAACCCTTACAACAAAAATTCGCCGGTTTCACGCTTAAAATTGCATGA